>CAZBDE010000368.1:0-2549 GCA_964490415.1 uncultured Pseudoxanthomonas sp. | reverse complement strand
CGCACCCGGCTCGCTAGAATGCGTCCATGCCTGCCATGCCCGAGATCCGCCAGGTCCGCGGCCCCGACATCGAGCCCTGGCTCGACGCTGTCGCCCGCCTGCGCATCGCCGTGTTCCGCGCCTGGCCGTATCTCTACGAAGGCGACGCCGCCTACGAGCGCGACTACCTGGCCGCGTACGCGCGATCGCCCGACAGCGTGTTCGTGCTGGCGCTGGACGGCGCGCAGCCCATCGGCGCGTCCACCGGCCTGCCCCTGGCCGACGACCAGCCGGCGTTCTCCGCGCCGTTCCGCGCCGCCGGCCTGCCGGCGGAGCAGGTGTTCTACTTCGGCGAATCGGTGCTGCTGCCGCAGTACCGCGGGCGGGGCGTGGGCCATGCGTTCTTCGACCGGCGCGAGGCGCATGCGCGCGCGCTCGGCCGCTTCCGCTGGACCGCGTTCTGCGCGGTCGACCGCGAGGACGACGATCCGCGCAGGCCGGCGGACCACCGCGGCAACGATGCGTTCTGGCACGGGCGCGGCTACGCGCGGCAGCCGGGCATGACCCTGCGCCTGGACTGGAACGAGGCGGGACGCGGCGAGGTCGCGCATCCGCTGACCTTCTGGCTGCGCGACTGGAGCGAGGGCGGGGCATGAAGGTGGCCGCATGCAAGTACCCGGTCGGCTGGCCCGCGGATTTCGAGGCGTTCGCCGCCAGGCTGCGCGTGCTGCTCGGCGAGGCCGCCGCGCGTGGCGCGCGGTTGGCGGTGCTGCCGGAATACCTGTCGCTGGAACTGGCGGCGATGTTCCCGCCCCGGGTGCACGGCGACCTGCACGCCTCGCTGGCCGCGATCCAGCCGTTGCGCGCGGCGTGGCTGGAACTGTTCGCCGGCCTGGCGCGCGACACCGGCATGCACGTGGTCGCCGGCAGCTTCCTGCTGGCCGATGGCGCGGGCCGATACCGCAACCGCAGCGACCTGTTCGCGCCGGACGGCGGCCACGCGTGGCAGGACAAGCTCCAGCTCACCGGCTTCGAGAAGGCCACCGGCGTGATCGACCCGGGCGATGCGCTGAAGGTGGTGGACATCGAGGGCGTCCGCGCCGGCATCTCGGTCTGCTACGACAGCGAGTTCCCGCTGCCGGTACGCGCGCAGTACGAAGCGGGTGCGCGCCTGCTGCTGGTGCCCAGTTGCACCGACACCGACGCCGGCGCGACCCGGGTCCAGGTCGGCTGCCTGGCACGCGCCCTGGAGAACCGCATCTTCGTGGCCCGGGCGGTCACCGCCGGACAGGCGCCCTGGAGCCCGGCGCTGGACGCGAACACCGGCGAGGCCACGCTGTACGCGCCGATGGACGCCGGTTTCCCCGCCGACGGCATCCTCGCCCGCACCCGGGGCGATGAAGCCTGGGCGGTGGCCGAACTGGATTTCGCGCGGCTGGAGGGCACGCGCGGCCGCGCGCAGGTGGCCAACGACCGCGACTGGCCGGCGCAGAACGCCCCGGCGATCGTCCGCGCCCGCCTGGAGCCGTTGTAGGAGCGCCCTTCAGGGGCGACCCGAGGCGGCTGGACGCAGCGGCGTTCAAGGCGACCGCTCCGGAGGCTGCGCGTTGAACGCGGGGCCTTCCACCGGGATCGGGTCGCCCCTGAAGGGCGCTCCTACAACAGCGGGGAGGCCAGCCAGAGGGAGGCGGCGGCCAGCAGCACGCCGATGCCGGTGGCGGCGAGCACGTCGCTGGGGTAGTGCAGGCCCAGCACCACCCGCGACACGGCCACCGAGGCGGTGAATGGCACCAGCAGCACCGCCAGCCACGGATACCAGGCCAGCGCGACGATGCTGAAGGACACCGCATGCAGCGTGTGCCCCGACGGGAAACTGAATTCGTCCAGCGGCGCGACCCAGGCCTTGATGCGGCCGTCGGCGGCGAACGGGCGTGGCCGCCGGGTCCAGCGCTTCAGCCGCCTGTAGAGCAGCAGCGCGACCGCGCCGGTGGTGGCCATGTGCGCCGACGCGGCCAGGCCGGCCCTGCCGTCCACCAGCACGAGCATGCCCATCAGCGCGTACCAGAACACGCCGTCGCCGAGCCGGCTGATGCAGGCGAAGTAGTGGCGCACCAGGCTGCGCGCGGCCCAGCGGTTGGCGCGCACGCACCAGCCGCGGTCGCGGGCGCGCAGGCGCGCGGCACGGCGTGCGCCGCGGCGTGGCCGCGGGGGCGTGAGCGCGGTCGCGGGCAGGCTGCGGTCAGGCGGCGAGAGCGGCATCGCGTTCTCCACGGCGGGCCAGCCCCGCCAGCAGGGCATCGAAATCGGCGGCGACCTGTTCCGGGCGCAGCCCGAGTACCGCTGCGCGCGCCGCGGCGCCCATCGTGCGCAGCGCCGCGTCGTCGGCGGACAGGCGCACGGCGGCCTCGATGAAGTCCGCATCGTCGACGGCCAGCGCGCCGTGCCTGCCATCGCGCAGGTGTTCGCGCGCGGCGCCGGCGTCGAAAGCGACGGTGGCCAGGCCGCTGGCCATCGCTTCCAGGGTCACGTTGCCGAAGGTCTCGCTGCGGCTGGGGAACAGGAACAGGTCG
>CAZBDE010000367.1:0-2555 GCA_964490415.1 uncultured Pseudoxanthomonas sp. | reverse complement strand
TCCCAAGCGTCGCGGCACCCAGGGCAAGGACCTGCGCCCGCTGGTCCGCATCGTCGACAAGGACGGCAAGGACCTGAGCATCCCGAACACCGACCTGCCGGCGCAGTACCTGCTGCCGCCGCGCTCGCTGGTGAACCTGCAGGACGGCGCGGCGGTGGGCGTGGGCGACGTGGTCGCCAAGATCCCGCAGGAAGCGTCCAAGACCCGCGACATTACCGGCGGCCTGCCGCGCGTGGCCGACCTGTTCGAGGCGCGCAAGCCGAAGGATCCGGCGATCCTGGCCGAACGCTCCGGCGTGGTCAGCTTCGGCAAGGACACCAAGGGCAAGCAGCGCCTGATCATCCGGGACAACGAGGGCGGCGAGCACGAGGAGCTGATCCCGAAGTACCGCCAGATCATCGTGTTCGAAGGCGAGCACGTGACCAAGGGCGAGACCGTGGTGGACGGCGAGCCGAGCCCGCAGGACATCCTGCGCCTGCTGGGCATCGAGCCGCTGGCCGCGTATCTGGTCAAGGAGATCCAGGACGTCTATCGCCTGCAGGGCGTGAAGATCAACGACAAGCACATCGAGGTGATCACCCGCCAGATGCTGCGCAAGGTCGAGATCGCCGACCAGGGCGAGTCGAAGTTCCTCAATGGCGAGCAGGTCGAGCGCCAGCGCCTCATCGAGGAGAACGCCCGCCTGGTCGCCCGCAAGGAGCTGCCGGCCAAGTTCGACCCGGTGCTGCTGGGCATCACCAAGGCCTCGCTGGCGACCGAATCGTTCATCTCCGCGGCCTCCTTCCAGGAGACCACCCGCGTGCTGACCGAGGCCGCCGTCCGCGGCACCCGCGACGGCCTGCGCGGCCTGAAGGAGAACGTGATCGTCGGCCGCCTGATCCCGGCCGGTACCGGCCTGGCCTACCACAGCAACCGGCGCCGCACCGCTTCCGGTCTCACCGAGGCTGAGATGGCTGCGCTGTCGGGTGGGTCCGAGGTGGCGACCGAGGCCCCGGCCGAGGTCGTGGCCGGCGAAGGCGCCACGGAAGAGTAAGCAGTCCGTCCCGGGTCACGAGGCCCGGGCAGGGCGGGGAAGGAACCCCGCCGCGATGTTCCCGGCGCCGGCCCGTCCGGCCGCCGGGAGCTGAATCCAGGGAAGGGGCTCGGTTGACGCGATTTCCGCCCGACCGCTATACTCCCGCGTCTCGGCAGGCCGTCCTTCGGCCTGCCGTCGTTTTCACGTATCCGGCCCCTGAATGTCCGCGGGGCCCCAAGCAGAAGAACCTTACCAATGGCGACGATCAACCAGCTGGTCCGCAAGCCGCGGCAGGCGGAAACCTACAAGAGCGCCTCGCCGGCGCTGGAAAAGTGCCCGCAGCGCCGTGGCGTCTGCACGCGCGTCTACACCACCACCCCGAAGAAGCCGAACTCGGCCCTGCGCAAGGTCGCCAAGGTCCGCCTGACCAATGGTTACGAGGTCATCTCGTACATCGGCGGCGAAGGCCACAACCTGCAGGAGCACTCGGTGGTCCTGATCCGCGGTGGCCGCGTCAAGGACCTTCCCGGTGTCCGTTACCACACCGTCCGCGGCGCGCTTGACGCCGCCGGCGTGACCAAGCGTCGCCAGGGCCGTTCGAAGTACGGCGCCAAGCGCCCGAAGAGCTAATCGAGGAAGCCCGACATGTCCCGTAAAGGTTCCACCCCCCAGCGCGCCGTCCTCCCCGATCCTAAGCACGGGAGCGAAACCATCGCCCGCTTCATCAACATGGTGATGAAGAGCGGCAAGAAGTCGATCGCCGAGAACATCGTGTACGACGCGATGGACGTCATCGGCCAGAAGAACGCCAACTCGATCGAGGTGGTGCAGAAGGCGCTCGACAACGTGTCCCCGTCGGTCGAGGTCAAGTCGCGTCGCGTCGGCGGCGCCACCTACCAGGTGCCGGTCGAAGTGCGTTCCTCGCGTCGCCTGGCCCTGTCCATGCGCTGGCTGATCGACTCGGCCCGCAAGCGCGGCGAGAACACCATGGCCCGCAAGCTGGCCGCCGAACTGATCGACGCCTCGGAGAACCGTGGCGGCGCCATCAAGAAGCGCGAAGAGACGCACCGCATGGCCGAGGCCAACAAGGCCTTCGCCCACTACCGCTGGTGATCACGCTGGCGTGATCGGCCGGGCCCTTGAACGGGCCCGTGCGACCAGCCCCCCGGGCGGCGCGGCAGGCTCCGCGCCCCCCGTTCAACGGATGCCGGCGCCGCGCGCCGCTCCGCCTCCCGAAGCTCCAAGCAAACGAGAGATTCCCGTGGCTCGCACCACTCCCATCGAGCGTTACCGCAACTTCGGCATCATGGCCCACATCGATGCCGGCAAGACCACCACGTCCGAGCGCATCCTGTTCTACACCGGCAAGAGCCACAAGATCGGTGAAGTGCACGACGGCGCCGCGACCATGGACTGGATGGAGCAGGAGCAGGAGCGTGGCATCACGATCCAGTCCGCCGCCACGACCGCGTTCTGGAAGGGCATGGACAAGTCCCTGCCGGAATACCGCTTCAACATCATCGATACCCCCGGGCACGTC
>CAZBDE010000366.1:0-2560 GCA_964490415.1 uncultured Pseudoxanthomonas sp. | reverse complement strand
CCCTCGCGGCTGATGCCCTCGCCGTACAGGATCTCGGTGATGACCTGCTTGAACGGAGGCGCCAGCTTGTTCTTGACCACCTTGATCTTGGTCTGGTTGCCGATGATCTCGTCGCCCTTCTTGATCGCGCCGATGCGGCGGATGTCCAGGCGCACCGAGGCGTAGAACTTCAGCGCGTTGCCACCGGTGGTGACCTCCGGGCTCTGGCCCGGCATCATCACGCCGATCTTCATGCGCAGCTGGTTGATGAACACCACGGTGGTGTTGGAGCGCTTGATGTTGCCGGTCAGCTTGCGCAGCGCCTGGCTCATCAGGCGGGCCTGCAGGCCCGGCAGCTGGTCGCCCATCTCGCCCTCGATCTCGGCATGGGGCGTCAGCGCGGCGACCGCGTCGATCACCACGATGTCGATCGATCCCGAGCGCACCAGCATGTCGGCGATCTCCAGCGCCTGCTCGCCGGTATCCGGCTGCGACAGCAGCAGGTCGTCGACGTTGACGCCCAGCTTGGCGGCGTAGATCGGATCCAGCGCGTGCTCGGCGTCGATGAAGGCGGCGGTGCCCCCCTGCTTCTGGCACTGGGCGATCGCCTGCAGGGTCAGCGTGGTCTTGCCCGAGGACTCCGGACCGTAGATCTCGACCACCCGGCCGCGCGGCAGGCCGCCGATGCCCAGGGCGATGTCCAGCATCAGCGAACCGGTCGGGATGATCTCCACCGGCTCGATCGCGCGGTCGCCCATGCGCATCACCGAGCCCTTGCCGAACTGCTTGTCGATCTGGCTCAGGGCTGCGGCAAGGGCGCGCTTCTTGTTCTCGTCCATCGGGGTGTCCTCGGGTGTCAGTGGTGTGGTGCGAAGTCTGCGGGGGCCGGGTCGCACAGGCTGCGACCCGGGCCGGGGAATCCAAGACTAGTGGCGCCGGCGACGGCGCCCCATCGCCGCCCGGCGCGGCGGCCGGTCGGAAAACGCCGTGCCGCCGGCAGGAAAACGGGCAGGCACGCGGCCATCAGCGGTTCGGCCTGACCAGGCCGCAGTACAGGCCCTCGATCGCGAAATCCTGGTCCGGCTGCACCTCGATCGGCGCGTAGTCCGGGTTGCGCGGCAGCAGGCGGATGCGATCCTTGCCGACCTTCAGCAGCTTGACCGTGATCTCCTCGTCCACCCGCGCCACCACGATCTGGCCCGAGCGCGCGTCGCGGGTGCGGTGCACGCCGATCAGGTCGCCGTCGAAGATGCCCTCGTCGCGCATCGAATCGCCCTGCACCTTGAGCAGGTAGTCCGGTGCCGGCGAGAACAGCACCCGGTCCAGGACCACGAAGCTCTCGGCCAGGTCGGCCGGTGCGTCGGCACCGATCGGGGCGCCGGCGGCGACCCGGCCCAGCACCGGCAGGCGCAGGGCGTCATCGTTCGAGGCCGGCGCCAGCGCCAGCCCGGGCTGCATCGCCGGCGGCGGCTGCTTCACCCGGATGCCGCGCGCGCGGCCCGGCACCCGCTCGATCGCCCCGGCCGCCTCCAGCGCCTCCAGGTGGTACTGCGCGGCGCGCACCCCCTTGAAGCCGAAGGCGCGGGCGATCTCCGCCTGCGACGGCGGCATGCCCTCCGCGTCGATGCGCTCGGCGATGAGCGCGAGGATGGCCTGCTGGGTGTCGGTGAGGGTGTTCATGGTTAGCAGTAATACTACTAACACGACGCTCCCGCAAGCCCCGGGCCGGGGCGGATCACCTGCGCCCGCTGCGCCAGATCGACAGCAGGATCCACAACCCGGTCAGCCCGGCGCCGATGAAGCCCAGCGCGCCCAGCGCCAGCAGCCAGCGGCTGGGGACGCCGCCGCCCGCGCTGTTCATCACGATCGAGGAACCGATCACCAGGGCGGCGGTGACCACGCCCATGGTCAGCCGGTTGGCGGCGCGGTCGACCTGGTCGCCGAAGGCCTTCAGCGAGGTCACCTCGATCTGCATGTTCAGGCGCCCGCGCCGGGCGGCGCGCAGCAGCCGGCGCAGTTCGCGCGGCAGGTCGCCGGCCAGCTCGAGCGCGTCGATGGCGCCGCGCCGCCCGCGCCGCATCAGCGCGCGCGGCGACCAGCGCGCCCGCAGCACCTTCTCCAGGTACGGACGCGCGGCGCTGGCCATGTCGAAATCCGGATCCAGCTGCCGGCCCATGCCTTCCAGGGTGAGGAAGGCCTTGATCATCAGCGCCAGGTCCGGCGGCAGGCTCAGGCCGTGGTCGCGCAGGATGGTGGTGACGTCCAGCAGCATCGCCCCCATCCGCAGGTCCTTCAGCGGCACCCCGCGGTACTGGTCGACGAAGGCGCCGATGTCGGCCTGCAGGCGCGTCTCGTCGGCCTCGCCGCTGCCCTCGCCCCATTCCAGCAGCACGTCGGTGACCGCGACGGCCTCGTGCGCGACCAGCCCGTGCAGCAGCTGCACGATCTGGAAGCGCCGCTGCTCGGAGACGCGCCCGACCATGCCGAAGTCGATCACGCCGATGCGCCCGCCGGGCAGGTAGAAGATGTTCCCGGGGTGCGGATCGGCATGGAAGAAGCCGTCCTCCAGCACCATCTTCAG
>CAZBDE010000365.1:0-2565 GCA_964490415.1 uncultured Pseudoxanthomonas sp. | reverse complement strand
AGATCCGCAACGGCCTGGCCGAAGCCGGCATCGAGGTGCCGCGGCCGCAGCGCGAAGTGGTGATTCATGGCCTGCCGCCGCAGGCGGCGCCGGGACCGGCCGGCTAACGCACGAACTGGTCGACGTAGTCCGCGCCGAGGCCCACCTCGGTGTAATGGCGCCGGCACATCTCGATCTTGGTGAACACGTCCTCGTAGCCGGTGGTCTGACCGGCGTCGTCGACATAGACCATCGCGCCGTGGATGCTGAAGAAGGTGATCATCTCGGTAGCGCCGCCCACCGCCTCGTCGACCACCAGCGTATGGATCTCGCCCGGCGGCTCGTAGACGAAGCTGCCTTCGCGCGCCACCCAGTCGTGCTCCAGGTAGCGCCAGGCGCCGCGGA
The DNA here is from genome assembly GCA_964490415.1 of uncultured Pseudoxanthomonas sp. Lineage (GTDB taxonomy): Bacteria > Pseudomonadota > Gammaproteobacteria > Xanthomonadales > Xanthomonadaceae > Pseudoxanthomonas. The sequence continues at coordinate 2,181 of CAZBDE010000365.1, read as the reverse complement.
TCACGTAGCCGGTCACCCACGACGGGTGGATGTGGCGCGACAGCACGCCCGCCTGGCGCACGCGCAGCAGGTTGCACCAGCTGCCGGTCACCGTGTTCAGCAGCAGCGGGCGGAACCACACCTTGGGCGCCTGCGGCACCCAGACGCGCTCGTCCTCGGGAATGGCGGTGATGGCGATCTCCGGCTGGATGCCGGGCAGTTGCACGATCATGCTTCGATGCTCCTTCAGCTGATCAGGTAGCCGCCGTCCACCGGCAGCACCACGCCGGTGACGAAGCGCGCGGCCGGGCTGGCCAGGAACAGCACCGGCCCGGCGATGTCCTCCGGCGTGCCCCAGCGGCCCAGCGGTGTGCGCGCCAGGATCGGCGCCGAACGCGCCGCATCGTCCTGCAGCGCCTGCGTCAGCTTTGTTGCGATCCAGCCCGGCGCCACCGCATTGACGCGGATGCCGTCGGCCGCATAGGCGATGGCCAGCGACTTGGTGAGCTGCGCCACGCCGCCCTTGCTGGCGCTGTAGCCCGGCACCAGGCCGCCGCCGAAGAAGCTCAGCATCGACGCGGTGTTGACGATGCAGCCGCGCCGCGCCTTCAGCCCGGCGCGGGCGGCGGCGCAGACGCGCATCGTGCCGTTGAGGTTGATGTCCACCACCTGCGCGAAGGCCTCGGGCTCATGCTCGGCGCCGCGGCGGATGATGCCGGCGCAGTTGACCAGCACGTCCAGCTCGCCCAGCGCCGCCACGCGCTCGGCCACCGCGGCGGCGTCGCGCACGTCCAGCGCGCTGCAGGCGATGCCGGCCATGTCGGCGCGAACGCGGGCGGCCTGCGCCTCGGCCTCGGTGGCGCCGGTGGCGCTGACCTCGGCGCCGGCCGCCGCGAAGGCGCGCGCGATCGCCGCGCCGATGCCGCTGGTGCCGCCGCTGACCAGCACGCGCCGTCGGGCTTCAACCATGTCCTGTCTCCTCCTGGTTCTGCATCGCGCGCCGCACCGCGGCCGCGTCGGGAATCGGCACCACCGCGCCATAGCCTTCGGTGGACAGCGCCGCCGCCACCGCGGCATAGGCGCCGGCCTCGCGCAGACCGTCGCCGGCCAGGCGGCGGGCGATGAAGGCACCGCCGAAGGTATCGCCGGCGCCGGTGGCATCGACGCTGCGGCAGGGGTGCGGCGCGATGCGATGGCGCTCGTGCGCGTCGGCCACCAGCGCGCCGGCCGCGCCCAGCTTCAGCGCCACCGTGCGCGCGCCCAGACGCAGGCAATGGTCGGCCAGCGCGTCGGGGTCGGACAGGCCGCTGAGCTGCTGCAGGTCATCCAGGCTGGGCAGGCAGATGTCGCTGCGGGCGATGGCGTCGTGGATCAGTGCGCGCGCCCGCGCCAGCGGCCACAGCTTCAGCCGCAGGTTGGTGTCGAAGCTCACGGTCACGCCGGCGGCGCGGGCGATGTCCATGGCCGCATGCGCGGTGTCGCAGGCGCTGTCGGAAATGGCCAGCGAGATGCCCGACAGGTGCAGCACCCGCGCCGCTTCGATGCGCGCGCGGGGCAGGTCGGCCGCGCGCATGCGGCTGGCGGCCGAGCCCTGGCGGAAGAAGCTGAATTCGTGGCCGCGCTCGCCATGCGTGACGAAGTAGATGGCGGTGTAGGCCGCGGCGTCGGTGCGCACGTCGCGGTGGTCCACGCCTTCGGCATCCCACAGCGCGCGCAGCAGGCGGCCGTTGGCATCGTCGCCCAGCGCGCTGAGCATGCCGACATGCGCGCCCTGCCGCGCCGCGGCGATGGCGAAGTTGGAGGTGTCGCCGCCGAAGCCCTGCAGGTACAGCCGGCCGTCACCGGCGCCGGTGCAGTTGAACTCCACCATCGGCTCGCCCAGGGCCAGGATCTGCATGCCGCATTGTGCGCAATTTCGGCGCCGCGCCGCGCTGCTAGACTCGCGGCCCACCATGCACACTCCGGGCAACCTCTTCGTGGTCGCCGCCCCCAGCGGCACGGGCAAGTCCAGCCTCGTCAAGGCCTTGCTCGAACTGGATTCGCACCTGGTGGTGTCGGTCTCGCACACCACGCGCGCGCCGCGCGGCCAGGAGCAGCAGGGGCGCGAATACCACTTCATCGACGAGCCGCAGTTCCGCGCCATGGTGGAGCGCGGCGAGTTCTTCGAATGGGCGCAGGTGCACGGCCACCTGTACGGCACCT
>CAZBDE010000364.1:0-2569 GCA_964490415.1 uncultured Pseudoxanthomonas sp. | reverse complement strand
GAACACCACCGCGAACGCGGCCTGGTAGTCCGGAACGCCCTGCGCCTGCGCCGCGTCGCGCCACCACGCCGCCGGCGCCAGTTCGATCGCGGCGAAGGCGAACACGAAGCCGTACAGGATCAGCCCCACCGCCAGCCAGGAGATGAACCTCACCCCGCGCCGGCCGAAGAACTCGTTGATGGTGTCGGTCATGATGAACACCACCGGCCACAGCAGGGTGCCCGCAGTGAAGTTCAGCGAACCGGTCTGGCCGAACAGGTTCCACTCGAACGGCGCCACGCCCAGGCTGTCCTCCAGGGCGAAGATCTTCACCCCGATGAACTCGGCCAGCGCCGCGTTGACGCAGAAGAATGCGGCCAGCGTGATGTACAGCCGGACCGCGCGGTCGTCGAGCAGGCGCGCGGCCGGACCGCTCACGGGCGCTCGCCGGCCCGGGTGAACGGCATGGTCTCCGGCGCCACCGCGCCGCCGGAGATGATGAAGCCCATGGCCTGGTCCACGGTCCAGTCGGTCGGGGTCAGCAGTTCGACCGGCACCACTTCCAGGTAGCCGGAGGTCGGGTTCGGGGTGGTCGGCTCGATCACCGCGGCCAGCGCGCGGCCGCTGCCTTCCTCCTTCAGCCCCCGGGTGACCAGGCCGATGGCCTTCATCTCCCGGTGCGGGAAGTCGATCAGGACCACGCGCTGGGTGCTGCCCGGCTTGGTCTGCAGGATGTCCAGCAGCTTGCGCACGCTGGTGTAGACCAGGTTGGCCAGCGGCACCCGCGCCATGAAGGCCTCGAACCAGCCCAGCAGGCGCTGGCCGATCACCCGCCGCGCCAGCCAGCCCACGCCCAGGATCACCAGCAGCGTGGCCAGCATGGCGATGGTGTTCTGCAGCCAGATCGCCTTGCCCCAGCCGGCGTAGTTCGGGAACGAGTCGGCGATGGCTTCCGACAGCGGCACCACCCAGGGCGCGCTGATGCTCGACAGCAGCACGAACACGAACTTGATCACGACCCAGGTCAGCCAGATCGGCAGCAGGGTCAGCAGGCCGGTGAGGAAAAGGCGTTGCAGCGAAGCGCGCTGCGGCACGTGGTGGTCGGGGGACATGCGCGGATTGTAGCGTCCCGCGGGTCGCGCCCCGCGGGCCTCGCGCGACCGGCGGCGCTCAGCGGGCCGGGGCGGCGTCCGCGGCCGGCCGCCGCTCCGGCTTGCGCCGCACGTAGACCTGCTTGCGCACCCGGGCGACCACCTCGCCGTCCGCGTCCAGCACCTCGTTCTCGAACCAGTGCAGGTACTTGCCGCCTTCGGCGGTGGCGGCGCGGACCTTCTCGAGGAGGGCGTCGTCGACCGTGAACGAGGTGGCCACGGTGCCGCGCCCGGGCTTGAGGAAATCGATCGCGCCGGACTGGTCCCAGACGTAGTAGTCGCGGCCCAGCCGATGCATCAGCAGCAGCATCCAGAACGGGTCGGCCATCGCGAACAGGCTGCCGCCGAAGTGGGTCCGCACGTAGTTGCGGTTCCACGGGCGCATCCGCAGTTCCACCCGGGCGTGGCGCCAGTCCGGGGAGATCTCCGCCACGTGGATGCCGGAGAACAGGAACGGCGGCCACAGGTTCATGCCGAGGCGCAGGGTGGATGCTTTCATGGGCGTGGCGGTCGGGGCGGGCGGGTGGCCGAGCCTACCATACGATCTGGTACGGACAGCGGCCGGGCCGGCACCACCCTGGTGCGCCTGCGCTAGACTGTCGCCCTTTTCCGGCCGGTGACGGCCCTTGAACGGAACCGACCTTCCCGCATGAGCTGGCTCAGCAAACTGATGCCCTCCGGCATCCGCACCGACAGTGCCAACGCGCGCAAGCGCAGCGTCCCGGAGGGCCTGTGGGAGAAGTGCGACCGCTGTGGCGCGGTGCTGTACCGCCCGGAGCTGGAGGAGAACCTGGAGGTCTGCCCGAAGTGCGACTTCCACATGGCGATCCGCGCCCGCGCCCGGCTGGCCTCGCTGTTCGACCGGGGCAGCACCGCCGAGATCGCGGCCCGCCTGGCCCCGACCGACGTGCTCAGGTTCAAGGACTCCAAGCGCTACGTCGACCGGATCAAGTCCACCCAGAAGTCCACCGGCGAGTTCGACGCGCTGGTGGCCATGCACGGCCTGCTGAAGGGCCGGCCGCTGGTGGCCAGTTCCTTCGACTTCGCCTACATGGGCGGCTCGATGGGCTCGGTGGTGGGCGAGAAGTTCACCCTGGCCGCGGAGAAGGCGCTGGAGATCGGCTCGCCGTTCGTGAACTTCTCCGCGAGCGGCGGCGCGCGCATGCAGGAAAGCCTGTTCTCGCTGATGCAGATGGCCAAGACCTCCGCGGCGCTGGGCAAGCTGCGCGCGGCCGGGCTGCCCTACATTTCCGTGCTGACCCACCCGACCACCGGTGGCGTGTCGGCCTCGTTCGCGATGCTGGGCGACCTCAACATCGCCGAGCCGGAGGCGCTGATCGGCTTCGCCGGCCCGCGCGTGATCGAGCAGACCGTGCGCGAGAAGCTGCCGGAAGGCTTCCAGCGCTCGGAGTTCCTGCTCGAGCACGGCGCCATCGACC
>CAZBDE010000363.1:0-2576 GCA_964490415.1 uncultured Pseudoxanthomonas sp. | reverse complement strand
ACGGCGACGCCAGCCCGCTGCGCGAACTGGCCGAGCCGTAGTCGCTGTCCAGCTCCCAGCCGCCACGGCGGCCGCCGCGCTGGAAGCGGGCGAAGAAGCGCGGCAGCGCGTCCTCGCGCACGCGCAGGAATTCGACGTCCACCTCCGGCACGTTCACCGACACCACCGGCAGACCGCGGCTCTCGCGCGCCGGCAACACGCTGCCCTGCGAGGCGAAACCGGCCACCGGGTCCAGTTCGCCGGTGTGGATGGTCTTCGTCAGCGCCTGCGCCAGGCGGCCGCCATCGGCCGCCAGCAACCCGGCGGCGACCGTGACCGTGTAGTCGCGCGCCGGCTCGACGAACGGATAGCGCAGGGTCCTGCCATCGTCGGACAGCGACCAGCCACTGCCGTCGGCGCCGGCCGGCTCGACCCGGACCCGCGCATCGAAATCCTGGGTGCCGACCAGCGGCTGCGAGAACTCCAGCGCCAGGGCCAGTTGGCCGTCGACCTGGTCGGGCCAGGCCCGGACCAGGGCGAAACCTTCGACCTGCTCTCGCTTGGCCTGCAGCTTCTCGCCGCCCACCTCGGGCAACTGCCCGCCCGGATCGCGTCGGCAGCCCGGCGCCAGCAGCACCAGCAGCGCCAGCGCGGCCCATCCGAACCGGCCTGCGCCGCCGCGCGCCATCCCTTGCCCGACCGCCGCCTTCCGCATCATGCGTCACGCTCTCCGCCGTCCTGCGTCGAGTATAGGCGCGACGGACACCGGCGAACGCGCGGTATTCCCCCCTGTAGGAGCTCCCTTCAGGGGCGACCCGGCGACGCTGGAAGGCGCCGCATTCAACGCGGAGCCTCCGGACCGGTCGCTTTGAACGCGGCTGCGCCCTGCCTTCTCGGGTCGCCCCTGAAGGGAGCTCCTCCTACAAGGGGTCCAGCCCCATTGCGGGGTGCAGGAAACCCGCCTGGCTCAGCGACCCGCCAGCGCGGCGGCGACCGCCTCGAACAGGCGGTGCATGTCCAGCGGCCGGTGCATCCGCTGCAGCGGCAGCGAACCCGGCACCAGCGCCGCATCGAACGGCAGTTCCTCGTCATCGATCACGATCACCGGCCCGCTGTAGCCGGACTCGTGCATGGCCACGAGCAGGTCCTCGGCCGGCAACAGGGCGATCCCGCTGTCGACCACGACCACGTCCGGCGCGCCCGACTCGGCCCAGCGTCGCAGCGCCGCGGCGCCGTCGCTGGCCAGGTCCGGCGCATAGCCCTGGCTGGCCAGCGCGTTGCCGAGCAGCGACAGGCGCGCGGCCTCGCGGAACACCAGCAGGATGCGCTGGCCCTGGCCGGCGGCCACCGGAGCCTCGCCGACGTCGCCGTCCACCGTTTCCACCGGCGCCGGCAACCACAGTTCGAAGCGGGTGCCCTGCCCCGGCGTGCTGGCCACCTCGATGCGGCCGCCCAGGCCCTGGATGATGCGCTGGCACGAGACCAGGCCCAGGCCGGTGCCGCTGGACTTGGTGGTGAAGAACGGAGTGAACAGTTGCCCCAGCGTGTCGGCGTCCATGCCTGCGCCGGTATCGGCCACGGCCAGGCGCACGCCGCCGTCGGCCTCGGTCCCCGACAGCTCCAGGCGCCCGCCTTCGGGCATGGCCTGGATCGCGTTCAGCGACAGGTTGAGCAGGCACTGCTGCAGTTCGGTGTAGTTCGCATCCAGCGCCAGCTCCGGGTCGGGCACGTGCACCTCCAGGCTGACGTTGCGCGGCAGGCTGCCCTTGAGCAGCAGCTGCACCGCGTGGAACAGCGCCCCCAGCCGCACGCGCTCGCTGCCGCGGCGCGATCCGCGCACGAACGACAGCATCGATTCGGCCATCTCGTGGCCGCGGCGGCCGCACTCGGCCACCACCGTGGCCAGCTGGTGCAGGCGCGGATCGTCGCTGCGCTGCGCGATCAGCTCCGGGATGATCAGCAGCGGCTGCAGGATGTTGCGCAGGTCGTGGCTGAGCCCGGCGGCCAGCAGCGCCAGGCTGTCCAGCCGCTGGCTGCGCATCAGCTCGGCCTCGACGCGCGCGCGCTCGGCTTCGGTGCGGGCCTCGCGCAGGGCCCGGTCCACCGCCGCCGGCAGGCGCGCACTGCTGTGCTTGAGGATGTAGTCGTTGGCGCCCTCGTGCAGCGCGGCCACCGCCACGTCCTCGCCGATGGTCCCGGAGACGAAGATGAAGGGCAGGCCCGGCGCGTGCGCGCGCACGATCCGCAGCGCGTCATGGCCGCTGAAGCCCGGCATCGACAGGTCGGACAGGACGATGTCGGGCTTGAACCCGGCCAGCGCCCGGCGCAGCGACGGCTCGTCGTCCACGCGCAGGAAATCGGCCGCCAGGCCGGCCTCCTCGAGCTGGAACTGCAGCAGCTCGGCATCCTCCGGCAGGTCCTCCACGAACAGGACCCGGAAGCGCGCCTCGCGGCTGATCGCCCGCAGCGGACTCATCGCTCAGCCTTCTCGCGGGGTTTCGTTGATCACCGCCCAGAACTGGCCCAGGGTCTTCACCGCGCCGAAGAACTGGTCCACGTCCACCGGCTTGACCACGTAGGCGTTCACGCCCAGGTCC
>CAZBDE010000362.1:0-2601 GCA_964490415.1 uncultured Pseudoxanthomonas sp. | reverse complement strand
TCTCGGTCAGGTACTGGCGCAGGGTGTTGAGATCCTTGTAGTCGATCTCCTTGACACCCTCGGCGGTGAACTTGCAGAACTTGCGGCGGCGGAAGAACTTGGACATGGGTGTGCTCCTAGGGGGCGCGATCAGGCGGCTTCGGCGTTGTCGCCATCGGTGTCGGCGGCGGCGGCTGCAACGGTGCCCTCGCCTTCCTCGTCACGGCGGCGGCGCTCGCCACGCTCGGGCTTGTCGCTCTTCTCGTCCTTGCTCTTCATGATCAGCGACTGCTCGGTGTCCGGGCCGTCGCGACGGATCACCAGGTGGCGCAGGATCGCGTCGTTGAAGCGGAAGGTCTCGACCAGCTCGTCGATCGCGGCCTGGGTGGCCTCGATGTTGAACAGGACGTAGTGGGCCTTGACCAGGTTCTGGATCGGGTACGCCAGCTGGCGGCGACCCCAGTCTTCCAGGCGGTGGATGGTGCCGTTGGTGCCTTCGATCAGCGACTTGTAGCGCTCGATCATGGCCGGCACCTGCTCGCTCTGGTCCGGATGGACCAGGAACACGACTTCGTAATGACGCATTGTCTTTCCTCGTGGATGCGGCCCTCGCGGGCCTGGCAGCCCCCCGTCGATCCGGAACGGATGCGGTGGGGCAAGGTCTCCCGGGCGCACATGGGCGCAGGGAGCCGGAAATTATGCCGGATCAGTCACTTGGGCGCAAACAGACGCGCCCGGGTGTGGGAGGGGCGCTTTGCGCAGCGTGGGGATCGCCCCCGCTGCTCTTTACGGGAATGACCCGGTTCGGCCAGCGAAAGCGGCGGAGCACGCCCCGCTCTGCGAGGCACCCGCACCGCCATATCATATAAATCACTTGATCTTATTCGTGTAATTTATTGATATTCATAAATAAAACTGCAAAAAATCGCCCCGCAGTCCGGTCCGTATCCGCCTCTCCGGTGGCACCGGACCTGTAGCCCTGGAAGCCGACGATCCCGCCGCTCAGGCCGGTCCGGTCGTGAAGCTCTCGCCGCAGCCGCATTCGGCGGTGGCGTTGGGATTGCGGAACACGAAGGTCTCGCTCAGGCCCTGGCGGCTGAAGTCGATCTCGGTGCCATCGACCAGCGGCAGGCTGTCGGCGTCGACGAAGATGCGCACGCCGTCCTGCTCGAACACCGTGTCGCCGTCGCGACGGTCGCGGGCCAGGTCGGCCACGTGGCCCCATCCGGAACAGCCGGTGCGCTCCACGCCCAGGCGCAGGCCCAGCGCGGCCGGATCGCGCTGCAGGAAGCGCTGCACGCGCTCCAGGGCAACAGGGGTCAGGTTGACAGCCATCGGAACCTCCGGGATTTCCGGCTGAATTATAGTCGCCAGCAGCGGCCGGCCGCTGCTGGCACTGGCGTTGGATACGGGACGCTGCGGCCCGGCGGCGGCGCCGCCTCGCACCGGCACAGGGGCAGCCGCTACACTGCCGCCCTTCCCAGATGGGCTCCAGGACACAAGGATTCAAGCCATGACGGTGGTCAGCGTCGAACATGCGCTCGCGGGCAGGATTCCCGCCGGCGGCGAGGTCACGGTCCGCGGCTGGGTGCGCACACGGCGCGACTCCAAGGCCGGGCTGAGCTTCGTCAACGTCAGCGACGGCTCCTGCTTCGCCCCGATCCAGGTCGTGGCCCCGGCCGCGCTGCCCAACTACGAGTCCGAGGTGAAGCACCTCACCGCCGGCTGCTCGGTGATCGCCACCGGCACCCTGGTGGCCTCGCAGGGCCAGGGCCAGGCCTTCGAGATCCAGGCCAGCGCGATCGAGGTGGTCGGCTGGGTCGATGACCCGGAGACCTACCCGATCCAGCCCAAGGCGCACTCGCTGGAATTCCTGCGCGAGGTCGCCCACCTGCGCCCGCGCACCAACCTGTTCGGCGCGGTCACCCGCATCCGCCACTGCCTGGCGATGGCCGTGCACCGCTTCTTCCACGAACGCGGCTTCTACTGGATCAGCACGCCGATCGTCACCACCTCCGACGCCGAGGGCGCCGGGCAGATGTTCCGCGTCTCCACCCTGGACCTGGCCAACCTGCCGCGCGGCAAGGACGGCGCGGTGGACTTCTCGCGCGATTTCTTCGGCAAGGAGACCTTCCTCACCGTCTCCGGCCAGCTCAACGTCGAGGCCTACGCGCTGGCGCTGAGCAAGGTCTACACCTTCGGCCCGACCTTCCGCGCCGAGAACTCGAACACCACCCGGCACCTGGCCGAGTTCTGGATGATCGAACCGGAGATCGCCTTCGCCGACCTGGCCGCCGACGCCGACCTGGCCGAGGACTTCCTCAAGTACCTGTTCCGCGCGGTGCTGGCCGAGCGCGCCGACGACATGGCCTTCATCGCCGAACGCGTGCAGAAGGACGCCGTCACCCGGCTGGAGGGCTTCGTCAACGCGCCGTTCGAGCGGATCGACTACAGCGACGCGATCGCGCTGCTGCAAAAGGCCGGCAGGAAGTTCGAGTTTCCGGTCGAATGGGGCCTGGACCTGCAGACCGAGCACGAACGCTGGCTCACCGAGGAGCACGTCGGCCGGCCGGTGGTGGTGATGAACTACCCCGAGCACATCAAGGCCTTCTACATGCGCCT
>CAZBDE010000361.1:1719-2607 GCA_964490415.1 uncultured Pseudoxanthomonas sp. | reverse complement strand
GCGGTCTTCGGCAGCACCTGGGCCGACATCGGGCGGTCCTGCTCGAGCAGGCCGATGGCGTCGGCCAGGATCGCGGCGGCCTCGCGCTGCAGCGGGTCGGGGCGCTTCTCGGCCGCCTTCTCGCGGGCGGCGTCGCGGACCACGTCGCGCTCATTGGCGGTCAGGCCGTCGTCGGTCTCCTCGGCCAGCGGGTCCAGGTCCAGGCCCTTCTCCCTGCGGATCGCCTGGCGCTCCTTGCGCTGGGTTTCCTGGCGGTCGCGCTCGGCGCGGCGCTCGGCCTCGTTGAGCGAGAGGTACTTCTTCGCCGCCTCGGCGCGGTAGTGGGTCACGTCCTCGCTCCACCACTGGAATTCGAGGTCGTCGGTGATGCGCGCGGCATGCAGCTCCTGCAGCTGCGGCAGCATCGGCGCGAAGTTGCCGTAGCGCGTGTGCGGCACGGCCGCGATCCGGGTCCACGGCAACGCGTTGTCGTAGGTGCTCTCGCCGAACTCGTTGGCGTCCACGCTCAGCGGATAGGTGATGTCCGGGACCACGCCCTTGTGCTGGGTGCTGCCGCCATCGGCGCGGAAGAACTGGGCGATGGTCAGCTTCACCTGGCCGTAGCGCGGGCCCTCGCCCGCCGCCGGCCAGCGGTCCAGGTCGAGCAGGTTCTGCACCGTGCCCTTGCCGAAGGTGGTCTCGCCGATGATCAGCGCGCGGCCGTAATCCTGCATCGCGCCGGCGAAGATCTCCGAGGCCGAGGCCGAGCCGCGGTTGACCAGCACCGCCAGCGGGCCGTCCCAGGCCACGCCCGGCGTGCGGTCGGCGTACACCTGCACGCGGCCGCCGGATTCGCGCTGCTGCACCACCGGGCCCTGGTCGATGAACAGGCCGGTCAGCTGCACGGCT
>CAZBDE010000361.1:0-1709 GCA_964490415.1 uncultured Pseudoxanthomonas sp. | reverse complement strand
TCGAAGTCCTGGTAGAAGGTCGGCAGCTCGATCACGCCGATCAGCCGCTCGGGCGTTTCGCCCTGCGCCGGGATCGTGTAGGTCTTGCTCTTGGCCGCCTGCTCGGCCAGCTGCACGCGCTGGCGGGTCAGGGTCACGGTGCGGTGCTCGCCGTCGATGCCGCCCTCGGCCGGGATGTACTCCAGCTTCACCTGGGTGCCCTTGGAGCCGCGGATCTTGGCGACCACGTCGTCGATGCGCCAGCCGATCACGTCCTCCAGCGCGCCGCTCTTGCCCTGGCCGACGCCGACGATGCGGTCGCCCGCCTTCAGCGTGCCGTCCATCGCCGCCGGGCCGCCGGGGATGATCTCGCGGATGATGATGAAATCGTCCTGGCGCTGCAGCTGCGCGCCGATGCCTTCCAGCGACAGCGACATCTGCTGGTTGAAGTTCTCGGCGCTGCGCGGGTTGAAGTAGTCGGTGTGCGGATCGACCGAGGCGGTGTAGGCGTTGAGGAACAGCGAGAACACGTCCTCGCCCTTCAGTTCGTCCACCGAACGGGCGATCTGCTGGTAGCGCTTGTCGAGGGTCTTGCGGATCTCGTCCGGCGCCTTGCCGGCGATCTTCAGGCGCAGCCAGTCGTTCATCACCGACTTGCGCCACAGCGCATCCAGTTCGGCGCTGTCGGCGGCCCAGGCCGCGTCCTCGCGGTCGTACTCCCAGCGCTGGTCGCCGGTGAAGTCGAAGTCCTGCTTGAGCAGCGCGCGCGCGTAGGCCACGCGCTCGCCCACGCGCTCGCGGTACACGGCGAACATCGAGTAGGCCGAAGACGGATCGCCCTCGCGCACCGCGTCGGCCATGCGGTCCTGGTAGGGCTGGAAGCGGGCGATGTCGGCGGCGGTGAAGAACTGCCTGTTCCGGTCCAGCGCTTCCAGGAAGCGGCCGAAGATGTCTTCCGAGAGCGCGTGGTCGGCCGGCCGCGGGCGGTAGGCCAGGCGGCTGTCGGACAGCGCGCCGTAGACCATCTTCGCCACGGTCGCCTGGTCGGCGGTGGGCGCGATCGCGACCGGCCCGCCGTCGGCGCGCGCCAGCAGGGCGAGCGGCGTGGCCAGCAGGAGGGCGGCGAACAGGGAGAGGGGGAGAGCGAATCTGCGGGTCATGTAGGGGCTCGTGGCCGGCGGGAGGCCGGTCGGATCAGGCTGTGCGGGGGCTGTGACCGCCGCCAGTGCCGGAAGTTGCAGGCACCGGGGCGGGCGGTCAGGTGCAGGCTAGCCGCGGCGGCGTAGGGAAAAGTGAATGCCGCGCATCGAAACGACGCCGCGCCGCGCCGGCTCAGGCGGCGACGCCGGCGCCGGCCGCCTGGCGGTCGGCGTGGTACGACGAACGGACCATCGGGCCGGAGGCGACGTGGCTGAAGCCCAGTGCGTAACCGTATTCCTCCAGCGCCTTGTATTCCTCGGGCGTCCAGTAGCGCAGCACCGGATGGTGGTGCGCGGTCGGCTGCAGGTACTGGCCGATGGTGACCATCTCCACGTCGTGCGCGCGCAGGTCGCGCAGGGTCGCCTGCACCTGCTCCAGGGTCTCGCCCAGGCCGAGCATGATCCCGGACTTGGTCGGGATGGCCGGGTGCCGGGCCTTGAACTGCTGGAGCAGGGTCAGCGACCACTGGTAGTCCGCGCCCGGGCGCACGTTGCGGTACAGGTCCGGGACGGTCTCGATGTTGTGGTTGA
>CAZBDE010000360.1:0-2635 GCA_964490415.1 uncultured Pseudoxanthomonas sp. | reverse complement strand
GGTGGGTGGTGGCCAGCGCGACCCGGACGATGTCGTTGGCCAGCATCATCACCACCTCGCAGCCGGCGTGCCCGGCGAGCAGGCCGGTGGTGCCGGTGTAGGCGAGCCCACCCTCGTTGATCGTGGCTTTCTGCACCGGCCCGGTGACCATGCCGGCGAACTCGCCGCGCACGCAGCTGCCGGCGGCGTCGAGCAGCGCGCCGATCACCGCGCCTGCGTTGCGCGGGTCCGGCTGGCCGAAGACCACCGTATTGCCATTGGGGAACATGCGCAGCGGCAGGTCGCCGGGCGCCTGCGCCGGCTGGTCCTCGTGCAGCAGGTTGAGCGGCAGCGACAGCGCGCTGGCAGCCGCCAGCAGCGCGGTCGGGTCGGCGAAGGCGATCAGGGTGCAGTCGGTGCGCGGCCGCTGGGCCAGGCGCACGCACAGTTCCGGTCCGACCCCGGCCGGTTCGCCCGGTACCAGCGCGAGCCGGGGCAGGGACATGGACGCCGGTCAGCCGCCGGCGGGCGTGGTGGACGCCGGCGCGTCGCCGGTGGCCTCTTCGACGCGGTCGCCGCTGCGGAACACGACGTAGGCTTCGCCGCGCATTTCCTGCAGGTAGCGGTTGAATTCCTCTTCCAGCTTGCGCCGGCCGATGGTCTCGCGCACCTGCGCGCGGCGGTTGTTGTCGGTGACGTCGGTCTGCCGTTCGGCCACGCGCTGGATCACGTGCCAGCCCACGTCGGTGCGGAACGGCTCGGACACGCCGCCATCGGCCAGTCCGGTCACGTGGGCGCCGAATTCCGGACCGTAGGCGTCGGCCGGGAACCAGCCCAGGTCGCCGCCCTGGCCGCGGGTGTTGTTGTCTTCGGACGATTCGCGCGCCACGTCCTGGAACTCGGCGCCGCCGATGATGCGCGCGCGCAGGGTCTCGATGCGCGCGCGCGCCGTGGCGTCGTTCTGGCGCTCGTTGACCCGGGCCAGGATGTGGCGCACGTGGTACTCGGTGACCGTCTGCGCCGCGGCGCCGTCGGCGGAGACGTCGCGCACCTCGACCAGCTGCAGCAGCTGGAAGCCGCTGGGGCCTCGCATCGGGCCGAGGATCTGGCCGGGTGTCATGCCGGTGATGGCCTGGGCGAACGCGGACGGGATCTCGTCGGCGCTGCGCCAGCCCAGGTCGCCGCCTTCCAGCGCGTTGGGGCTGTCGGAGTAGCGCACGGCGGCGGCGTGGAAGGTCAGTTCGCCGCGGTCGATGACGTTCTTGATGCCTTCGATCTTGCGCTCGCCGGTGGCGATCTGCTCGGCGGTCGCGCCCTCGGGCACGCCGACCAGGATGTGCGCCAGGTGGTACTGGAGGCCGCCGGCCTGCTGCGCGAGCGCGGTGTCGACCTCGCCTTCGCTGACGTTGATCCGGCTCTGGGCGAAGCTCTGGCGCAGGCGCTGGACCAGGATCTCGTCGGCCAGCGAGCGGCGGAACTCGTCGAAGCCGAGCCCGTCGGCGGCCAGGCGCTGGCGCAGCTGGTCCACGGTCATGTTGTTCTGCTGGGCGATGGCGCCCACCGCCTGGTTGATTTCCTGGTCGGAGATGCGGATGCCCTGGCTGCGCGCGCGCTCGACCTGCAGCGTGGTCAGGACCAGGCGCTCGAGCACCTGCCGTTCGAGCACCGCGCGCGGCGGCAGCTGGTCCTCGCGGCCGGCGTACTGGGACAGCACGTTGCGCATGGCCAGGTCCAGCTCGCTCTGCAGGACCACGCTCTCGTCGACGACGGCGGCAATGCGCTCCACCGGCTGCAGTTCCTGCGCGGTGGCGATGGTGGGGAGGGCGCACGCGGCGATGGCCGCCAGGAGGATTCCCGTCAGACGGGCGGAAAGGCGTCGGGTCATGGACTCAGGGAATCAGGTTCGGATCGTAATCATCCGGATCGGGCGTGGTGTTGCTGGGCGGGACCAGGTAGAGGTCGTCGCGGTGGTATCCGAGGATAGCACGGCGCAAAGTACGCTCCGTGTCCTGTCCGGCCGACCCTAGGCCCTTGAGCACGAATTCCACCTGAACGGCGTTGTCGAGCTCGCCCTCGCGGCTGCGTACGTAGCGCCGGGCCAGCAGGCGCACCGCCAGGCAGCAGCTGTCCCACTGCACGCCGCCGATGGCCTCCAGCAGCTTGCTGTCGTCGATCGAGTAGTAGTAGCGGCCGACCACGCTCCAGGTCGGATTGATCGGGTACAGGAACGCCAGGTCGGCCTGCTCGAGCAGGTCGCGGCGGTAGCGGTAGCCCATGTTGACCACGCCGTCGCCCGGCCACAGGTAGCGGGCGCGCACGCTGGCCAGGTCCTCGCGGCGGAACTTGGGGTCCCACTGGTAGGACGCGCCCAGGGTCCAGCGGTCGTTGAGCACGTAGTTGGCGTCCGCCACCCAGGCCGACTTGCCTTCCTCCACCGGGATCTCGCCCGGCGCCACCACCCGCGAGTCCTCGAAGTAGCGGATCTGGCCCAGGCTGGCCGACAGCTTCTCGCGGCCGTCGGCCTGGCGGATCAGGCGCGTGCTCAGGGCCACGGTGAGCTGGTTGGCGTCGGTCTGGCGGTCGGCGCCGGAATAGCGGTTGTCGCGGAACAGCTGGCCCCAGCTGAAGGTGAACGGCCGGGTGTCGAACAGCGGCA
>CAZBDE010000359.1:0-2649 GCA_964490415.1 uncultured Pseudoxanthomonas sp. | reverse complement strand
GGCTTTCCATCAAGTGGGTCTTGCCAGCAGCGTGGAGCAGCAGTCCTGACCTGTGGCAGGAGCCGGACTTCGAGGCCTACTACAAGCCCGAAGCGGACGGCACGCCCGCCAACCCCTACGACACGCTGCCGCCGCTGCCGTTCGGCGACCAGGAAGGCGAGGAAGCCGAGGCAGTGCGCGAGGGCACCGGCGCGATACGGGCCTACCAGGAACTGCTCTACGGGGTCTCGGCGGCGCGTCCGGAGACGAGGGAAGCGTGGCGGCAGTCACTCCTCCAGTATTGCAAGCTCGACACCGCAGCCATGGTCATCATCTGGCGGCACTGGTCCAGGCCGTAGCCCCTGGGGACTTGGGCTTTTTACCCCCTCCCCCCACCACCACCGGGGAGAGGCGCGGCAGTCCCCTTGCGTCCAGAGCGCTCTCCCTGCTCGCAAGCGTACCGGGACGGAACCGAATGGCCCTCCGGCAGTTCCAGCGCCTCCGAAACCCCTTCCCGTGCAAAGAAAAGGGCTGTGCGCCGGGGTACGTTCTCCCCCGTTCTCAATGAACGGCTGGCTGCGCACGGCAGTCCTAGCGCGAAGCCTGATCATCGAAGCGTCCTCTGCGTGGCAAGCTGCTCCTGCCGGTGAGTTCGCTCCGGGACAATTGTGCGGTGAATCTGAAAATGTTAAAGTGGCGCATGCAATCATACCGCCCCACAGCTCCGCCGGATGCCTTTGTCGCATACTACAGAGTTTCAACTCAGCAGCAGGGACAGTCCGGGCTTGGGCTGGAGGCGCAGCGCTCGTCGGTTGCGCGGTTCGTTGACAGCCAGCGGGGCACCATTGTCGCGGAGTTCACCGAGACCGAGTCGGGGAAGAAGGCCCACAACCGGCCCGCCCTGGCACGAGCCATTGAGGCGGCACGCAGGCAGGGTTCAGTGCTCCTGATTGCCAAGCTCGACCGGCTCGCCCGCAACGTTCACTTTGTATCCGGACTGATGGAGTCGAACGTAAAGTTTATCGCCGTGGACATGCCGACCACCGACCGGCTGATGCTGCACGTTCAGGCCGCCTTTGCCGAGGAGGAGGCGAGGCGCATTTCCCAGCGAACCAAGGAGGCCCTTGCGGCTGCCAAGAGGCGGGGGGTGGTCCTTGGGGCGACGGGCAGGGTTCTGGCCGAGAGGCACAAGCGCGAGGCGCAGGAAAGGTCTGAGCGCTTCCGTCCCGCAGTCGAACAGGCCCTCCAGCTAGGGCTGACGACGACCCGGCAGATTCGTGACTGGCTGAACGCGTCAGGCGTCGCGAGTCCCTGCGGCGGACGATGGCACCTCCCCAACACCTTCCGGACCCTGCAGCGCCTCGGTGTTAGCTTGCCTCGCGCCAGGAAGCACCCGCAAAGCGAAGCTTCCTCAGCCTGCGCCTGATGAACGCCTTCAGAAGTCTTCCGGCTCTTTGGCTGAGGACTTGCGCTCCAGGTAGTACTGATAGGGGTAAATGTAGCAGGCCCAGCGGGGATCCTTGCTGGAGCCGTCCTTATTCTCCCAGGCCTCGACGTACTTGGCCAGGGAAGCCTCATCGAAGGCGATACGGACGAGGATGCCGATCCCTCCCAAAATAACACCGCTGTCTTCGTACGGCCCCAGGTCCTCCAGTTGAACGTGCGGCAGCTCCCGCTTGAACCAGGCGAACAGCTCCTTGCGTCCGGGGAGTATGTTTATCGGAAGACCGAAGGGTGGTTCCCCGCCCATGAACTTGATGAGGTACAGGTCCTGCTTGGTTTCCCGGAGGACCTGTTCGGGTGTTCTGACGAGTTGGGGCATGTGTGATGTGGGGTTTGAATTTGCTGTGTTGAATTGCGCGGGCTAGTCGTATCTTGGCCTCTTGACGTACTCGTCGTGCTTGTGCTCCAGATAGTACTGGTAGGTGTAGATGAAGCATTGCCAACGGGGGTCCTTGCTGGAGCCGTCTTCGTTTTCCCAGGTCTCGACATACTTGGCAAGAGAGGCCTCATCGAAGGCGACACGGACGAAGACGCCGAGCGGCGCGCCTTCAAGGAAGATACACTCTCCCTCTTCGAGCGGCCCCAAGTCCTCCAGTTCGACGTGCGGCAGCTCCCGCTCGAACCAAGCAAGCAGCTCCTTGCGCCCGGGGATTGTGTCTTTTGGAAGGTCGAAGGCATCCTCATCCGTAAACTGAATATAGCAGAGGTCTTGTTTGGTTGCCCGGAGGACATCTTCGGGTGTTCTGACGAGTTGGGGCATGTGTGATGTGGGGTTTGGGTTTGCTATGTTGAATGCGCGGGCTAGAGTTCCTCGTCGTAGCGTGGCCTCTTGGCGTGTTTGTGCTCCAGATAATACTGGTAGCGGTAGATGTAGCAGGCCCAGCGGGGGTCCTTGCTGGAGCCGTCCTCATTCTCCCAGGTCTCGACGTACTTGGCGTGGGAAGCTTCGTCGAAAGCAACGCGGACGAGGATGCCGATCCCTCCCAAAATATATCCGCTGCCTTCGGGCGGCCCCAGGTCCTCCAGTTGAACGTGCGGCAGCTCGCGCTTGAACCAGGCAAACAGCTCCTTGCGTCCGGGGATTTCGTTCATCGGACAATCGAAGGCTTTATCATCCATGAACCTGATGAGGTACAGGTCCTGCTGGGTATCCCGCAGGACTTCTTC
>CAZBDE010000358.1:0-2651 GCA_964490415.1 uncultured Pseudoxanthomonas sp. | reverse complement strand
GCAAGGGCGTGAAGTACTCCGACGAAGTCATCATCCGCAAGGAAGCCAAGAAGGCGTAAGTGTTCGCGGGTCCATCCGCACGAGCCCGGCCATCCATGGCAGGACTTCCCAGTGCAAAGGCCCGCACCATCCTTCAGCTTCCACGAGGTAAATACACATGAGCATCAAGAACGACGCCCGCCTGCGCCGCGCCAAGTCCACCCGAGCCCACATCCGCAAGCTCGGCGTGCCGCGCCTGTCGGTGCTGCGCACCGGCCAGCACCTGTACGCACAGCTGTTCACCGCCGATGGCGCCAAGGTCATTGCGGCCGCCAACACCCTGCAGGCCGACGTCAAGGAAGGCCTGAAGAGCGGCAAGAACACCGATGCGGCCGCCAAGGTCGGCAAGCTGATCGCCGAGCGTGCCAAGGCCGCCGGCGTCGAGAAGGTCGCCTTCGACCGCTCGGGCTACCGCTTCCATGGGCGCATCAAGGCGCTGGCCGACGCCGCCCGCGAAGGTGGCCTGCAGTTCTGATCCACCCGGGTCGCCCCCGGGCGGCCCGTTCCCCGCCGGCGCGGGTTCGCGCCGGGCGCGGTGTCCCTTCTGCGGATGCCTGCCGCTCCACCGCTCCAGACCACAACCATAAGCGGCCCTGAGCCGTACATACCCAGACAACCAAGGAATTCGAAATGGCAGAAGAGCGTCAGCCGCGGGGCCGCGACCGCAACCGCGAAGAGAAAGTCGACGATGGCATGATCGAGAAGCTGGTCGCGGTCAACCGCGTCAGCAAGACCGTCAAGGGCGGCCGCCAGTTCACCTTCACCGCGCTGACCGTGGTCGGCGACGGCGACGGCAAGGTCGGTTTCGGCTATGGCAAGGCCCGCGAGGTCCCGGTGGCCATCCAGAAGTCGATGGAAGGCGCCCGCAAGGGCATGCTCAACGTCGACCTGAACAACGGCACCCTGTGGCACCCGGTCAAGGCCGGCCACGGCGCGGCGCGAGTGTTCATGCAGCCGGCCTCGGAAGGTACCGGCGTGATCGCCGGCGGCGCGATGCGCGCCGTGCTCGAGGCGGTGGGCGTGAAGAACGTGCTGGCCAAGGCCGTCGGTTCGCGCAACCCGATCAACCTGGTCCGCGCCACCCTGAAGGGGCTCGAGGCCATGCAGTCGCCGGCCCAGATCGCGGCCAAGCGCGGCAAGAAGACCGAGGACATCCTCAATGGCTAACGAATCCGCCAAGACCGTCAAGGTGCGCCTGGTGCGCGGCCTGCGCGGCACCCAGTCCCGCCACCGCCTGTCGGTGAAGGCCCTGGGCCTGAACAAGCTCAACGACGTGCGCGAACTGAAGGACAGCCCGCAGGTCCGCGGTCTGATCAACCAGCTGCACTACCTGGTCCGGGTCGAGGATTAAGGAGAACCCCATGCGTCTGAATACACTCAAGCCCGCCGAGGGCGCTCGCCAGGAACGTACCCGCGTCGGTCGCGGCATCGGTTCGGGCCTGGGCAAGACCGCCGGTCGTGGCCACAAGGGCTCGTTCGCGCGCTCCGGCAAGGGCAAGATCAAGGCCGGCTTCGAAGGCGGCCAGACCCCGATGCAGCGCCGCCTGCCGAAGGTCGGCTTCCGCTCGATGACCGCCAAGGACACCGCCGAAGTGCTGCTGTACAAGCTGGCCCTGGTCGAAGGCGACACGGTCGACTTCGCCGCGCTGAAGGCGGCCAAGCTGGTCCCGTCGACCGCCAAGCGCGCCAAGATCGTCAAGAAGGGCGAACTGACCCGCAAGCTGGTCATCAAGGGCGTGCTGCTCACCGCCGGCGCCAAGGCCGCGGTGGAAGCGGCCGGCGGCAGCATCGAGGAGTAAGTCGCACATGGCGCAAGCTGGTATCGGCAATCTCGGCAGTGGCCTGGGCAAGTTCACCGAACTGCGCCAGCGCCTGCTGTTCGTGCTTGGCGCGTTGCTCGTCTACCGCATCGGCTGCTTCGTGCCGGTGCCGGGCGTCAACCCCGATGCCATGCTGTCGATGATGCAGGCGCAGGGCGGCGGCATCGTGGACATGTTCAACATGTTCTCGGGCGGCGCCCTGCACCGTTTCAGCATCTTCGCGCTGAACGTGATGCCGTACATCTCGGCGTCGATCGTGATGCAGCTGGCCGTGCACATCTTCCCGGCGCTCAAGGCGCTGCAGAAGGAAGGCGAGTCCGGCCGCCGCAAGGTCACCCAGTATTCGCGCATCGGCGCGGTGCTGCTGGCGGTGGTGCAGGGCGGCAGCATCGCCATGGCGCTGCAGAACCAGGTCGCCCCGGGCGGCGTGCCGGTGGTCTACACCCCGGGCATGGGCTTCGTCCTCACCGCGGTCGTGTCGCTGACCGCCGGCACCATCTTCCTGATGTGGCTGGGCGAGCAGGTGACCGAGCGCGGCATCGGCAACGGCGTGTCGCTGATCATCTTCGCCGGCATCGTCGCGGGCCTGCCGTCGGCGGTCATCCAGACGGTGGAGGCGTTCCGCAGCGGCAGCATGAACTTCCTGGCGCTGCTGCTGATCGTGGCCGTGGTGCTGGCCTTCACCTGGTTCGTGGTGTTCGTCGAGCGCGGCCAGCGCCGGATCACGGTGAACTACGCGCGCCGCCAGGGCGGTCGCAACGCGTACATGAACCAGACCTCGTTCCTGCCGCT
>CAZBDE010000357.1:0-2661 GCA_964490415.1 uncultured Pseudoxanthomonas sp. | reverse complement strand
CGAGGATGTCCCACAGCGCCACGTCGACCGCGGCGATCGCGCTCATCGTCACCGGGCCGCGCCGCCAGTAGGCGCCGCGGTACAGGAACTGCCACAGGTCCTCGATCCGGCCCGCGTCGCGGCCGATCAGGTTCGGCACCACGTGGTCCTGCAGGTACGAGGCCACCGCCAGCTCGCGGCCGTTGAGGGTGGCGTCGCCCAGGCCGTACACGCCCGAGCGGGTGGTGATCTTCAGGGTGACGAAGTTGCGTCCCGGGCAGGTGACGATGACTTTCGCATCGACGATCTCGCGATCATTCCTGGAGCCGTGCGTGGTGGTTTCGGTGGCGGGGGTGTTCATCGGGCGTGGTCGTCGTAGGGCATGGGGGGAATGGGGAGTTCGAACGGGCCCACCGGCAGGCCGGTGCCGCTGCCGTCGCTGTCGTAGAGGGTGCACACCGGGCTGTCGGCCCAGCACCAGCGCACGCGGGTGGCCTCGTGCACGCCGGGCGCGCGCAGGGTGACGCGGTGGTTGCGGATCCCGGCGCTGGCGTAGCGGCAGGAGCCGGGGTCGGCGCCGCACAGTTCGAAGCCGATCGGACCGTCGGCACCGTAGGCCACCAGCGCGTCGCTCACGCCGTCGAAGGCCACCACCACGGCGTCGCCATTGCGGCTGACCGACGATGGCACCGGGCCGGCGGCCGCGAGCTTTTCGCCGTACACCACCTGGCGCGCGCTGCGGGCCAGGCGCCGGCCCAGCTCCTGCTTGTTGCCCGGATGGATGTCGTAGCGGTCGCCCAGGTCGATCGCCACCACCAGGCCCGAGCGCGGGTCCTCGGCGGCAACCTGGCGCTGCGCCTCGCGCATCGCCGCCCAGTCGCTCTCGCCCGGCTGCGTCGCCGGCCTGCCGTAGTTGGGCAGTTGCACGAACAGCATCGGCAGCTGCGCGCCGGAACGTTCGCGCCAGTCGCCTCGCAGCGCGCGCAGCAGGCCGGCGTAGCGCGCGTGCTCGAAGGTGTTGGACTCGCCCTGGTACCACAGCGCGCCGCGCAGGCCGAAGTGGCCCAGCGGCGCGATCATGCCGTTGTACAGCGTCGACAGCCCGGCCGCGCTCTGCCACGGCGCGCGCGGCGGCGTGCCGGCTTCCGCGGGTACCACGCGGTACTTCCAGCCGCCCTCCAGCGGCACCGTGCTGCCGTCGGCCAGGTGCAGCGCGTGCGCCGACGCCGGCCCGGCCAGGCCGCCGTCGCGGTAGGTGTCGAGCACGTTCACCACCACGGTGTTCGTGCCGGCGTGCAGCAGTCCGGCCGGCAGCGCGTACTCGCGGCCGCCGCCGGCGCCGTAGGTGCTGCCGACGCCGCGGCCGTTCACCCAGGTCATGTCGATCTCGTCGGCCGGGCCCAGCGCCAGCACCGCGTCCTGCGCCGCCTGCGCGGCCGTCAGTTCGACCGTGGTCCGGTACCAGACCATGCCGTTGAACTCGGCCAGTTCCGGCACGCCCCAGCGCTCCCACGCGCCGAGCTGCGCGGGCGCATTGCGCCAGCTGCCGGTGGGCGTACCTTCGGCCCACGGCGCGTCGCCAGCGGCCACGCCCGGTGCGGCCGCCCACCAGCGCTGCCACAGCCGGCCCCAGTCGCCGACCGCGGCCACCGGGTCCTGCGCGTAGCGCGCAAGCACGTCCAGTTCGGCGTCGTAGTCGCCCAGCGCGCGCAGCGCCTCGCCGCTGGTCCAGGCCTGGATCCGCGAACCGCCCCAGGCCGCGCTGACCAGGCCCATCGGCACGTCGACGGTCTTCTGCAGTTCGCGCGCGAAGTAGTAGCAGGCCGCGGAGAAGTCGCGCACCGAATCGGAATCGACCGGCCGCCACCGCACCGGCTCGCTGAAACCGGCCTGCGGCGTGACCGCGGCCACCTGCGGCACGGTGAACAGGCGGATGCGGTCGTTGGCCGCGCCGGCGATCTCGGCCCGCGCATCGAGCGTGCGCCACACCTGCAGCTCCATGTTCGACTGGCCCGAGCACAGCCACACGTCGCCGACCAGCACGTCGGACACGGTCTGCTTCGCACTGCCCGCGCGCGCCACCAGGGTGTGCGGGCCGCCGGCCTTGAGCGCGGGCAGGGTCGCTTCCCAGCGCCCGTCGGCGCCCGCGCGCGCCTTCGTGCGCGCGCCGGCCAGTTCGACCTGCACGGCCTGGCCGGGCTCGGCCTGGCCCCACACGCGCAGCGGCTGGCCGCGCTGCACGACCGCGTGGTCCTGGAACATCGCGTGCAGCAGCGGCGGCGCCCCGGCCTCGGCCGCGTGCGCCGGCAGCGCCACGGACGCCGCAGCCAGCAGCATCGCCGCGCACCGCGCACGCAGGGGGCGGAGGGCGTCGCGGCGCATCACTTGCCGTCCCCCGGCGCGAACGGGAACTGCAGCGACTCGTAATACGCCAGGTCACGCGGCGGCTTCGCCGCACCCGCCGGCAGCGGCCGCTTCGAGAAGGTCTGGAAATACGCGACGGACGCATCGCGCCACCACTGCGCCTCCTGCTCCTGGATGGCCAGGAACGCGGCCACCTGTTGGTGCCGTGCCGGATCGATCTTCCCGTCCAGGCCGTCCCAGGTGCGGCGCATCCGCTTCACGTAGTCCACGCCGCGGCCGTAGCGCAGCACCAGTTCGTCCCACAGCGTGCGGCCCGAG
>CAZBDE010000356.1:0-2669 GCA_964490415.1 uncultured Pseudoxanthomonas sp. | reverse complement strand
GTACCTGGAGGAGGCCGCCGGCATCTCCAAGTACAAGGAGCGGCGCAAGGAGACAGAGACCCGCATCCGCCACACCCGCGAGAACCTGGACCGGCTCAACGACCTGCGCGAGGAAGTCGACAAGCAGCTCGAGCACCTGCGCCGCCAGGCCCGCCAGGCCGAGCAGTACCAGGCGCTGCAGGGCGAGCGCAAGGTCAAGGATGCGGAGTGGAAGGCGCTGCAGTTCCGTGCCCTGGACGTGCAGCTGCAGGGCCTGCGCGAGAAGCTGGCGCAGGAGGAGACGAAGCTGGAGCAGATCATCGCCGGCCAGCGCGAGGCCGAGCGCGAGATCGAGACCGGCCGCGTGCGCCGCGAGGAAGCGGCCGAGGCGCTCAACACGGCCCAGGCCGGGGTCTACCAGGTCGGCGGCGTGCTGGCCCGGATCGAGCAGCAGATCCAGCACCAGCGCGAAATGGCCAGCCGCCTCAACCAGGCGCGCGACGAGGCCGCCAGCGCGCTGGGCGAACTGGACCGGCACATCGGCGACGACCGGCAGAAGCTCGAAGTGCTGCGCGCCGCCGTGGACGACGCCGAGCCGCGCCTGGAGCAGTTGCGCGAGGACGACGTGTTCAAGCAGGAAACCCTGCGCGAGGCCGAGGCCGCGCTGTCCGACTGGCAGCAGCGCTGGGAAACCCACGGCCGCGAAGCGGCCGAGGCGTCGCGCGCCGGTGAAGTCGAACGCACCCGCGTCGACTACCTCGACCGGCAGGCGCTGGAAGCCGACCGCCGCCGCGAATCGCTGGCCGCCGAACGCACCGGCCTGGATCTTGAGGCGCTGGCCGAAGCCTTCGAGCAGGCCCAGATCCAGCACGAGACCCAGAAGGCAGCGCTGGACGGCCTCAACGAACAGCTGGACGCGCGCAAGCAGGGCGTGTCCGCGCTGCAGGAACAGCAGCGCGCCGCGCAGGCCGAACTGGCCGAGGTGCGCAAGCAGGTCCAGGCCGCGCGCGGCCGCCTGTCCTCGCTGGAGACCCTGCAGCAGGCCGCGCTCGGCCAGGAGCAGGGCGCGGCGGTGGCGTGGCTCAAGGCGCGCGGGCTCGATTCGGGCGCACGCGTGGGCGAGACGCTCACCGTCGAGGACGGCTGGGAGAACGCGGTCGAAAGCGCGCTGGGCCAGCTGATCGAAGGCGTGCTGGTGGCCGCGCCCGAGACCCTGGTCGAAGCGCTGGCCGACCTGGGCGAAGGCCGCATCGCGCTGGTGTCCGACGACGCCGGCGACGCGGCGTTCGCGCCGACCTCGCTCGCCGCCAGGGTGCGCGGTCCGCTGGCGGTGCGCCGCCTGCTCGCCCGCCTGCACGCAGCCGAAGACCTGGCCGAGGCGCGCCGCCTGCTGCCGCAGCTGGGCGAGGGCGATTCGATCATCACCCGCGGCGGCGAACGCCTGGGCGACGGCTGGGTGCGGGTGTCGCGGCAGGGTGCGGCCAAGCAGGGTGCGCTGCTGCGCGAACGCGAGATCCAGTCGCTGCGCGCCGCCATCGAGGCGTTGCAGCAGCGCGAAGCCGGGCTGGACGAGCACCTGGCCCAACAGCGCGACCAGCTGCTGGCCGCCGAGCAGCAGCGCGAGGACGCGCAGCGCCAGCTGTACCTGGCCCACCGCAGCGTCTCCGAACTGGCCGGCCAGCTGCAGAGCCAGCAGGGCCGCATGGACAGCGCGCGCCAGCGCATCGAGCGCATCGAGAACGAAGTGGCGCAGCTGGTCCAGACCCTGGACAGCAGCCGCGAGCAGGCCCGCGAGGCGCGTTCGCGTCTCGAGGACGCGGTGGCCCGCATGGGCGACCTGGAAACCGCGCGGCAGGCGCTGGAGTCCGAGCGCCGCCAGCGCACCGAAGCCCGCGACCTGGCCCGCGACGCCGCCCGCGCCAGCCGCGACGCGACCCATGCCCTGGCCCTGGGCCTGGAATCGCAGCGCACCCAGATCGCCTCGCTGACCCAGTCGCTGCAGCGCATGGACGCCCAGCGCGGCCAGCTGGACTCGCGCCTGGGCGAACTGGCCGCGCAGCTGAGCACCGGCGACTCGCCGGTGCAGGCGCTCGAATCCGAACACCAGGCCGCGCTGGCCGAGCGCGTGCGCGCCGACCGCACGCTGGGCGAGGCGCGCTCGGTGCTGGAAGGCATCGACAACGAACTGCGCGGCTTCGAGCAGACCCGCCACCAGCGCGACGAGCAGTCGCTGGCCCAGCGCGAGCGCATTTCCCAGCGCCGGCTCGACCAGCAGGCGCTGGTGCTGAAGGCCGAGCAACTGGTCCAGGCGATCACCGCCGACGGCCTGGTGCTGGAGGACGTGGTCAACACCCTGCCCGAGGTCGCCGACGTGGCGCAGTGGGAGCAGGCGGTGGGCCAGATCGACGCGCGCATGCGCCGGCTGGAGCCGGTCAACCTGGCCGCGATCCACGAATGCGGCGAGGCCGAGCAGCGCAAGCAGTACCTGGACGCGCAGAACACCGACCTGACCACCGCGCTGGAGACCCTGGAGGAGGCGATCCGCAAGATCGACCGCGAGACCCGCGGCCGCTTCAAGGACACCTTCGACCGCGTCAATGCCGGCGTGCAGGCGCTGTATCCGCGCCTGTTCGGCGGCGGCCACGCCTATCTGGAACTCACCGGCGAGGACCTGCTCGACACCGGCGTGG
>CAZBDE010000355.1:0-2677 GCA_964490415.1 uncultured Pseudoxanthomonas sp. | reverse complement strand
TTTTGGATTGCCAGTTTAAAGTATCACAAATGCCCTGATTGGGGCGTTTGTGAGATAACGGTGGTGAATAAAGTTTAAAACCTGAAAACAAAGTTTGAAACCACGAACGGGCCCTGATTGGACCTTTTTTGTCAATGATCAAGAATGTACATCATCTATTTTACTTTTCAGATTTGAGTGCATTCTTGACATCCAACTTTGATTTTGACCTGGATTTACCATTGGCCATCGGCTTAGTCCATTTGCCCTTCTTTTTCCTCAAATGCTTGCAAATGCACTTCTTACCACTTACTATATCTGTATTCGTTTTATTGTGAGGTTGGGATTAAGTAAGACGAATTCGTTTATGTTGAGTGCCACAAAATTTACACCCTTAGTGTTGTTTTCATCCGACAAGTGAAAATGTCCATATATCCAAAGCTTTACACCGCAGGTTTCAATTTTCTTTAATAAACTTGATAATGAGCTCCGCTCACGATCAATGTCTAGTAGCAACGTACGATCTCTTTGCCGATAGATGTCAACAATTTTTCCGTGGAAATAAGGCGGTGCGCTATTAGGCGCAGTGTGGGTCACAACAATGTCAATTTTTGGATGTTGTCTCATTATGTCTTCTATCTTTAATGGATTGACCTGAATTTCTTCCTCTTTCCAATAATTTACATTTTGAGATCTGGAGATGCGATCCACTGAAATCGCACCACCTATCAGCAGAATCGTGAAGTCATTCAAATTAAGAATGGAGTAATCTTCTAATAGCTGGATGTTGCTGTAATTTTGCTCGGCCTTAAAGTAGTTTGGTTTGTCGTGATTCCCTCGAATAACTTTAAGATCAACGTTATTATATAGGCAAGATTCGTTTAGAAGTTGGAGTTGTATGTCCTCGTCTTGAAGAAATCCCAATCCGAAATCACCAACTTGGATAATCGAGCTGTTCCGGAAAATTTCGAGGCGAAGCACAGCACTAAGCCAGGAAAAATTTGCGTGAATGTCACCTAAGAAAAAGACATTCTGTTCATTCATTTGTTAAAGATAGTGTTTCTAAATTCTTTCGAAGGAATTAGCCGAGGTTCTTAAGGTAAAACAGTTAAATATAATAGTATAAGTCGAGTGGCAGAACCAATTGACGTCTATATGATTATGTTCGGCTATACCTCGGTTCGCTAAAAACAAAAGGAGGAACATCATTCCTGCAGAAGACGTTTTCTCGTTGTAAAGTGTCTATAAGGAGAATTAACTCTCACATTCTTTGTACAAAAAATACGACCAACAAAAAACCTACGTGACTGAATTAAGTAGGTTTAATTTTTTTATTACTTTTTTAATGCTTGCATCATTTCTTGTCTGTGGAACCGGAGGGCAATCACGTAAAATCGTCTTAGATGTGTCCACATCTTCAATACTCTGTAAGACCTTCCTAGCGGCCTTTTTCATCTTAATCAGCCTGTCCACTTCCTTCACCATGTTTTCGACTTTTCCCATAAGAAACAGATGTTAACAGATATACCATTCTTATTCTTAAACCGATTTCAAAAATGCCTCTTTAACAGTAAACTCGGAAAGTTTTTTACTGGTTCGCCTCAGCTTGATCCTGGTTAAATACTTGGTCAGATCCTGGTTGGCTCCCCTTTTTAAGATTGCCATCTAACTATTTGTCCGAAAATAGCCTAATTAAAATTATGATTCAATAGACGCTATGTTCAATTCGAAACTGTGTCTTATCCTGAAATAGGTTTACACAAAATGTAAACCGTATGGAAACAAGAAAACGAGATTGCATGTAAATCTATTTCAGGATTAATTTCAAAAACCTGTAAACTTATTTTAGGACGTGACAGGGCTTGTAAATGGACTAAAGCAATGGTTAATGGAAAATCCAGATCAAAAGCAAAGTTGAAGATCAGAAATACGATAATCAATTGAGCCTTTCCCGGCACCTGACATCATTTAAAAATAATTCAATAAATGCTATGCTTAATTCTTAGCAATTCCTCCTTTACAACGTCAATGCCCAGAAGTGATGTGAGCAAATCATTTGGAACGTGATTGTCCAAGGCCGGGATCTTGCTCTTAAGCCAATTCCGAAAGGAAGTTTCATTTGAATCAAAAACATCGAGGCCAAATTGATATAAATTCTCTAGCATAAGGACCCTTTCAGAAACGTGGAGCGAAAGGCGTGATGATTTGATTTTGTTTTTAAAGGTTCGAAGAGAAAATCCAGCAAGTAAAGACATCTGCTTTTGATCCATATTGAACTTACGAGCGATACGTATCAATTCCGATATTTTGAGAGGTTTCTCCCTTAGTTTGAAAATAATATCGATTCGTGAGCTGGCCATTCCTTTCTTTGGTCTTTTTCTTTTAAAGGCTTTCTTTGAATTTCCTTATACCCAGGCTATTAAAGCGTTTTATTTTTTTCTTTTCCTTCACCGAAATAAAGGTAATCATTACGGTTCATTTATTTGAAATCGGCCTTACGAGAAATTAACTATTCACTTATTTAACACCTTGCCTCCCAATCCTTTTATTGAAACTCATTGTAATATCCTTATCAAACCATTGTCTTCAAGAACACAATTAGTGAATGTAACAAACGGGTCTGTGAAATAATAAAGTTTAAGTATTTCTATTAAACTGATTTTTGAAAACCCAATGTGATGAGGTTTACCAACCTTAT
>CAZBDE010000354.1:0-2691 GCA_964490415.1 uncultured Pseudoxanthomonas sp. | reverse complement strand
GCGCCGGGGGACATGAGCGGCAGGGGGCATCGCGGCGAACCCGCCCCGCCACCCCGCCGCTGCTTCTCAAAACGACTCGGAACGATCAAAAGCAGCGGGGCAAACCCCGCTCTACCGGGAGGCGTCGGACTGGAGCAGGGCGATGAAGGCGTGGGCGGCGCGGGAGAGGGTGCGGCCGCCGTGGACGACGTAGCCCAGCTCGCGCGAGAGCTGCACGCCCTGAACCGGGAGCACCACCACCTGCGCGTCGAGCATCGTCTGCGGCAACGCGCTCCAGGCCAGGCCGACCGAGACCATCATCTTGATCGTCTCCAGGTAGTTGGTGGTCATGCGCAGCTGCAGCGAGAGGCCGCGGCGGGCGAACGTCCCGGCGACGATGCGGTGGGTGAAGGTGCCCGGGTCGGGCAGCACCGCGGGGTGCGCGGCGATGTCGGCCAGGGTCGGCTTCGGCAGGCGCGCCAGCGGATGGTCGGGAGCCACCGCGAAGCGCAGCGGATCGTGCCAGACCGGCGTGGCCTGGAGTGGCGCCTCGGCCGGACCGAGCGTGGTCACGGCCAGCTCGACGTCGCCATGCAGGGCCTGCGCGTAGGCCTGTTCGGAATCCATGAAGCGGATGTCCAGCGCCGCGCGCGGGTGCCGTGCGGTGAAGCGGCGCAGCAGCGCCGGCAGCCGGTGCAGGCCGATGTGGTGGCTGGTGGC
This sequence comes from uncultured Pseudoxanthomonas sp., assembly GCA_964490415.1. GTDB lineage: Bacteria > Pseudomonadota > Gammaproteobacteria > Xanthomonadales > Xanthomonadaceae > Pseudoxanthomonas. The sequence goes on along the minus strand of CAZBDE010000354.1, from coordinate 1,992 downwards.
CAGGCTCAGCCGGCCGCCGATGTCCTGGCCCAGGTCCTGCAGCGCGCGGCGGGCGGCCTCGGCCTCGGCCAGCATCTGCCGGGCGCGGGGCAGGAGCAGGCGGCCGGCCTCGGTGAGGACGACCTGGCGGCCGAGGCGGTCGAACAGGCGCGCCTGCAGCGATTCCTCCAGCAGGGCGATGCGCTTGCTCACCGCCGGCTGGGTCAGGTGCAGCTGCTCGGCCGCGGCGGAGAAGCCGCCATGGTCGGCAACGGCGACGAAGGCATTGAGGCCGGCCCAGTCCATCCGTGAGCTCCAATCGATTCCCAATGGGAATCCAGTCGATGAAAAATATGAATTTGAGTTATCGATTGCAAGGGGGCAGGATGGCCTTCCAGCCGGCGGGCCCGGGCCTTCCACGGCCGGCCCGCCACCGCCAGACGATCCGAGGCAGCGCATGGCCGGCAAGACCCTGTACGACAAGCTGTGGGAGATGCACGAGGTGACCCGTCGCGACGACGGTTCCTCGCTGATCTACATCGACCGCCACATCCTCCACGAGGTCACCTCGCCGCAGGCCTTCGAGGGCCTGCGCCTGGCCGGCCGCAAGCCGTGGCGGATCGACGCCAACATCGCCACGCCCGACCACAACGTGCCGACCACCAGGACCGAGCGCGCCGGCGGCCTGCAGGCGATCGTCGACGAGGTCTCGCGGTTGCAGGTGCAGACCCTGGACGAGAACTGCGACGACTTCGGCATCCTCGAGTTCAAGATGGACGACGTCCGCCAGGGCATCGTCCACGTGGTCGGCCCGGAGCAGGGTGCCACGCTGCCGGGCATGACCGTCGTGTGCGGCGATTCGCACACCTCCACGCATGGCGCGTTCGGCGCGCTGGCGCACGGCATCGGCACCTCCGAAGTCGAGCACGTGCTGGCCACGCAGTGCCTGGTCGCCAAGAAGATGAAGAACATGCAGGTGCGGGTCGAGGGCGTGCTGCCGTTCGGCGTCACCGCCAAGGACATCGTGCTGGCGATCATCGGCAGAATCGGCACGGCCGGCGGCAACGGCCATGCGCTGGAGTTCGCCGGCAGCGCGATCCGCGCGCTGTCGGTCGAGGGCCGCATGACCATCTGCAACATGGCGATCGAGGCCGGCGCACGGGTGGGCATGGTCGCGGTCGACGAAAAGACCATCGACTACGTGCGCGGCCGTCCGTTCGCGCCGAAGGGTGCGGACTGGGATGCGGCGGTGGCGGTGTGGGAGACGCTGGTGTCCGATGCGGACGCGCATTTCGACACCGTGGTCGAGCTGCGCGCCGAGGACATCCGCCCGCAGGTCAGCTGGGGCACTTCGCCGGAGATGGTGCTGGCGGTGGACCAGAGCGTGCCCGACCCGGAGCGCGAAGCCGATCCGGTGAAGAAGGATTCGATCCAGCGCGCGCTGAAGTACATGGGCCTGCAGGCGAACCAGCCGATCACCACGATCCGGCTGGACCGGGTGTTCATCGGCTCCTGCACCAATTCGCGGATCGAGGACCTGCGCGCGGCGGCGGAAGTGGCCAAGGGCCGCAGGGTCGCCACGACGGTGAAGCAGGCATTGGTGGTGCCGGGTTCGGGCCTGGTCAAGGCGCAGGCCGAGGCCGAGGGCCTGGACCGGGTGTTCATCGAGGCCGGCTTCGAATGGCGCGAGCCGGGCTGTTCGATGTGCCTGGCGATGAACCCGGACAAGCTGGGCGCCGGCGAGCATTGCGCATCCACCTCCAACCGCAATTTCGAGGGCCGCCAGGGCGCCGGCGGGCGCACCCACCTGGTCAGCCCGGCGATGGCTGCCGCGGCCGCGGTGGCCGGGCATTTCGTCGATGTGCGCGAGCTGGTCGTGCACGAACAGGGCCGAGCCTGAGGAGACCGGAACGATGCGAGCCTTCACCACCCACACCGGCCTGGTTGCTCCGTTGGACCGCGCCAACGTCGACACCGACCAGATCATCCCCAAGCAGTTCCTCAAGTCGATCA
>CAZBDE010000353.1:0-2703 GCA_964490415.1 uncultured Pseudoxanthomonas sp. | reverse complement strand
GTGCTGGTGTGCTGGGACCAGTGGTATCCCGAGGCCGCGCGCCTGATGGCGCTGGCCGGCGCCGAACTGCTGCTCTACCCGACCGCGATCGGCTGGGATCCGGACGATGCCGGGGACGAGCAGGCCCGGCAGCGCGATGCCTGGGTGCTGAGCCACCGCGGCCACGCCGTGGCCAACGGCCTGCCGGTGCTGTCGTGCAACCGCGTCGGCCACGAGCCCTCGCCGCTGGCTTCTGACAAGCACGTTGGCGCGTCGGGCATCCGCTTCTGGGGCAACAGCCACGTGCTCGGTCCGCAGGGCGAGTTCGTCGCCGAGGCCGGCGCCGAACCGACCGTGCTGGTCTGCGACGTCGACCTGCAGCGCAGCGAACACGTGCGCCGGATCTGGCCGTTCCTGCGCGACCGCCGGATCGACGCCTACGGCGACCTGCTCAAGCGCTACATCGACTGAAGGCCGCGCGCGTGCCCCTCCTGATCCGCGAAGCCGTGCCGGCCGACGTGCCGGCCATCGCCGCCATCTACGCGGCGGAAGTACGGGACCACGTGAACACTTACGAATACGACGTCCCGGACGAAGCGGAGATGGCACGGCGCATGCGCGGTGTGCTCGACGCCGGCTATCCGTACATCGTCGCCGAGGATGAACACGGCCTCGCTGGTTACGCCTACGCCGGCAGCTACCGCGCCCGGCTCGGCTACCGCCTCACCGTCGAAAACTCGGTGTACGTGGCCGCCGACCGCCAGGGCCAGGGCATCGGTGCGGCACTGCTGCAGCGCCTGATCGCCGCCTGCGAGGCGCGCGGTTTCCGGCAGATGATCGCGGTGATCGGCGAACCGGCCAACACCGCCTCGATCCGCCTCCACGAGAAGTTCGGTTTCCACCTGGTCGGCATCTTCCGCGGCATCGCCTGGAAGCACGGCCGCTGGCTGGACACCGTGCAGATGCAGCGCCCGCTTGGCGCCGCCAGCCATGAGCCCCCGCATGACCGATGAATCGAACACCACCGCAGCCACGCCCGCCGTGGCCGCCGACCCGCTGCATGGCCAGCCGCTCCAGGTCGTCGAGCGCGACGGCGTGCGCTACACCCTGCTCGGCACCGCCCACATCTCCCAGGCCAGCATCGACGCGGTGCGCGCGGCGATCGACAGCGGCGCCTACGACGCGGTCGCGGTCGAACTGGATCCGGGCCGGCTGCAGTCGCTGACCGATCCGGACGTGCTGTCGAAGCTGGACATCGTCAAGGTGCTGCGCGATGGCAAGGCGCACCTGTTCGCCGCCAACCTGGCCCTGGCCGCCTACCAGCGCCGCCTGGCCGAGCAACTGGGCGTGGAACCGGGCGCCGAGCTCAAGGCCGCGGTGCAGGAAGCGCGTGCGCGCGGCCTGCCCTGCCACCTGATCGACCGCGAGGTCGGCCTCACCTTCCGCCGCGCGATGCAGAAGCTGGGCTGGTGGGGCCGGGCCAAGACCGGCGCCGGGATCCTGCTGGCGATGGTCGGCGACGAGGAGATCGGCGAGGACGACATCGAGAAGCTCAAGGGCGGCGACATGCTCGAATCGAGCTTCGGCGAGTTCGCCGCGCACAGCCCGGCGCTGTACGAGAGCGTGATCGCCGAGCGCGACCGCTACATGGCCGCCAACCTGCGCGACCTTGCCGGCGGCGGCGCGCGCGAGGTGCTGGCGGTGGTCGGCGCCGGCCATCTGCCGGGCCTGGCCCGGCACCTGCGGGAAGACACCGCGCCTGCGCGCACGGTACGCAGCGAACTGGAAACGGTCGAAGCGAAGAAGAGCTTTCCCTGGTTCACCCTGGGCCTGACCGTATTCGTGATCGGCGGCTTCGCCTGGGGTTTCTGGCAGGGCGGGCTGGACGTGGGCTCGGACCTGATCGTGCAGTGGGTGCTGGCCACCGGCCTGCTCGGCGCGCTGGGTTGCGCGATCGCCGGCGGCCACCCGCTCAGCATCCTCGCCGCGTTCGTGGCCTCGCCACTGACGCCGCTGCACCCGGCGCTGGCCTCGGGCACGATCAGCGCCCTGGTCGAAGCGACCCTGCGCAAGCCCACCTACGCCGATTTCATGGCCCTGCGCGACGATGTGCAGACGGTGAAGGGCTGGTGGCGCAACGGTGTGGCCCGGATCCTGCTGAACTTCTTCCTGACCAGCCTGGGCACCGCGATCGGCGTGTGGACCGGCGGCCTGCGCATGCTGGGGCGGCTGTTCGGCTGAGCCGGCGTCGTCCCGGCGGACGCCGGGACCCGGTGCCTTCGCTTTTCCCGCCCCGGCGCCGGCGGATACCGGTGAGCCGGAGCGCCGGCGCGGGTTACTCCAGGTGCAACGCAGTGACCGTGGCCGCGTTCGGCGCGGCCTCCTGCACGCCGCGGGCACGACGCGCCAGGCGCGCGGTCCCGGTGCGCAGGTCGTCGAGGATCGCGTAGATCGTGGGCAGGAACAGCAGGCTGACCACGGTCGAGAACGCCAGGCCGCCGGCGATGGCGCGCGCCATCGGGTGGTACGGCGGCATGCCGTCGGCGGTGTGGGTATTCAGCGCGATCGGGACCATGGCCAGGATCGCGGTGCCCATCGTCATCAGGATCGGGCGCAGCCGCTCGCGGCTGCCCTCCACCAGCGCCTCGGTACGCGCCACGCCGCGCCGGCGCAGGTTGTTGATGTGCTCGATCATGACGATGCCGTTGTTCACCACCACGCCCA
>CAZBDE010000352.1:0-2731 GCA_964490415.1 uncultured Pseudoxanthomonas sp. | reverse complement strand
TCCACCGGCCTGGCCACCGGCCCGCACCTGCACTACGAATTCCGGGTCAACGGCGCGCACCGCAACCCGCTGTCGGTGACCATGCCGCCGCCGGAGCCGCTCAAGGGCGCCGACCTGGTCGCGTTCAAGTCCGCGACCGCACCGACCCTGGCGCGGATGGAGTCGATGGAGCAGCTGATGTTCGCCCACGCCGACACCGCCAAGCCGAAGAAGGACAAGCGCGGCTGAGGGCCCACGAGCCGCGCCTTTTTGTAGGAGCCCCCTTCAGGGGCGACCCGATCCCGCTGAAAGGCGCCCGTTCGTACCACCCGAGCCTTCCGGAGCGTCCGCGTTGAGCGCGGCGGTGTTCCGGCCGCCTCGGGTCGCCCCTGAAGGGAGCTCCTACAAAGGGCGAGGGGGCGCGGGGATCGGATAACCTGCGCGCATGTCGAACCTCTTCCTTGGCCTGATCTCCGGCACCAGCGCCGACGGCATCGATGCCGCGCTGGTCGAATTCCCCGACAGCGCCAACGCCGCCAGCCTGCGCCTGGTCGCCGCGCGTACCCACGCATGGTCGCCGGCGCTGCGCGAACGGCTGGTCGCGCTGGGCCAGGGCGGCGAGCCCGAATCGCTGGACGCACTGGGCCGGCTCGACGTGCAGGTCGCGCAGGCCTTCGCCGCCGCGGCGCTGGCGCTGCTGGAAGAAGCCGGCATCGAACCTGCGCAGGTCGCCGCACTCGGCTCGCACGGCCAGACCGTTCGCCACCGCCCGCATGGCGATGCACCGTTCACGATGCAGATCGGCGACGGCAGCGTGATCGCCGAACGCAGCGGGATCGCCACCGTCGCCGACTTCCGCCGCCGCGACGTCGCCGCGGGCGGCCATGGCGCGCCGCTGGTGCCGGCCTTCCACGCGGCGCTGCTGCACTCGCCGGCCGAGGACCGCGCGGTGCTCAACCTCGGCGGCATCGGCAACTACACCCTGCTGCCGGCCGCCGGCCCGGTGCGCGGTTTCGACACCGGCCCGGCCAATGCGCTGCTCGATGCCTGGTGCCTGCGCCACACCGGCCAAGCCTTCGACGCCGACGGCGCGTTCGCCGCCTCCGGCCGGGTCGACGCGGCGCTGCTGGCGCGCCTGCTCGACGAACCGTGGTTCGCGCTGCCGCCACCGAAGAGCACCGGCCGCGAGCAGTTCCACCTGGACTGGGTGCAGGCGCGGCTGCAGGGCGGCGAGGCGCCGGCCGACGTGCAGGCCACGCTGCTGGAACTGAGCGCGGCCACCATCGCCGAAGCGCTGCGCGCGCAGCAGCCGGGTACCGCGCGGGTGATCGCCTGCGGCGGCGGCGTGCGCAACCCGCGGCTGCTGCAGCGGATCGCGGGACGCCTGCCCGGCGTGGCGATCGAGGACACCGCCGCGCACGGCCTGGACCCGGATTTCGTCGAGGCGATGGCCTTCGCCTGGCTGGCGCGCGAGACCCTGGCCGGGCGGCCCGGCAACCTGCCCGCGGTCACCGGTGCGCGCGGGCCGCGCGTGCTCGGCGTGGTGCATCCGGCGTGAGCGCCGCCACGCCTGTCTGACATCGCCCTGCCACGAAGCGCAGGCTTCCACGGTATGCGAGAGTCGGCGTTCTTCCGGCGGACCGCGGACCTCGACACATGGCCACTCCTTCCACGCTTCGATTCCAGCGTCCGCTCGCGCTGGCCTGCCTGGCGCTTTCCCTTGCCGTGACCGGCACGATGGATACCGAAGCCGCGCCTGCCGCGGGCGCGGCCCCAACAACGACACCGGCGCCGCTGCTGGTCGTCCATGGCGGCGCGGGCGTGGTGCGCGACGGCCTGGGTGCGGAGGACGAAGCCGCCGCGCGCGCGGCGCTGGCAGAGGCGCTGCGCGCCGGCCATGCCGTGCTGAAGGCCGGCGGCAGCGCCACCGACGCGGTCGCCACCGCGATCGCCGTGCTCGAGGACGCGCCGCAGTTCAACGCCGGCCGCGGCGCGGTGTTCACCCACGACGGCCGCAACGAACTGGACGCCTCGATCATGGAAGGCGCCACCGGCAAGGCCGGCGCGGTCGCCGGCGTGCACCGCGTGCGCCACCCGATCCTGCTGGCGCGGGCGGTGATGGAAAACTCCAGGCACGTGATGATGGTCGGCGACGGCGCCGAGGCGTTCGCGAAGGAACAGGGCCTGGAGCTGGTCGATCCGTCGTGGTTCCGCACCGAGAAGCGCTGGCGGCAATTGCAGAAGGCGCTGGCGGAGGAGAAGGCGCAGGCCTCGAACGCGTCGCGGGAACTGCCGGGCAAGGCCTACTTCGGCACCGTCGGCGCACTGGCGCTGGATGCGCGGGGCCATCTCGCCGCCGGCACCTCCACCGGCGGCATGACCAACAAGCGCTACGGCCGCGTCGGCGACTCGCCGGTCATCGGCGCCGGCACCTGGGCCGACGCGCGCTGCGCGTTCTCGGGCACCGGCTGGGGCGAGTACTACCTCCGCGCCGCCGCCGCACACGAGGTGTGCGCACGCGTGCGCCTGCTCGGCCAGCCGCTGGCGAAGGCCGCCCACGACGTGATCAATGTCGACATCCCCGAGGCCGGCGGCAACGGCGGCGCGATCGCGCTGGGCGCCGACGGCAGCCTCGCCTTCCCGTTCAACACCGAGGGCATGTACCGCGGCTGGATCGGCGCCGACGGCGTCCCCCACGTGGCGGTATTCGCCGACGAAGACCTCTAAAAGGGGCCAGAGTAAATATCCGCTT
>CAZBDE010000351.1:0-2742 GCA_964490415.1 uncultured Pseudoxanthomonas sp. | reverse complement strand
GGATCTTCTTCCGGATCGTGCTGCCGATGCTCAAGCCGGTGCTGGTGACGCTGGCGATCTTCACCTTCATGGCGGCGTGGAACGATTTCATGTGGCCGCTGATCGTGCTCACCGACCAGGCGAATTACACGCTGCCGGTGGCGCTGGCGTCGCTCTCGCGCGAGCACATCATGGACGTGGAGATGATGATGGCCGGGGCCGTCGTCACGGTGCTGCCGGTGCTGCTGCTGTTCCTGCTGCTGCAGCGCTACTACATACAGGGGCTGTTGCTGGGCAGCGTCAAAGGGTGAGGTGTTCTTGATGGTTCTGGTTCGACTGGTTTTACGGGCGAGTGAAGCATCGGCTTGCCGGCGCCGTCGCGGGGCTGGTGCGATGCCCCGGGCCGGGACCCGCCGTGAATCCATCCATGGAGGCTCTTCGGCGCCATCCATGGCGCCGAAGGTCCCGGCCCGGGGCATCGCACCAGCCCTCCAGGCGGTTTCGTGGACGGATGGGAAAGGCGGAAAAGCCAAGACCACGGCTGAGTCCAAAGCCTTTGCCCTTGCTGCTTCCGTCAGGTCGCTGCTGGATCGTGCAGGCGAGGCATGGCAGCCCTTGGCGAAACCTTTGGCACCATGGATGGCGCCAAAGAGCCTACATGGACGTACTTGCGGCGTGTTTCGCCAAGGGCTGCCATGCCTTGCCCTCCGCTACGCCAAGTGCTTTGGCTTCGCTCTGGCTTTCGCGTTCACGCTGAATCCCGTGATCACGCTGGCTGCCGACGAAGTGCAGTCGCAAGCCCGGGTGCTGGATGACTTCGAGGACGCCACGCCCTGGCGCGTGGTCACCTCCAACCAGGTCAGCGGCGGCATCCGCCAGGTGGAGGGCGTCGTGGGCAGGGCGCTGTGCCTGGACTACGACTTCAACGGCGTTTCGGGGTACGCGGGCATCCAGCGCGACCTGCCGCTGGAGTTCCCGGAGAACTACCGGTTCACGTTCCAGCTGCGCGGCGACTCGCCGGCCAACGACCTGCAGTTCAAGCTGGTGGACGCCAGCGGCGACAACGTGTGGTGGGTGAACCGGCCGAAGTTCGACTTCCCGCAGGAATGGACCGCGGTGCGCTACCGCCAGCGCCACATCTCCAGGGCCTGGGGGCCGGATCCGGACCAGACCCTGCGCCGCAGCGTGAAGATCGAATTCACGATCTACAACAACGCCGGTGGCGCCGGCTCGGTGTGCTTCGACGAACTGGCCTTCGAGCCGCTGCCGCCGGATCCGGCGACGCCGCCGAAGGTCGTGTCGGCCGAAGCCAGCACTTCGCAGGACACCGCCGAGCTGGCCATCGACGGCGACCTTGCCACTGCCTGGCGCGCGTCGGATCGGCAACGCTTCGTGCTGGACCTGGGGCAGGTGCGCGAGTTCGGCGGACTGCGGCTGCACTGGTCCGCCGCGGCGCAGCGACCGATGCGTTACTCGATCGAATTCGGGGGCCTGCGCGACGGCAGCTGGCGCGAAGTGCGCCGGGTCGAGCAGGGCCGCGGCGATACCGACTGGATCGCGCTGCCCGAGGCCGAGGCACGACGCGTCGCGCTGGTCCTGGACGGTGGCACTTACGCGCTGGCCGAGGCGCAGGTGCAGCCGCTGGCGTTTTCCGCGCATCCGAACGACTTCATCAAGGCGGTGGCCGCCGACCTGCCGCGCGGCTGGCTGCCACGCGGTTTCAGCGGCGAGCAGCCGTACTGGACCCTCGTCGGCATCGACGGCGGTGTCGAGCAGGGCCTGATCGGCGAGGACGGCGCGGTCGAGGTCGCGCGCGGCGGGTTCAGCATCGAGCCGTTCCTGCTGGACGCCGGAAAGCTGGTCAGCTGGGCCGACGTGCGGACCGGCCAAGGGCTGCGCGCCGGCGGCATCCCGATGCCGAACGTGACCTGGACCCAGGCCGGCAGCGAACGGCCGCTGCTGGACGTGCTCGCCTTCGCCCAGGGCACGCCGCAGGATTCGCAGCTGGTGGCGCGCTACCGGTTGACCAACCCGCACGCCGAGGCGCGCGACTACACCCTGGCCCTGGCGGTGCGGCCGCTGCAGGTCAATCCTCCCAGCCAGTTCCTCAATACCCCCGGCGGGTTCAGCAGGATCGGTTCGCTGGCCTTCGCGGGCGGCACGGTCGAAGTGGATGGGCGGGTGCGCGTGTTCGCCGACCGGACGCCCGATGTGGCGTTCGCCACGCCGTTCGATGCGGGGCTGGAGGTGATGCGCCTGGCCGCGGGCGAGGTTCCGGCGACGAAGGCGGTCGAGGATCCGACCGGGCTGGCCTCGGGCATGCTGCTGTACCGCTGGCGGCTGGCCCCGGGCGAGACGCGCGAGGTGGCGCTGGTCGCGCCTCTGAGCGGGCCGGCGCGGATGCCGGAGGGTTTCGATGCGAAGGCCGCGGCGCAACAGGCCGAAGCGCAGTGGCAGGACCTGCTCGGCCAGGTGCGGCTGCGCCTGCCGCCGCAGGGGCAGGCCTTCGCCGATACCGTGCACACTGCGCTGGCGCACATGCTGGTCTCGCGCGTGGGCGCGCGCCTGCAGCCGGGCACGCGTTCGTACTCGCGCAGCTGGATCCGCGACGGGGCGATGATTTCCGAAGGGCTGCTGCGGCTGGGCCGGCCGGAGGTGGTCCGCGACTACCTGGAGTGGTACGCGCCCTATCAGTTCGACAACGGCAAGGTGCCGTGCTGCGTCGACGACCGCGGCAGCGACCCGGTGCCCGAGAACGACAGC
>CAZBDE010000350.1:0-2742 GCA_964490415.1 uncultured Pseudoxanthomonas sp. | reverse complement strand
GTTTCCGCATCGTGCTGGAGCAGGGCCTGAACCGGCAGATCCGGCTGATGGCCGCGGCCTTCGATTACCGCGTGGTCCAGCTGCGCCGGGTGCGGATCGACAACATCCGCCTGGGCGAACTCAAGCCCGGCAAGTGGCGCAACCTGACCGAACCGGAGCTGCGCGGCCTGTTGCCCGGCCACACCGGCTGGTAGCCGCCGTCGAGGCTTGATCGCGATCATTCCCCGCGGCCGACGCTGGCATTACCATCGTGGCGTGCACGCAACGGAACGCTTGGAGGCGAGACGATGAAGATCCTGGTGGCGGTGGACGACAGCGCGGTCGCGGCGACGGTGGTCAAGCACGTGGCGAAGCTGGCCAAGGAGCTGAAGGACACGCCGGAGCTGTTCGTGCTGAGCGTGGTCCCGAGGCTGTCCAGGGCCGCGGAGAAGGAGTTCGGCAAGACCGGCCCCGAGCGCTACTACGCGCGCCAGGCCGAGCTGGCCCTGGCGCCGTTGCGCCCGCTGCTGAAGCGCACCCGGCTGGCATGGAGCGAGCGCACCGCGATCGGGGAGATCGTGCCGACCCTGCTGGCCGAGGCCAGGACGGTGAAGGCCGGGATGATCGTCATCGGCAGCCACGGCAAGGGGGCGCTGAAGAGCCTGCTGGTCGGTTCGGTGACGCAGAAGGTCATCGCGCTGAGCCCGATCCCGGTGCTGGTGGTCCACTGATCCACCGCGGCGGAGCTGGACGACTGCGTCCCGCCTTTTGTAGGAGCTCCCTTCAGGGGCGACCCGGGATGGCTGGAGTACACCGCGTTCAACGCGGAACCTCCGGATCGGCCGCGTTGAGCACGCCTGCGTGCGGATGCGCTCGGGTCGCCCCTGAAGGGAGCTCCTACAAGGGGGGCAGCCGGGCGGCGGGGGTCAGTCGACCATCTGCTTGGCTTCGGAGGTGCCCAGCACTTCGGGATGCTGCACCTCTGGTTCGGCCGCCGCCGCCGGTGCGCCGCGCCGCGCCAGCAGCGGGTCGAGGAACACCGCGCCGAGGATCACCGCCACGCCCACGTAGAACAGCGGGGCCAGCTCGCGCTGCTCGCCCAGCAGCAGCATCGCCAGCACGATCGCGTACACCGGCTCCAGGTTGGTGGCCAGCTGCACCGCGTAGGCGCTGAGGTGGCGCAGCGCCACCAGCGACAGCGCGAACGGCAGCAGGGTGCAGCCCAGCGCCAGGACCAGCAGCAGCACGCCGTCGCGCAGGTCCGGCACGACCAGCAGTTCGCCGGCCACGCCGGGCAGGAGCGCCAGCAGCGGCGCCAGCGCGGTCAGCGCCAGGGTGCCGGCGCCCAGTTCGATGCCGGTCACGGTCAGCGGATCGGCATGTTCGACCAGGCGCTTGTTGAACGAGCCGAACACCGCCACCAGCAGCGCCGACAGCGCGCCCACCGCCACGCCCAGGCGCATCCCGTCGGGCACGCCGCCGACCACCAGCGCCACGCCCGGCAGCACCGCCACGCCAAGCGCCAGTTCGCGCGGACGGAACGGGCGCCTGGCCACCCACGGCTCGATCACCGCGGTGAACACCGGCGCCAGGGCGATGCAGGTCGCCGCCACCGAGGCGTTGGCCAGCTTGATCGCGCCATAGAAGGTCAGCCAGTGCAGGGCGACCAGCACGCCGATGCCGGCATAGGCCAGCAGCAGCCGCGGCGGCAGCGCGCGCAGGCCGCGCCAGACCCGCGGCAGCAGGGCCAGGGTCGCCACCACCAGCAGCATGCGCCACCACACCAGCGGCAGGGCGGGCAGGGTGATCAGTTTCCCCAGGATCGCGGTGAAGCCCCACAGCAGCACGCAGAAGTGGATCTGCAGCTGCGCGCGGGTACGTTCGGTCATCGGCATGGGCGCATTATCGCCCGGCGGCGGCGGCGCGTGGATGCCGTCCTGTAGGAGCGGGCATGACCGCGACACGTGCGTCTGAATCACGAGGGCATCGCCTGTGCCGAGGTCGTCGTGTCGCGGTCATGCCCGCTCCTACAAGGGCGCGAGCCAGCCGCGGCGGCCCAGCACGGCCACCATGAGCGCGGCGCCGAGGGTGGCCATCAGCATGTCCTTCTGCGCGTCCCACACGTCGCCCTGGGTGCCCAGGTAGGCCTGGCCGAGGTCGCCGCCGAACACGAGGGCGGCCAGCCATTCGAACATTTCGAACAGCAGCGAGTGCGACATGATGAAGCTGACCGGCAGGAGATAGCGCCAGATCCCGCGCGGCGGCGCGACCCGGTCCAGCAGTTCGATGCAGGCCGGGGTCACCAGCACGCCGTAGAGGAAGTGGACGGCGCGGTCGAAGGAGTTGCGCTGCAGGCCGAGCACGGCATCCGGCGAGACGCCGAACGCGCGCTGGAAGAACGCGTCGTAGGGCACTTCGGAATAGGTGTAGTGCGCGCCGATCTCGTGCAGCAGGCCGAACGCGAACAGGCAGGCGTAGCTGAGCCGCGTCAGCGGCATCCGCCGCCAGCCCCAGGCCAGGACCGGCACGGCCACCAGGACCAGCACGTTCTCCAGCGCCCAGTCCTGCCGGTACCAGGGCGAGATGGCCAGCGCGATCCAGACCGCGGCGAACACGCCGAGCAGGACCAGCGCGTAGCGGGAAGAGGCGGGCGTGCGCCGGAATCCGTCGGCCATGGCCGCATCCTCGCACGGAACCCCGGCTGTTGTAGGAGCTCCCTTCAGGGGCGACCCGACGACGCTGGAAGGCGCTGCATTCAACGCG
>CAZBDE010000349.1:0-2747 GCA_964490415.1 uncultured Pseudoxanthomonas sp. | reverse complement strand
CCATGACGAACTGGTGGCCCATGATCCGCATCGCCTGGCGCACGGCCAGGCGCACCACCGGCTCGCCGACGCGGCCGACCAGGCGCCGGAACGCGCCGGGCACGTCGTGGCGGGTGAGGTCGTTGAGGTTGACCAGCCGGCCGGTGAGCATCAGGCCCCAGGTCGAGGCGTTGACCAGCACCGACTCGCTCTGGCCCATGTGCTTTTCCCAGTCGGCCTCGCCGAGCTTGTCGCGGATCAGCTTGTCGGCGGTCTGCTGGTCGGGGATGCGCAGCAGGGCTTCGGCCACGCACATCAGCAGCACGCCTTCCTCGCTGCCCAGGTCGTACTGGCGCATGAAGGCCTCGATCGCGCCCTGGTCCTGGGCGCGGGCGCGCACGCGGCCCACCAGGTCGGCCGCCAGCGCGTCGATCTCGGCCTGGACCTGCGGTTCCTGCCGCGCCTGCAGCAGCAGTTCGCGGACGTGGGTGGCCTCGTCGCGCAGCCAGGCGGCGGTGATGGCGGCGCGCGGCGGCGAGGCGTCGGCGGGTGCGGGGGCCACCGGGATCGCGGGCGCGCCGTCGGGGCGGGGCGTGCCGGGAGCGCCGGCGGCGGGAACGGGCGTGGCGTGCATGGGGTCGCTCTGCGTAGGGTGCGGGCGCGACGGGGCGCCCAGTGTGGCGCGTTCCGTCGCGGCCGGTCGTGAACGGGCGCCGCCGGGACGGGCGCGCCATCAGGCCGCCATCATCGCGCCCCGGAGCGGGGCTGGCTTGACGGATTCCGGCGCCGCCGGTGCCGCCGCCGGCACAAACCCGCGTGGCCGCTGCGGGTGTCCGTTCGTCAGTCCTTGCGCAGGGCCCGGTATTGGCTGGGCGTCATCCCGACCAGGGCCACGAAGCGCCGGGTGAAGGCGCTCTGGTCGCAGAAGCCGCAGGCCTGGGCGATGGCGGCGATGCTGCCCGGCCCGTGCAGGCGGTGCATCGCCGCCTGGATCCGGATCCGGGTCAGCAGCTGCAGCGGGGCCAGCTGGAACACCTTCTGGAAGGTGCGTTCGAGCTTGGATTCGGAGAAGCCGGTGATCGCCAGCAGGTCCTGGATGCGGACGTTGTCGGCGTAGTGCCGGTTCATGTGCACCAGCGCCTCGCGCAGGGACCGGTAGTCGGCCTCCAGGCCCTCGCGGCTGGCCAGGTCGCGGGAGATGCCGACCAGGCCGGCCACCTGGCCGTCCACCAGCAGCGGGCGCTTGCAGGTCAGGCACCAGCCGGGCTCCTGGTCGGGGAACAGCTGCAGTTCCAGCAGGTTGTCGATCACCGCCCCTTCCAGCACCTGCTGGTCCTGCAGGCCGTAGGTCACGCCCAGGCCGCCGGGGTACAGCTCGATGGCGCGGCGGCCGATGATCTCGCGCCGCGAGCGCAGGCCCAGCCGGCGCAGCATGGTGGCGTTGACGTGGGTGTAGCGGCCCTCGCGGTCCTTGATGAAGAACAGGACGTCGGGGATCGAGTCGAACAGGGCTTCGACCTCGGCGGCGTCCACGGACAGGGGGGCTGGCTTCACGTCGGGTCCGGGTGGGCGGGTGGCTGCGACCGGGGCAGGGCCGCTCCGGGGGGCGCTGCCCATTCTAGTGAAGGGCGCGGCTGGGGCGCCGGCCTGGCACGGCGGGTGGCGCTTCCCCGGGGTGGAAGCCCCGCTTGCGGCCTCGCGCGGAGTCCCGGCCGGCGCTTCCGGGCCCGCCCGGCGAGGCCGCTCGGGTTGCCGCCGCAGGGCCCCGGCGCTTACCATCTTCAGGTTTTCCGCAGGCGGCAAGCGGCGGTCGGCGACATGATCGAGGTGGTCCAGGCAGGGTCCGGCCAGGCCGGCGCGCAGCTGCGGTTGCGCCCGCCACGGGCCCTGACGGCCTCCCAGTTCAGGGCGCTGTTCACCGCGCTGGCGGGGGCGATGTGGCTGGCGGCCGGGCTCGGCTGGCTGGCCGGCAACGTCTTCGCCCCGGCCTTCGCCCTGCTGCACAGCGCAGGGGTCGGGCTGGCGCTGCGCTGGCTGTGGCGCAGCGGGGAACGCGGCGAGGAGATCGCCATCGGGCCGTCGGCGGTGGAAGTCCGCCGCGGCGCCGGGGCGGTGTTCAGCGCCCATCCGCACTGGGTGCGGATGCGGGTGGATGGGGACGACGGCAGGGTCACGCTGTCGTCCAGCGGCAGGCGGGTGGAGGTGGGCGCTTTCCTGGGCCCGGCCGAACGTTCGCAGCTGGCGCGGTGTTTGAAGGAATTCCTGGCGGCCGCAGCAGATGGCGATGGCCGCAACCGATGACGCAACCAGGGTCTAGGCAATGATGCAAGTGAAGGGATGGTGGAAGCGGGGTCTGGCGGCGGTCGCGATGCTGGCGGCGCCGGCGCTGGCCTGGGCCCAGTCGGCGGATCCGCACCGCTGGCAGCTCAACATGGGGCGCGGCGTCACCGCGTCCTCGCAGAACGCCTATGAAGCGCACATGATCGTGCTCTGGGTGTGCGTGGTGATCGGCGTCCTCGTGTTCGGCGCGATGGCCTATGCCATGTTCAAGTTCCGCCGCTCCAAGGGCGCGGTCGCGGCGCAGTTCAGCCACAACACCACCGCCGAGGTGATCTGGACGGTGGTCCCGGTCCTGATCCTGATCGCGATGGCGTGGCCGGCCACGGCCAAGCTGATCGCGATGTACGACACCCGCGATTCCGAGCTGACCGTGAAGGTCACCGGCTACCAGTGGATGTGGAAGTACGAGTACCTGGGCGAGGGCGTGG
>CAZBDE010000348.1:0-2747 GCA_964490415.1 uncultured Pseudoxanthomonas sp. | reverse complement strand
AGCTTGGCCGCGCTGCCGTCGAGGATACGCAGCACCACCTTCTCGCCGAACAGGGTCGGCAGGGTGCTGACGCGGAAGTCGATCTGCCTGGTCTTGGACAGGTTGAGCTTGATGCGCCCGTCCTGCGGCACGCGCTTCTCGGCGATGTCCAGCTGCGCCATCACCTTCAGGCGCGCGGCGATGCGTGGATTGAGCTTGACCGGCGCCCGGGCCACGGTCTTGAGCAGGCCATCGATGCGCAGGCGCACCCGGTAGTCGGTCTCGTAGGGCTCGAAGTGGATGTCCGAGGCGCCGCGGCGGATCGCGTCGACCAGCACCTTGTTGACGAACTTGACCACCGGGGTGTCGTCGCCCTTGGCGTCGACGCCGGAGTCGGACCCGACCTCCTCGTCGGTGCCGACCTCGAGGTTGTCCAGGCCTTCGTCGTCGTCGCCCAGGCCCGCGCCTATCTGGCCGCCCACGTTCTGCCACTGCTCCAGGGTGCGGCGGATCTGGTCCTCGTCAACCAGGATCGGCTCCACCACCAGGTTGGTGTTGAACTGGATCTCGGCCAGGGCCGCGGTCTGGGTGGGATTGCTGGTGCCGACGAACAGCTTGTTGCCGCGCTTGAACAGCGGCAGCACGTTGTGCTTCTGCAGCAGCTCCTCGCTGACCAGCTTCATCGCGTTCTGGGCCGGGTCGAAGGCGGCCGCGTCCAGCAGCGGCATGCCGAACTCGACCGCATTGGCCGCCGCCATCTGCGCGGGGGCCACCAGCTTCTTCTCCGCCAGCCACTGCGCCAGCGGCACCTTGGCCTCGGTGGCCTGGGCCATCGCGGTGCGGGCGGCGGCCTCCTCCAGCGCGCCGTCCTGGACCAGGCGGCGGGCGATGCCGGTGATGCCAACCAGGTTGGCCGAAACCACTGCATTCATGTGCGGATGTCCCCCAAGAGCTCTACCGGGAAAGATAACGCAAAGTCCATGCCACAGCCGCCCTCTAAAAGGGGCCAGAGGAAATATCCGTTTGAAAACGGAGGATTCCGACCCCTCCGCCCAAAGGCTCCCTACGGCGTCCGAGCGCCGCCGCGACCATGCTCACGGCGTCCCCGTCCATCGCCCTGCCCATGCCACGCCGCCCCCGGCTCGAACTGCCCGGAATCCCTCTCCACATCACCCATCGCGGCGTCAATCGCGCCGCGACCTTCCTGGATGACGAGGATTTCTCCCACTACCGCCAGCGCCTGGGCGATGCACTGGCCGCACACGGCATCGCCCTGCACGCCTACGTGCTGATGACCAACCATGTGCACCTCCTGTTGACGCCTCCGGCGCCGGGCCTGCTATCGGCCGCCATGCGCCAGCTGGGGCAGGGTTATGTCCCGGCCTTCAATCGCAAGCACCGCCGCACCGGCACGCTCTGGGAGGGGCGCTTCAAGTCCTGCCTGGTGGACTCCGAACGCTACCTGCTCGCCGTGCACC
Source organism: uncultured Pseudoxanthomonas sp. (assembly GCA_964490415.1). Classification (GTDB taxonomy): domain Bacteria; phylum Pseudomonadota; class Gammaproteobacteria; order Xanthomonadales; family Xanthomonadaceae; genus Pseudoxanthomonas. The sequence goes on along the minus strand of CAZBDE010000348.1, from coordinate 1,290 downwards.
GTTACATCGAACTCAATCCGGTCCGCGCGGCCATGACCGCCGCCGCCGAGCGCTACCGCTGGTCCAGCGCGCATGCCAGCCTTGGCCTCGCCGCCGATCCGATCGTGACCTTCCACCCGGTCTATCTGGCGATGGGACCGGACCCCGCACAGCGCGGACAGCGTTACCGGGAGTGGCTGCAACAAGCCCTGGCGGAGGAGGACGTGCAAGCCATCCGCGCCCATCTCGGGCAGGAACGCGCCCTGGGCAATCCGCGCTTCCAGACCATGGTGGAGAAGACCTTGAACCGGCCGGTCGCGGTCAGGTCCCGGGGACGCCCCCGGAAAGGCGAGGCCGCCAACCCGCCTTGAGGCCGGTCCAAACGGATATTTCCTCTGGCCCCTTTTTGCTTGACCCTTTCATTTTCAGTAGCTACATTTAATTGGCATGCGGATCACATGCGACCCTGCAAAACGGCAACGGACATGGCAGGAGCGCGGCCTGGACCTGCTCCGCGCCAAGGAAGTGTTTGCAGGGCCACACTTCACCCGCGTGGACGACCGCCAGGACTATGGCGAAGCCCGCTTTATTACCGCCGGTTGGCTCGATTCCCGGCTTGTCGTGTTCGCATGGACGCCGCGCGGCGCCGCAAGGCGCATCATCAGCATGAGGCATTGCCATGAACGTGAAGCAAAAAGGCTCCGCCCCCACCTCCCACGACCCTGACTCCTTGCCGGAGATCACGGACGCCTGGATTGCCGACGCCGACCTGTACCAAGGCGACAGGCTCGTACGTCGTGGCCGCCCCAGACTGGCCAACCCCCGCCAGCTCCTGTCGCTGCGGCTTCCTCCCCAGGTCATCGCACGCTGGAAAGCGACGGGACCGGGTTGGCAAACGCGCATGGCCGAGACATTGGAAAAGACGGCCCCAAAGCCGCCCGGGAAACAAGGAGCATAAAAGGGGCCAGAGGAAATATTTCCTGGACAATCAATCCGCACTGCCAGGCATGGTGGAGAAGACCTTGAGCGGCCTGCCGCAGCCAGGTCCCAAGGACGTCCCCGGAAGAACAAGGCTGCTACCCCGCCTTGAAGCGAGCGGCTTCCAAACGGATATTTCCTCTGGCCCCTTTTCAGATACTTTTCACGGCTCGCACCACGTCTACACGCACCCCGAGAACCAGAACATCATCACCGTTCCACACCCAAGGAAGGATCTGGGCAAGGGGCTGGTCAACAACCTGCGCAAGCTCGCAGGACTGAAGTAGGAGGCAGATATGCGCTATCCCGTCATGATCGAAGCCGGGAACGAGA
>CAZBDE010000347.1:0-2751 GCA_964490415.1 uncultured Pseudoxanthomonas sp. | reverse complement strand
CCACCGCGAACAGCACGTGGCCCTCGGCGGCGTAGGCATGGCCCGACCCGACCAGCTGTTCGATCATGGCGACGATCTGCGGGATGTGCGCGGTGGCCTCCGGCTCGATGTCCGGCGGGGCCACGCCCAGGGCGGCCATGTCCTCGCGGTAGGCGGCGGCGAAGCGGCCGGTGATCGCCGCGATCGGCACGCCCTGTCCGGCCGCGGCGGCGTTGATCTTGTCGTCCACGTCGGTGATGTTGCGGGCGTACTTCAGTGCCCCGTAGCGCCGCCGCAGCAGCGCGGCCAGCACCCCGAACACCACCGGGCCGCGGGCGTTGCCGATGTGCACGTAGTTGTAGACCGTGGGTCCGCATACGTACATGGTCGGGGCGGCCGGGTCGAGCGGCGCGAACGGTTCGACCTGGCGGGTGAGGCTGTTGTACAGGCGCAGGGGCATCGGCGCGGGACGGATGGGGCGGAGCCGGCGATTCTAGCGTGCCGGGCGCGCAGGCCGGTCCATGCCCGGGCGGGGACAACCGTGATCCGGCCACATTCCCATCGTGCGGCGGGCAGGCGGTTCAGCGGGCTGCAAGGCGGGATGCCTAAACTGCAGCATCACCCTCGCACCTCCGGACCCGATGCGCCGTCTGCTGGAACTCTCGTTGCTGGGCATCGTCTGCTGCGTCGTGCGGCCGGCGATGGCGCAGGAAGGAGCCCAGGAGGCCGCCGACCGGATCCGGGTGGTGCCGGCGGAGAACGTCAAGATCGATTACGCCCAGGTGCTGCGCGTGGAGCCGGTCTACCAGACCCTGCGCGCGACGCGTACCGAAGAACGCTGCGATCCGCTGCCCGTGCCGGCCATCCCCGCCCAGGCGAAGGACGAGCCGGGCGTGTTCGCGCGCATGGTCGATTCGGTCAAGGGCCTGTTCTCGCACGAGGACGCGCCGGCCGCCGCGCCCGCACCGGCGTCCGCACCGGCCAAGGGCGGCAACTGCCGGCTGGTGCAGGTCGGCCGCGAGTTCCAGAGGCCCATCGCTTTCGACGTGGACTACGTCTACAAGGGCACCAAGTACCGCTCGCGGCTGGAGGAGGATCCCGGCAACCGCCTGCGCGTGCGCGTCTCGGTCACGCCCTGGGAAGCCGCCACGCCGCCCGCGGCAACGCCCTGAGCGGCCGGGTCCGTGCCACGCCCCTGTGGGCCGGCCCTTGCGCCTGCGTCCGCCCGCGTGCGACCATGCGCGACCCATGAACACCGACCTGCAGCCGCACGCCGCAAGCGCCGCCCGGATGGCCTCCGGGATGACCTCGCGCGCGCGCCGACCGGAACCCCACCTTTCCGCTGGGTGACCGGAGCATCGCGCTGTCCGTTCTGAAAACCCAGCTCGAGGCTGGGTTTTTTCATTTCCGGCCCGGCAAAAGGTTTCACCCGCAAGAAAACTCCCGCTCCAGGCAAGCCCGTCCACGCAAGTCCGTCCAGGCCCGGCCCGCATGCCGGGCCACCATCGCAAGGGAACGATCGATGTCGCTCAAGCACTTCCTCAACACCCAGGACTGGAGCCGTCCCGAGCTGGACGCGCTGCTGACCCAGGCCGCGCTGTTCAAGCGCAACAGGCTGGGCGGCGAGCTCAGGGGCAAGTCGATCGCGCTGGTGTTCTTCAACCCGTCCATGCGCACCCGCACCAGCTTCGAGCTGGGCGCGTTCCAGCTCGGCGGCCACGCCATCGTGCTGCAGCCGGGCAAGGACGCGTGGCCGATCGAGTTCGACCTGGGCACGGCGATGGACGGCGACACCGAGGAGCACATCGCCGAAGTGGCGCGGGTGCTGGCCCGCTACGTCGACCTGATCGGCGTGCGCGCGTTCCCGAAGTTCAAGGACTGGAGCTGCGACCGCGAGGACCGCGTGCTCAAGGCGTTCGCGAAGTATTCGACGGTGCCGGTCATCAACATGGAGACGATCACCCATCCGTGCCAGGAGCTGGCCCATGCGCTGGCCCTGCAGGAGCATTTCGGCACGCCCGACCTGCGCGGGAAGAAGTACGTGCTGACCTGGACCTACCACCCCAAGCCGCTGAACACCGCGGTGGCCAACTCGGCACTCACCATCGCCACCCGCCTGGGCATGGACGTGACCCTGCTGTGCCCGACGCCCGAGTACCTCCTCGACGAGCGCTACATGGGCTGGGCCGAGCGGAACGTGGCCGAGAACGGCGGTTCCTTCCAGGTGAGCCACGACATCGAGTCCGCCTACGCCGGCGCCGACGTGGTCTACGCCAAGAGCTGGGGCGCGCTGCCGTACTTCGGCAACTGGGAGCCGGAGAAGCCGATCCGCGACCGCTTCAAGGACTTCATCGTCGACGAGCGCAAGATGGCGCTGACCAACAACGGCGTTTTCTCGCACTGCCTGCCGCTGCGCCGCAACGTCAAGGCGACCGACGCGGTGATGGATTCGCCGAACTGCATCGCCATCGACGAGGCCGAGAACCGCCTGCACGTGCAGAAGGCGATCATGGCCGCGCTGGCCTCGCAGTAATTCCCCCACTTCACATCGGACATCCCCCATGAGCAACAAAGACATCGTGCTGGCCTTTTCCGGCGGACTCGACACCAGCTTCTGCGTGCCCTACCTGCAGGAGCGCGGCTGGAACGTGCATACCGTGTTCGCCGACACCGGCGGTGTGGACGCCGAGGAGCGCGACATCATCGAGAAGCGCGCCGCCGAGCTGGGCGTGGCCAGCCACGTCACCGTCGACGGCGGCCCGGCGATCTGGG
>CAZBDE010000346.1:0-2751 GCA_964490415.1 uncultured Pseudoxanthomonas sp. | reverse complement strand
TCCGAGCGCGCCGAGGCGCAGAGCTTCTGGAACGACTTCTTCCACGTCTTCGGCAAGAAGCGCCGCAGCGTGGCCGTCTACGAGCAGAAGGCGAAGCGCTTCACCGGCAAGGCTGCCGGCCGCATCGACCTGTTCTGGCCCGGCGTGATGCTGGCCGAGCACAAGAGCGCAGGCGTGGACCTGGACGCCGCCTTCGACCAGGCCACCGACTACTTTGCCGGACTCAAGGAATCGGAGCGGCCGCAGTACGTGCTGGTCAGCGACTTCCGGCGCTTCCGCCTGTACGACCTCGACGGGCAGGCGCCGCCCGTGGAGTTCCCGCTGGCCGACCTGCACCGAGAGATCGGCCGCTTCGGCTTCATCAGCGGCTACCAGAGCCGCAGCTACAAGGAAGAAGACCCGGTCAACGTGCAGGCCGCCGAGCGCATGGGCAGGCTGTACGACGCGCTCAAGGCCTCCGGCTACGACGGGCATGCGCTGGAAGTGCTGCTGGTGCGCCTGCTGTTCTGCCTGTTCGCCGACGACACCGGCATCTTTCCGCGCCACGCGTTCCACGACCTGATCGACCAGCGCACCAGCGAGGATGGTGCCGACCTGGGCGGCTGGCTGGCGCGCCTGTTCCAGGTACTCGACACGCCCGAGGACAAGCGCCAGAAGGCGCTGGACGAGCAGTTGGCCGATCTGCCCTACGTCAACGGACGGCTGTTCGGGGAAATGCTGCCGCTGGCGGACTTCGACGCGCAGATGCGCCGCCAGCTGCTGGACGCGAGCGCACTCGACTGGAGCCGCATCAGCCCGGCCATCTTCGGCTCGATGTTCCAGTCGGTGATGGACGCGAAGGCCCGCCGCAACCTGGGCGCGCACTACACCAGCGAGAAGAACATCCTCAAGCTGATCGGCCCGCTGTTCCTCGACGGCCTGAAGCAGGAGCTGGACAGGGCGCGCAACGACCAGAAGAAACTGGCGCAGCTGCACCGCCGGCTGGCCACGCTCAGGTTCCTCGACCCCGCCTGCGGCTGCGGCAACTTCCTGGTCATCGCCTATCGCGAACTGCGTGCGCTGGAGCTGGAGATCCTCGGGCGCCAGTTCGCCACCCAGCAGTCGGTACTGGTCCACGTGCAGGACCACGTGCTGGTGGACGTGGACCAGTTCTCCGGTATCGAGATCGAGGAGTTCCCGGCCCAGATCGCGCAGGTGGCGATGTGGCTGATGGACCACCAGATGAACCTGCGCGTGGCCGAGCAGTTCGGCGAGAACATGGTGCGGCTGCCGCTGCGCAAGTCGGCCGCGATCGTGCATGGCAATGCGTTGCGCATCGACTGGAACGAGGTGGTACCGGCGGGGGAGCTGGATTACATCCTCGGGAATCCGCCGTTTATCGGCTCGAAGATGATGACCGAGGAACAGCGCGCCGATCTGCTGGCCGTGGCCGGCCCATTGAAAGGCGCCGGTGTGCTGGATTTCGTCAGCGTGTGGTACCTGAAGGCCGCGCATTACGCCCTCGATCGTCATTCCCGCGAAGGCGGGAATCCAGCAACTTTGCCTTTACGCATGGCCTTCGTCTCCACGAACTCGATCACGCAAGGCGAGCAAGTCGGCGTGCTCTGGAGCGAAATGCTGCGGCTTGGCTTCCACATCTTCTTTGCGCATCGAACCTTCCAGTGGAACAACGAAGCGAGAGGTGTGGCTGCGGTGCATTGCGTGATCGTCGGATTCAGCAATGCAAGCATCACGCCAAAGCGGCTGTTCGACTACGAGGACATCCGTGGAGAGCCGCATGAAATGGCGGTGGGCAACATCAATCCGTATCTGGTCGATGCGACGGACGTGTTGTTGCCCAATCGCAGCCAGCCAATCTGTTCCGTACCGAGAATAGGCATCGGCAACAAGCCCATCGACGGTGGCAACTACCTTTTCACGACCGAAGAGAGAGATGCGTTCATTGCCTGCGAGCCGGAATCCGCGAAATGGTTCCGTCGTTGGCTTGGCTCCGACGAGTTCATCAACGGCTGGGAACGCTGGTGCCTGTGGCTGGGCGAGTGCTCGCCGTCCGAACTTCGGGCGATGCCCGAGGCGATCAAACGCGTCGAAGCGGTCAAGCGAGTGCGGCTTGCCAGCAAGAGCGCTCCGACGCGCAAGTTGGCCGGCACGCCGACGCGGTTTCATGTCGAAAACATCCCGGACAGCACCTATCTGGTGATCCCAAAAGTCTCGTCAGAGCGCCGAACTTTCGTCCCCATTGGCTTCATGTTTCCGGACACGATGTGCAGCGATCTAGTCTTCATCGTGCCTCACGCCACGCTCTATCATTTCGGCCTCGTGACATCGGGCATGCACATGGCATGGCTGCGCAATGTCGGTGGACGCCTGAAAAGCGACTACCGCTATTCCGCCGGGATCGTCTACAACAACTTCCCATGGCCCGGGCTTGCCGACGACAAGCAGCGCGCCGCCATCGAAACCGCCGCCCAAGGCGTCCTCGACGCACGCGCCAGGTTCCCCGACAGCACCCTCGCCGACCTCTACGACCCGCTGACCATGCCGCCCGCCCTGGTCAAGGCGCACCAGCAGCTCGACCGGGCCGTCGACGCGGCCTATCTCGCTGCGGAAAAGGCCGCCGGCCGCAAGACACCCAAGCTCGGTACCGACGCCGAGCGCGTCGCCTTCCTGTTCGAGCGCTACCAGGCGCTGACCTCGCTGCTGCCCGCCGCAACGTCGAAGCGTCGCAGCAGGCAAAGGAGCCGGTGACGT
>CAZBDE010000345.1:0-2761 GCA_964490415.1 uncultured Pseudoxanthomonas sp. | reverse complement strand
ATGGATTGCCGGCGGCGCCGGCGTTGTCGATCTTCGCTGCGGGGCGACTGGCCGGCTGGCTGGCGCATGCGCTGGAGCAGCAGGCGCAAGGGCAGCTGATCCGGCCACGGGCGAGCTATACGGGATTGCAGCCGGAGGCGGATGCGGATGTGGCGCACGACTAGGCGGAAGCCGGGCCCGCACCACTCCAGTCTGACTCGATCTGTCGGCCACGCGGCTTCTCCCCGCGAGGACGTTTGCCGCGTGATGCATGGCCCCGCTTCGCCGGGGTCGTCTTCCTGTGCGAAGGCTTCGACGCCGCCCGTCAGCCGCCCGCGTCCGCGCCCCGCTCCAGCGCGCGCTTCACTTCTTCCAGCGCATTCGGGTCGTCGAGCGTGGACAGGTCGCCCGGGTCGCGGTGCTCGGCAAGCGCCTGCAGCGAACGCCGCAGCAGCTTGCCCGAGCGCGTCTTCGGCAAGGCATTGACCACGTACACGCGCGACGGCCGCGCCACCGCGCCGAGCTGTTCGGTCACCGTGCGCATCATCTGGGTCGCGGTTTCCGCGGCATCGCCGTCGCCACGCCTGAGCGTGGCGAACACCACCGGCACCTGCCCCTTCAACTCGTCGTGCACGCCGATCACCGCCGCTTCGGCCACCGCCGGGTGGCTGGACACGGACTCCTCGATCTCGCGCGTGCCCAGCCGGTGGCCGGCCACGTTGATCACGTCGTCGGTGCGGCCGAGGATGAAGGTGTAGCCGTCCGCGTCGCGGATCGCCCAGTCCAGCGAGCTGTACAGCAGTTCCTTGAAGTGGCCGAAGTAGCTGGCGAGGAAACGCTCGTCGTTGCCCCACACCGTGGTCAGGCAGCCCGGCGGCAGCGGCGGCTGGATCGCCAGCACGCCCTTCTCCCCCGGGCCCGCGTCCAGGCCGGTGCCCTCGTCGATCACCCGCAGGCGGTACCCCGGCGACGGCAGGCCCGGCGAGCCGAGCTTGACCGGCTTCATCTCCACGCCCGGCATCAGGGTCAGCACCGGCCAGCCGGTCTCGGTCTGCCAGTAGTTGTCGATCACCGTCTTGCCCAGCGCCCCGGTGATCCAGTCGGCGGTCGGCTCGTCCAGCGGTTCGCCGGCCAGGAACAGGTACTGCAGCTTCGACAGGTCGTAGCGGCGCAGCCACTCCGGGTCCTGCTTCTTCAGCACGCGCACCGCGGTGGGCGAGGAGAACATGGTGCGCACGCCGTAGCGTTCGCAGATGCGCCACCAGATGCCCGGGTCGGGCGAGGTCGGCAGGCCTTCGTAGAGGATCGAGGTCGCGCCGGCGATCAGCGGCCCGTACACGTTGTAGGAATGGCCCACCACCCAGCCGATGTCGGAGGTGGAGAACATCACCTGGCCGGGGCGGATGTCGTAGATCGACCACATCGACAGGGCCAGCGCCACCGCGTAGCCGCCGACGTCGCGCTGCACGCCCTTTGGCTTGCCGGTGGTGCCGGAGGTGTAGAGGATGTAGCTGGGTTCGTTGGATTCCAGCCAGGCCACCGGCACGTCGGCGCCGGCGTGCGCTTCGCGCAGCGGGCCGTACTCGAGGTCGCGTCCGGGCTGCATGGGCAGGTCGGCGACCAGGCCGCGGCTGACCACCAGCACGTGCACCGGTGGATGCGCGGCCAGCGCCAGCGCCTCGTCGACCATCGGCTTGAACGGAATCACCTTGCCGCCGCGCAGGCCCGCGTCGGCGCAGACCAGCACCTTCGGCCGCGCGTCGTCGATGCGCAGGGCCAGGTTGTGCGCGGCGAAGCCGCCGAACACCACCGAGTGCACCGCGCCGATGCGCGCGCAGGCCAGCATCGCGATGGCCGCGTCCACGGTGTGCGGCATGTAGACCACCACCCGGTCGCCCTGCTCCACGCCCAGCGACTGCAGCGCCGCGGCGAAGGTGTTCACCTCGCGGTGCAGCTGGCGGAAGCTCAGCTCGCGCACGTCGCCGGTCTCGCTGGACCAGCCCACTAGGGCGAGCTGGTCGCCGCGTTCGGCCAGGTGCCGGTCGACCGCGTTGTGGCACAGGTTGGTGGTGCCGCCGCTGAACCAGCGGCGGAACGGCGGCCGGTCGTAGTCGAGGATCCGCTGCGGCGGCGTGTGCCAGTCGATGGCCGTGGCCGCTTCAGCCCAGAACGCCTCGGGCTGTTCGATCGAACGCCGGTACAGGTCTTCGTAACGCATGGCGGCCTCCCTCCATGGGACGACGGGCTGGCGATGGGCCGGAGCATAGTCCCGCCCCCTGGCCCCGACTCTGCGACCTTGGTCGAAAACCACCCCCGCAAACGGAAAACGCCGGGATTTCCCGGCGTTTTCCCCGCTGACGGGTTGATCGGCCCGATCAACCCATGGGCATTTTGCTCAGCGCGTTGCCTTGCCCTGCTTCGCCGGTACCGGCTTCACGTAGCGGTCGAACCAGTCCAGCATCTCGGCCACGAAATGCTCGTTGGACTCCTGCGCGGCGTACCAGTGCGGCTCGAACGGCAGCATCACCAGCCGCGTGGTGCCGCCGTTGCCGCGGATCGCCTGGAACAGGCGCGGCGACTGGGTCGGCTCGGTGCCCGGGTTGGCATCGTCGCTGCCGTGCACGATCAGCAGCGGCTCGTCGATCCGGTCGGCGTGGAAGAAAGCCGAGGCCTGGTCGTACACCTCGCGCGCGTCCCAGAACGAGCGGCGTTCGTTCTGGAAGCCGAACGGGGTCAGCGTCTTGTTGTAGCCGCCGCTGGAGGCCACGCCGGCGCGGAACAG
>CAZBDE010000344.1:1175-2763 GCA_964490415.1 uncultured Pseudoxanthomonas sp. | reverse complement strand
CGGCTCCGGCCTGCGGCCGAAGCCTCCTCCTTTACTTCCCGTCGGCAGGCATCGCGCCGACACGCTTCGGGGTGGCTGGCCCGCGGCCAGGAGCAGGAGCCGCGGCCGCTTGCTTGGCGCCCTGCATCGGGGCCTCAGCCGGCCGGCCCGCGCCGTGGATCAGGCGTCTTCCAGCGCTTCGACCGCTTCGATCGTGTTCTGCATCAGCGTGGCCACGGTCATGGGCCCGACCCCGCCGGGGACCGGGGTGATCCAGCTGGCACGCCGCGAGGCGGCCTCGTAGCCGACATCTCCGACCAGGCGGCCATCCTCGAGGCGGTTGATGCCCACGTCCACCACCACCGCGCCGGGCTTGACCCATTCGCCGGGCACGATCCCCGGGCGGCCCACCGCCACCACCAGGATGTCGGCGTCGCGGACCCGCGCCTCAAGTACCTCGCGCGGAGTGAACTTGTGGCAGCTGGTCACCGTGCAGCCGGCGATCAGCAACTCCAGCGCCATCGGCCGGCCGACGTGGTTGCTCACGCCCACGATGGTGGCGTTGCGGCCGCGCACCGGGCGGTCGGTGTGGGCCAGCAGGGTCATGATCCCGCGCGGGGTGCACGGGCGCAGGCCGAACTGGCGCAGGGCCAGGTGGCCGACGTTGGCCGGATGGAAGCCGTCCACGTCCTTGCGCGGGTCTATCCGGTCGATCAGCGCGGTGGCGTCGGGGATGCCGGGCAGCGGCAGCTGGACCAGGATGCCGTGGATCTTCGGGTCGGCGTTGAGCTGGTCGATCAGGGCCAGGATCTCCGCCTCGGGGGTGCCGGCCGGCAGGTCGTAATCGTAGGCCTCGATCCCGACCTTCTCGGCCGCGCGGCGCTTGTTGCGCACATATACGGCCGACGCCGGGTCCGCGCCGACCAGCACCACCGCCAGGCCGGGCCGGGCCCGGCCGGCGGACAGGCGCGCGTCGACGCGCGCCTTGAGCGCGTCGAGCAGGGCCTCGGCGACGCGGCGGCCATCGAGGATACGGGCGGTCGTCGGGCTGGCGGTCATCGGACGGTACTTGCGGGCGCGGGCGAAGGATCGGCACATTGTCCCCGATTCGGCAACCGCCAGATAGGGAGGACGGACCATGGTCGACACCGCGCAACTGGAGGCCGCCGCGTTCCGGCGCCTGCTGCGCCACCTCAACCGGGAACGCACCGATGTGCAGAACATCGACCTGATGATCCTGGCCGGCTTCTGCCGCAACTGCCTGGCGGACTGGTACCGCGAGGCCGCCGAGGCCGCCGGGCAGCCGATGGACCGGGAGCAGGCGCGCGAGGCGGTGTATGGCATGCCCTTCGCCGAGTGGAAGGCGCGGCACCAGACCGAGGCCACGCCGGAGCAGCTGGCCGCGTTCGAAGCGGCGCACAGGCGCCATGGCTGAGCCGCGCCCGATGCGGGTGCTGCTGGCGGTCTTCCTCCTCGCGGCGCTCGGCTATGCCGCGCTGAGCGCGCTGATGTACGCACGGCAGCGCGACCTGGTCTACTACCCCGGCCTCACCGCCGTCGTGGCCGCCTGGGTGGCCTCGCGGCGCCCGGTGCAACGGCTGGCGCTGAT
>CAZBDE010000344.1:0-1075 GCA_964490415.1 uncultured Pseudoxanthomonas sp. | reverse complement strand
CCGTCGTGGCCGCCTGGGTGGCCTCGCGGCGCCCGGTGCAACGGCTGGCGCTGATCACGCCGTTCGACGGGCTGGCCGAAGTGGGCCAGGCCCATTACCCGTGGCTGCCGGTGCGCTGGCTGGCCCGAGAGCGCTACCCCGCGTCCGAGTACCTGCAGGACTACCGCGGCCAGGTCCTGGTCCTGCGCGCCGGGCGCGACACGGTGGTCCCTGCGCGCAATACCGACCGCCTGCTCGAGGCCCTGCCCGCGCCGGCGCGGGTGGTCGAGTTCCCGGAGCATGGCCATGTCGACCTGGCCGAGGACCCGCGCTACGGCGAGGCGCTGGCGGGCTTCATGCGCTGAATGTCCGCCGCCGGCACGCCGCGGAGATGCTTGTGCAGGAGCCCCCTTCAGGGGCGACCCGACGCGGCTGGGAGAGGTGGCGTTCCAGAGCGCAGTCTCCGGAGGCGATGCGTCGAATGCGGCCGTTTCCAGCTTCGTCGGGTCGCCCCTGAAGGGGGCTCCTACAAGAGGCCGTCGTCGCCAGACTGGTCCAGCCGCTTCGACTCGCGCCTCGGGGTGGTGAACGGCGTCGGCGTGGCCGGCGCGGTGTTGCCGATGATCAGCGGCCGCCCGGCGCGCACGTCGCCGGCGGCGATCTCCAGGGCGAAGCGCTCGCCGTCCAGCCGCCGCACTTCCTCCGAAATCTGCGCCGCCTCCTCCGGGTCGATGCCCAGCGACTCCAGCGCGGCCTGGCCGAAGCGCACCGCCGATTCGAAGGTCTCGCGGATCTGGTAGTCCACGTCCAGCCCGACCAGTTCCAGCGCATGCTCGCGGTCGAACGCGCGCACCAGCAGTTGCGCCTGCGGGAACTGCTCATGGCACAGCCCGGCGATCTGGCTGGCCGCGGCGCGGTCGTCGACGCACACCGCGATCGCACGCGCTGCGCGCGCGCCTGAGGCGTGCAGCACGTCGAGCCGGCGGCCGTCGCCGTAGTACACCTTGAAGCCGAACTCCGAGGCGCTGCGGATCATCCCGATGTCGGTATCGATGATGTCACGTCCACGTCGCGGGCCAGCAGCGCCTGGCTCATC
>CAZBDE010000343.1:0-2763 GCA_964490415.1 uncultured Pseudoxanthomonas sp. | reverse complement strand
GCCGGCGCCGCCGCCCTGGCCGCGCGTGCCAGCGCCCAGGGCAGCTACGTCACCACCGCCGACGGCGTCCAGCTCTACTACAAGGACTGGGGCCCGAAGGATGGGCCGGTCGTCACCTTCAGCCACGGCTGGCCGCTGAACTCGGACAGCTGGGAATCGCAGATGCTGTTCCTGGCCGACCAGGGCTACCGCGTGGTCGCCCATGACCGCCGCGGCCACGGCCGCTCCAGCCAGCCCTGGGACGGCAACGACATGGACCACTACGCCGACGACCTGGCCGCGGTGATCCAGGCGCTGGACCTGAAGGACGTGACCCTGGTCGGCTTCTCCACCGGCGGCGGCGAAGTGGCGCGCTACATCGGCCGCCACGGCACCGCGCGGGTGAAGAAGGCGGTGCTGGTCGCCGCGGTGCCGCCGCTGATGCTCAAGACCGCCGACAACCCCGGCGGCCTGCCGCTCGAGGTGTTCGACGGCCTGCGCAAGGCCTCGCTGGACAACCGCTCGCAGCTGTACCTGGACATCGCCTCGGGGCCGTTCTTCGGCTTCAACCGGCCTGGCGCCACGCCCTCGCAGGGCCTGATCCAGTCCTTCTGGGTGCAGGGCATGCAGGCCGGGCACAAGAACACCTACGACTCGATCGCCGCGTTCTCGGCCACGGATTTCCGCCAGGACCTGGCCCGGTTCGACGTGCCGACCCTGGTCATCCATGGCGACGACGACCAGATCGTGCCGATCGACGCCTCGGCACGCGCCTCGGCCGCGCTGGTGAAGGGCGCGAAGCTGATCGTCTACGCCGGTGCGCCGCACGGCCTGGCCGACACCCACAAGGACCGGCTCAACCAGGACCTGCTGGACTTCCTGCAGGAGTGAACCGGACACGGGCACGGCCGCACGCCGTGCCGGGAATGGAGACGGCCGCCGCAACGCGGCCGTTTTCCTGCTTCTTCGCGCGGCGGTGCCTGTGCGGCACCGTCGATCCGCAGTCCCCGCCATGCACGCACCCCGATCCTGGTCGCGGCGATGGCATCCTGCGCAGCCCCTTCATGGACGAATACCGATGACCCTGTCGCCCACCCTCTTCCTGCTGCTCCTGGCGGCCTCGCCCGTCCAGGGGGATGCCGCTCCCGGACGACCTTCCGATCCCGTCGAGGCTTGCCGCGAATGGATCGAAGGCCGTGCCTGGACCCTCCAGGAGGACGATCCGCAGACCCGGATACTCTCCCCGCAGGCGGCCTGCTTCGATGGCACCGTCGCGACCGGCTCGCTGGATGCACTCCACGACTGGATCGATGCGACCGGGACGGAAGCACGGCCGGTGCTGGTCGTGCGTTCGCGGGGCGGGGATTCGGAAACCGCGCTGGGCCTGGCCGAGAAGCTGCAGGCACGGGACGCCAGCGTGCACGTGGTCGATGTCTGCGCATCCGCGTGCGCCAACTACTTCTATGCCGGCGTGCGCGATCGCCATGTCCAGGATGCGTCGCTGCTGCTCTTCCATGGCGGCTTTTCCGAGCGCACCCGCACGCGGGCGCTCGCCACGCTGGAGGCCTACCTGGACGGACCGCAGGGCGGGACCGTGCCGGATCCCGAGGCCAACCGCCAGGCGATCCGCCAGTCGCTCGATGCGTTGCAGGCGCGCCAGGATGCGCTCTATCGGCGGATCGAGGTCGATCCGAGCATCGTCCACGGGTTCGACGGGCTGGATGAGGCGGCGCTGGACGAACCGCGCTGCGGTGGGCCGTCCCGGGCGCCACGCCATTTCCTCTACTTCGACGATGCACAGATGGGACGTCTCGGCATCGCCCCGGTGTCCGGGCGAACGGAGCAGGATCCGCAGCGGGTCAATGCCGCCATCGCCGCACTCGGTGCCGGGTTCATCGCCTGTCTCGCGCCCGACGTGGAATTCGCCGGGACCGGATCGCGGACGGAGGAGTGATTCCGCCTGGCGCCGCACCCGCCCTCGCCCGTTCTGCGCAATCGGGGGGCCACGGTCACCGGCAAGGTCGACATCGCCGGATCCCCGGCGGTCGCCGGCGGGTGGTCTCAGGCTACGGCCGCCGGACGACGCAGGATGAATTCCAGGTCGCGCACCCCGCCCACCGGGAATTCGTAGGTACCGACCTTTTCGAAGCCGTGCCGCGCATAGAACCGCTGCGCGCCGGAGTTCTCCGACCATACCCCGACCCACAGCGTGCGCGGGCCCTCGCGCAGCAGCCAGCGCTCGGCCTCGTCGAACAGGCGCCCGCCCCAGCCGCCGTTCTGGTGCGGGGCCAGCACGTACAGGCGCTTCAGTTCGCCGTCGCCGGGCCGCACGTCGGCATGCGGCAGGCCGCACGGACCGGCCGCGGCATGGCCGACGGCGACGCCGTCGTCCTCCAGCAGCCACACCGCGTAGTCCGGGTGCGACAGGATCACCGACTGCTTCTCCACCACATAGGCGTCGCGCAGGAAGAACGCCAGGTCGTCCGGCGGATAGAGATGGGCGAAGGTTTCGGTGAAGGTACGCGCGGCCAGCGCCGACAGCACCTGCGCGTCGGCAGGCCCCGCACGGCGGATGACCAGCGCCATGTCAGTCCTTCGCCGGCTGTGGACGGACCTGCACGTGGATTTCCGCCAGCTGCGCGTCCGGGATCGGCGACGGCGCGCCGGTCATCAGGCACTGCGCGCCGGTGGTCTTCGGGAACGGGATCACGTCGCGGATCGACTCGGTCCCGGCCATCAGCGCGGCGATGCGGTCGATGCCGAAGGCGATGCCGCCGTGCGGCG
>CAZBDE010000342.1:0-2772 GCA_964490415.1 uncultured Pseudoxanthomonas sp. | reverse complement strand
CCGCGACGGCTACGAGGTCACCGCTGGCTCGGTCGAGTTCGACGGCCGGCCGCTGCTGGATCTGGATCCGGAACAGCGCGCCGCCGCCGGCCTGTTCCTGGCCTTCCAGTACCCGGTCGAGATCCCGGGCGTGAACAACACCTACTTCCTGCGCAGCGCGCTCAACGCCCAGCGCAGGGCGCGCGGCGAGGCCGAGCTGGACTCGATGCAGTTCCTCAAGCGCGTGCGCGAGAAGCTGGCCGTGCTGCACCTGAACGACGAGCTGCTGCACCGCGGCGTCAACGAGGGCTTCTCCGGCGGCGAGAAGAAGCGCAACGAAATCTTCCAGCTGGCCGTGCTCGAGCCGAGGCTGGCGATCCTGGACGAGACCGACTCGGGCCTGGACATCGACGCGCTGAAGACCGTGGCCGACGGCGTCAACGCCCTGCGCGCGCCGGACCGCTCGTTCGTGGTCATCACCCACTACCAGCGCCTGCTCGACTACATCAAACCCGACGTGGTCCACGTGCTGGCCGACGGCCGCATCGTCGAAAGCGGCGGCCCGGAGCTGGCGCTGGAGCTGGAGAAGCACGGCTACGCATGGCTGAAGGACCGCGTCGCGCCCGAGCAGGTGGCCTGATGGGCGCCCTGCTCGACTCCCTCCGCGACGGCTTCGACGCACTGCGCGCGCCCGACGCGCAGCAGCTCGGCGCGGGCCGCCGCGAGGCGTTGGACGCCCTGCTCGCCGATGGCCTGCCCGGGCCGCGCGAGGAGGCGTGGAAGTACACCCCGCTGCGCACGCTCGAACGCCGCACCTTCGCCGCCGCCGCCGACGGCGCGGCGCCGGCGTTCGATGCCGCGCTGCTGGCCGCCATCCCGGCGCCGCGCCTGGTCTTCGCCAACGGCCGTTTCGACGCCGCGCGCAGCGACCTGTCCGGCCTGCCCGCCGGCGCGAGCGTCGAATCGCTGTCGCAGGTCCTCGCCGAAGGCGAGCCGCGCGACGCCAACTTCCTGCTGCGCCGCTACGAACGCCGCGACGAGGTCTTCGCCCGCGCCAACGCCGCCCTGGCCGAGGACGGCGCGGTGGTCCGCGTCGATGCCGGCGTCCACGTCGAAGCGCCGTTGCACCTGGTCTTCGTCGGCGTGCCGCAGGCCGGCGACCGCGCCTGGCACCTGCGCCACTTCATCGACCTGCGCAGCGAGGCCCGGCTCGACATCGTCGAACACCGGCTCGCCGCCGGCGACCATGCCCACCTGGCCAACGACGTGCTGCACCTGCACGCCGGCCAGGGCGCGGTGGTGCGCCACGCGTGCGTGCAGGAGGATGCCGCCCGCGCCACCCGCTTCGCCCGCACCGACGCGGTGCTCGCCCGCGACGCCCGCTACCAGCGCATCGACCTGGAACTGGGTGCCGCGCTGAGCCGCCACGAGCTGAACGTGCGCCTGGAAGGCG
The DNA here is from genome assembly GCA_964490415.1 of uncultured Pseudoxanthomonas sp. Taxonomy (GTDB): domain Bacteria; phylum Pseudomonadota; class Gammaproteobacteria; order Xanthomonadales; family Xanthomonadaceae; genus Pseudoxanthomonas. Next base: position 1,340 of record CAZBDE010000342.1, on the reverse strand, counting down.
ACGGTGCCAGGCTGGTCGCCAACGGCGTCCTGCTCGGCAACGGCCGCCGCCATGTCGACACGCGCCTGGGCATCGAGCACATCGCCCGCGACACCTCCTGCGAACTGCTCTGGCGCGGCATCGCGGACGACCGCAGCCGGGTCGTGTTCCACGGTGGCATCCGGATCCGCCCCGGCGCCGACGGCACCGACGCGGCGCTGTCCAACAAGAACCTGCTGCTCTCCGCCGACGCCGAGATCGACACCCAGCCGGTGCTGGTGATCGACGCCGACGAGGTCAAGGCCGCGCACGGCGCCACCGTCGGCCAGCTCGACGCCAACGCCATGTTCTACCTGCGCTCGCGCGGCCTGCCCGAGGCCCAGGCGCAGCGCCTGCTGACCGTGGCCTTCTGCCGCGAGCCGCTGCTGGCACTCGGGGAAGATGGCGGAGACGACGGCCTGCGCGCGCTGCTGCTGGCCCGGCTCGATGCCGCCCTGGCCGCCACGCTGGGCGAAGGAGCCGCTGCGTGAACGAACAGTCCCCCGCCGCCGTCCACGACGCCGCGCTGGCCAACCACGCGGGCAACGGCGGGGTCGACTGGGCGCGCGTGCGCGCCGACTTCCCGCTGCTGATGCGCGAGGTCCACGGCAGGCCGCTGGTCTATTTCGACAACGCCAACACCTCGCAGAAGCCGCTGCCGGTGATCGCCGCGCAGGACGAGTTCTACCGCCGCCACAACGCCAACGTCAGCCGCGCCGTGCACACGCTCGGCACCGAGGCCACCGAGGCCTATGAAAGCGCGCGCGGCAAGCTGGCCCGCTTCCTCAACGTGCGCGCCGACGAACTGGTGCTGTGCAGCGGCACCACCTTCGCGATCAACCTGGTCGCGTACTCGTGGGCGCTGCCGCGGCTCAAGGCGGGCGACGTGATCCTGGTCTCGCGCATGGAGCACCACGCCAACATCGTGCCGTGGCAGCTGGTCGCGCAGCGCACCGGCGCCACCATCAGGGTCGCGGAGATCACGCCCGAGGGCACGCTCGACCTCGACGCGCTGCGCTGCGCGATGACGCCCGAGGTGAAGCTGCTCGCCGTGGCGCACGTATCCAACGTGCTCGGCACGGTCAACCCGGTGCGCGAGATCTGCCGCGAGGCGCGCAAGCGCGGCATCGCCACCGTGGTCGACGGCTCGCAGGCGGTGCCGCAGCTACCCGTCGACTTCTCCTCCACCGGCGCAGACTTCTACGCCTGGACCGGCCACAAGGCCTACGGCCCGACCGGTCTGGGCGTGCTGCACGGGCGCCCCGAGGTGCTGGAGTCGATGTCGCCCTTCATCGGCGGCGGCCACATGATCTCGTCGGTCG
>CAZBDE010000341.1:0-2794 GCA_964490415.1 uncultured Pseudoxanthomonas sp. | reverse complement strand
GGCGATCAGGATCGCGGACTGGGGTTCCCACTCCGCGGGGAAGCGCAACGTATCGGTCATTGCATTACCGGATCGGCGGCTTCGGCCCGATTTCTTCCGGATCGGCCTTGTGCGCGACCACGTCGATCACCTTGTTCTTCTCGAAGTACACGGTGAACGTGGGGTAGACCCAGCGGTTGATCGTCGGCCACTGGCGCTTCTGGCCGCCGCGCGGATCGAGCCGTTCCTGAGGGGCGCCGAAGCGGGCCTCGACCTCGGCCATGCTCAGGCCGCGGGCGGGCGTGGCGACCGCCGGCTTCTGGTTCGCGCGGTCGACCAGCAGGGTGTCGGCCTGGGCCGCGCCGCACACGGCGAGCAGGGCCAGCAGGAGCAGGGTGTTCGGACGGTGCTTCATCGCATGGATCTCCCCGGGTGGATGGCCGCCGCGGTGGCGGGGGCAGGCGGCTTCATGGCCTGGCTGCCGATTCTAAGCAGAAGCGGGGGCGCGGATGTGCGGCAGGCGTCAACATCCCGCACGCGGGGCGGCAGGTGCCGGCGCGCTCCACGCCGTTGCGGGCCCGGAAACGCGGAAGGCCGCATCGCTGCGGCCTTCGCGTCGATCCGCGCGCCGGCCTCGCGGCCGTGCGCCAGCCCGCTCAGCGCTGGCGGGCCTTGAAGCGCGGGTTGGACTTGCAGATCACGAAGACCTTGCCGCGACGGCGGACCACCTTGCAGTCGCGGTGACGGGTCTTCGCCGACTTCAGGGAGGACAGGACTTTCATGACACACCTCGGAGGACGACGGATGGGAGCCCGGACCGGATGGACAAGGGCTGGCAGTAAGCCCGTCATTGTAGCCGGCTTTCCTTTGGCCTTTCAAGCGGTTGCGAAACGGGGCCTGGCGGACCGGGCGGGGCGGCTACAATCCGCTCCCCCGAACCCGTCCCACCCGTCCCCGGAGCCGCCATGCCGTCCCCAGTCCCGGTCCTCACCATCGATGGCCCGTCCGGCGCCGGCAAGGGCACGGTGAGCCGCCTGGCCGCCTCGCGGCTGGGCTGGCATTACCTGGATTCGGGCGCACTGTACCGGGCGGTGGGGGTGGCGGCCAGCTGGGCCGACCTGGACCTGGCCGACCCGGCCGCCCTGGTCCGCTGCACCTTCGACACCGCCATCGAGTTCCGCGAGGCGGGGGAAGACCTGCGGGTGCTGGTGAACGGCACCGACGCCACCGGCGAGCTGCGCCTGGAGACCACCGGCACCCTGGCCTCGGCCATTGCCGCCATCCCCGAGGTCCGGGCCGCCCTGAAGGAGCGGCAGCGGGCGTTCCGGCAGGCGCCGGGCCTGGTCGCCGACGGCCGCGACATGGGCACGGTCATCTTCCCCGACGCCACGACCAAGGTGTTCCTGACCGCCAGTGCCGAGGAACGCGCCCGCAGGCGGCATAACCAGTTGAACGAAAAAGGGGTTTCGGTTACATTTGACGGTCTGCTGCGGGAGATCCTCGCCCGTGACGCCCGCGATGCCCAGCGCACCGTGGCGCCGCTGAAGCCGGCCGACGACGCCGTCCTCATCGACACCACCGGCCTGTCCGTCGACGCGGTGGTCGACCGCGTGCTGGCCCTGGTGCCGGCGCGCGCCGACTGAACCGGCCGCACCCGCGCCGGGCGGCGCGCGGATCGCACGCGGCAGAAACGCGGCAGAAACAAGGGTGCGCAAGCGCCAAGGCGCCGTCGCGGATGTCCGCGGCGGTTTTTTTCCAACCACAACCACACAAGGCGCCGGCACGGGCCTGACAGGGGGACGGGACCCGGCCACCAAGCTAGGTGGCATCCCGTCCGTGTGTTCAACCGAGTATCCAACAATGACCGAATCTTTTGCTGAACTGTTCGAAGCCAGCCAGGCCAACCTTGCCAAGCTGAAGCCGGGCGCCATCGTCGTCGGCACCGTCGTGGAAGTCCGCGGCGACGTCGTGGTGATCAACGCCGGCCTGAAGTCCGAAGGCATCGTGCCGATCGAGCAGTTCCGTAACGACGCAGGCGAGATCGACGTGGGCGTGGGCGACCAGGTCAAGGTCGCGCTCGACTCCATCGAGAACGGCTTCGGCGAGACCGTGCTGTCGCGCGAGAAGGCCAAGCGCGCGATGGTGTGGGACGAGCTGGAAGAAGCCCTCGAGAAGAACGAGACCATCACCGGCCGCATCAGCGGCAAGGTCAAGGGTGGTTTCACCGTGGACATCAAGGATGTCCGCGCATTCCTGCCCGGTTCGCTGGTCGATGTGCGCCCGGTGCGCGACCCGGCCTACCTGGAAGGCAAGGAGCTCGAGTTCAAGCTCATCAAGCTGGACCGCAAGCGCAACAACGTGGTCGTCTCCCGCCGCGCGGTGGTCGAGAGCGAGCACTCCGAGGAGCGCGAGCAGCTGATGGAGAAGCTGCAGGAAGGCGCCGTGCTGAAGGGCGTGGTCAAGAACCTGACCGACTACGGCGCGTTCGTGGACCTGGGCGGCATCGACGGCCTGCTGCACATCACCGACATGGCCTGGAAGCGCGTGCGTCATCCGTCCGAGGTGGTCAACGTCGGCGACGAGCTGGACGTGCGCGTGCTGAAGTTCGACCGCGAGCGCAACCGCGTCTCGCTGGGCCTGAAGCAGCTGGGCGAGGATCCGTGGGACAACATCGCCCGCCGCTACCCGGCCAACAGCCGCGTCTACGGCAAGGTCTCCAACGTCACCGATTACGGCGCGTTCGTCGAGATCGAGCCGGGCGTCGAAGGCCTGGTGCACGTGTCCGAGATGGACTGGACCAACAAGAACGTGTCCC
>CAZBDE010000340.1:0-2804 GCA_964490415.1 uncultured Pseudoxanthomonas sp. | reverse complement strand
GTCGGCGCGCACGTCGGCGTTCTCGGCGGTGCTGTGCATCGACGATCCGGAGGTGGCCGCGCTGGCCGCGCACACCCCGCGCCACGTGATGACCTACGGCACCGCCGAGAACGCCGACGTGCGCGCCGACGACATCGTCCAGGACGGCCCGCGCATGCGCTTCACCCTGCGCCTGCCCGAGGGCGCCACCGTGCCGGTGACCCTGGCCCTGCCGGGGCGGCACAACGTGCTCAACGCGCTGGCCGCCGCCGCGGTGGCCTGGCAGCTGGGCGTGTCGCCGCAGAACATCGCCCATGCGCTGGAGAAGTTCGCCGGCATCGGCCGCCGCTTCAACGACCTGGGCGAGGTGGCCACCGCCGCCGGCGCGAAGGTGCGCGTGGTCGACGACTACGGCCACCATCCGAAGGAGCTGGCCGCGGTGTTCGCCGCCGCCCGCGGCGGCTGGCCGGACAAGCGCCTGGTGGTGGCCTTCCAGCCGCACCGCTACAGCCGCACCCGCGACCAGTTCGACGCCTTCGCCGCGGTGCTGTCCGAGGCCGACGCGCTGGTGCTCAGCGAGGTCTATCCGGCCGGCGAGGCGCCGATCCCCGGCGCCGACGCGCGCGCCCTGGCCCGTGCGATCCGCGCCCGCGGCCGCAGCGAGCCGGTGGTGGTGGGGCAGGTCGCCGACCTGGTCCACGTGCTGCCGGACGTGCTCCATGACGGCGACCTGCTGTTGATGATGGGCGCCGGCGACATCGGCTACGTCGCCCACCAGATCGCCACCGACGGCTTCGCCACCGGCGGCGACCCGGCGCGGGGAGGCCAGGGGTGAGCATGGGCGTCCTGCCGCCGCCGCCGCGCTTCGCCGACCCGACCGTGTTCGGCCGCGTCGCCGTGCTGCTGGGCGGCACCAGTTCCGAACGCGAGGTCTCGCTGGATTCGGGCCGCAACGTGCTCGACGCGCTGCGCGCGCACGGCGTGGACGCGCATGCCGTGGACGGCATCCCGGCGCTGGTCGAGGCGCTGCTGGCGAAGAAGTTCGACCGCGTGTTCAACATCCTGCACGGCCAGCGCGGCGGCGGCGAGGACGGCGTGGTCCAGGGCCTGATGGAGGCGCTGGGCGTGCCGTACACCGGCTCGGGCGTGCTCGGCTCGGCGCTGGCGATGGACAAGATCCGGACCAAGCAGGTGTGGCTGTCGCTGGGCCTGCCGACGCCGCGCTACGCGCACCTGCCGCGCGGCGTGGACGCCGCCACCGTGCACGCGGCCGCGCGCGGCCTGGGCCTGCCGGTGATCGTCAAGCCGTCCTCGGAAGGTTCCAGCGTGGGCGTGTCGCGGGTGCTGGACGAGGCCGGCCTGGACGAGGCGGTCGCGCTGGCCGCGCGCTATCCCGGCGACCTGCTGATGGAGCAGATGGTGGTCGGCGACGAACTGACCGTGGGCATCCTCGGCGACGTCGCGCTGCCCTCGATCCGGATCGTGCCCAAGGGCGAGTGGTACGACTACGACGCCAAGTACGTCGCCGAGGACACCCGGTACCTGTGCCCGGGCCTGGACGGCGAGGACGAGCGGCGCGTGCGCGAGCTGGCGCTGGTTGCGTTCCATGCCGCCGGCTGCGCCGGCTGGGGCCGGGTGGACGTGATGCGCGCGCGCGCCACCGGTGCGCCGTACCTGCTGGAAGTGAACACCGCGCCGGGCATGACCAGCCACTCGCTGGTACCCAAGGCCGCGCGCGAGGTCGGCGTGGAGTTCGGCGAACTGTGCTGGCGGATCCTCGAAGGCACGGTCCCGGCCGACGCCGCCACGGATGGAGGTGCCGCCGCGTGAACGCGCTGCTGCGCATCCTGGCCTGGCTGCTCGCGGTGGCGCTGGTCGCGCTGCCGGTGGTGGCCGTGCTCAACGGCTGGGTCGGCGCCGAGCGCTGGCCGCTGTCGCGCCTGCGCGTGACCGGCCAGTTCGAGCGCGTCCAGGCCGAGCAGCTGCAGAAGGTGGTGGCGCCGTACGCGGTGCGCGGCTTCTTCGCCGCCGACCTGGACGGCGCGCAGCGCGCGGTGGCGGACCTGCCGTGGGTCGAGCAGGCGCAGGTGCGCAAGGAATGGCCCGATGTGCTCGAGATCCACATCGTCGAGCACAAGCCGTTCGCGTTCTGGGGCGACGACAGGCTGCTGTCCGAGCGCGGCGAACTGTTCCCGCTGCCGCCGGACCTGGCCGGCGAGCGCCTGCCGCGGCTGGGCGGGCCGGACGCGCGCAGCGGCGAGGTGGTGGCGCTCTACAACGAGGCGCGCGGCCTGTTCGCGCCGCTGGGCTATGGCGTGGCCCAGCTGGGCATGGATGCGCGCGGCAGCTGGTCGATGACCCTGGACAACGGCCTGGAAGTGGTGGTCGGCCGCGACGACGCGCGCGCGCGCCTGCACCGCTTCGCCCGCGTGCTGCCGCAGCTGCTGGTCAAGCAGGCGCGGCCGGTCGCGCGCGCCGACCTGCGCTACACCAACGGATTCACCCTGGCCCCGGGCACGCCCGGCGCCGCTCTTTCCCCTTCTCCGCGGGCGCCGGCCGGCGCGGCGCGGACGCAACCCCAGCAGGCGAGCAGTACATGAACCGCAAAGGCGACAAGTCCCTCATCGTCGGACTCGACATCGGCACCTCCAAGGTGGTGGCGCTGGTCGGCGAATATTCGCCGGGCAACCCGATCGAGGTGATCGGGATCGGCTCGCACGAATCGCGCGGCCTCAAGCGCGGCGTGGTGGTGGACATCGAGTCGACCGTGCAGTCGATCCAGCGCGCGGTCGAGGAGGCCGAGCTGATGGCCGGCTGCGAGATCC
>CAZBDE010000339.1:0-2810 GCA_964490415.1 uncultured Pseudoxanthomonas sp. | reverse complement strand
CAGGTTGAATGGCCTCCCCGGTCAAAGAAATTCATTTCAATCCCGGAAGCCGACAAGGGTGAATGGATGACCTTTGAAAAGGCATCCGTAATGATCAACACGGGGCAGCTTCCTTTATTAGTTCGCGCCCGGCAATTGCTGATATGATTCTGAGCAAGCCCCGGATCAATAAGAGCGCGTAGCATATTCTGCTTACACCTCCACCCCTGTTTGCCTTCGTATTTATTTAAAAGAAAAGGGCTCTCTTAAAGCCCTTTTCCACGTAAACTCCATGAGTCCGGTTTAGTTAACCCCACTCTGGCGCAAGTGTTGTGCGATGGCAAGCGCGCTGTTCACTTGTGCCCTGCAATGTTCGCAGTCTTCAGACTGCCGTTTAAACCAATTCATCTGATATTCTGTAGCACGAAGATCATAAAAGCTCTCAGATTTCGGTTATAAGCGATGTAAAAGTAGTATGATGAATGAAGATAAGGTATAACACTGGCACAATATAACAGTATGCACCGTTGAAAGTCAGTAAGTTAGCATGAACAAATAATCTTAACTGATAATCTGGTGCATTACCAACCCGGCTTCTTTTACCGTAATCTCTTTGCTCATGTAATCATGAGCTGTGGGCGTAGCCCCGATCTGCTCGCCTCCATCGATCTGTTCCCAGGCAGCATCCAGAAAATTGAAGTCTTTATCAAATAATAAAATATTCACAAACAGCTTGGGATGCTCGCTGCTTCCGCCACTGCCGCCTCCGGCAATGATTCCTCCATAATTATTAAGTGTGTTGTACGCTTTCAATGCCTCGCCTGTTGAAGCCGAAGTTACGCCAAATGCCCCGGTTAATGCCAGTGCAAAGCCGGTTAAATTGCTGGTTGTTCCGCTTGGGTTATAGTATTTCGCATAGGCCTCAATTTTTACCTTATCGCCCGGGTAAACTTTCATGCTTTTAGCAACACCTATTTGTGAATTGCTGGCACCGGTAAGTTTCTGTGAATATGTTCCGGAAGGTGTATGATTAAATAATGCAAGGCTGCTGCGTGAGGCCCCGCTGGGGGTGCATTACCCATCAACACCTTACCAAAAAAGCATTGCATTTCTATAGCGATCTCCGCCAGCAAAGAGCGGATTCATAACTTCAATAAGATTTCACGGAGGCACTGGTAACCTGTCCAGAGGGTCTGCTTAATTCAGCAGCCCTCTCTGACGGTGTTAATGATGCTACAAAACAACTCAGCAAAACAGATTGAGATCGATCTCACAGAGGGTTTATCTATAGATGCATATTTCCGATCAATGTTAAGATTCATTAAAGTTATTACTTACAAAAGACGCATTATGTAAACCTTGTTTTGTGAACTGACTGCTTGGCTTCAAAGATTAATTCAGTCTTATTATCGGGATGAAGTTTTAGTTCTTTAGAAAGCTTTATTTTCCATAAAAAGCCAGGTTTTATTGAGTTAAAATAATCCGAAGGACTATATTCAGCAATAACAAATACGTCTCCATTTCTTAAACTTAACTGTTCGAGATTTATATAATTTTTTGTGGGATCAAAAACTTCAGAGTTAAAATTACCATTAAAATGATTATGCATTAACTCCTCTTTTATAGAAACCATTTTAAAAGTGTCTTCTTCAATTTGGCCTAACAAAATTATTTTTGAGATCTGGGTAAACTCTATCCCTAATTTTTTCAGGCTTATGATATGCTTGACAAACGCTTGATATAGAGCTTTATCTTTTTGAAAAGTCTCCGACAGCCAACCGATTTTAAAGTACTCAGCCATGTTCTTAAACTCAACGCTTTCTTTTGATTTAAACATATTTAATAACCGGTTAATTCACCTACTTCGTACCCTGCCTGACCCCCAATTATTGAACCAATCACGCCTCCAGCAAAACCGCCAACAAGTGTGCCAACAGGCCCAAAAGCTGAGCCATAGAATGCACCTATTTCAGCACCAGCTAAACCTACTGCTATTGCCCCAGCCCAAGAAAATCCTTCGTTAATGGCAGCTGAAGTTTTATCAGATGCATTTGCAATATTTTGTCCAGATTGATATAGCCCATAAGCTGTCATTAAACCACCGCCAACACCAACTCCTCTCATTGTCCACATTGTACCGGGATTTGGTACCCAAAATCTACCATTAGGATTGACATTTAAAATAGGTTTTTGCAAGTTAGCTATGGACCTATAAGTTGGCGTACTAAACTCCCGAGTTCTCATTACAATTTCATTCCTCATTCTACTTCCGAAAGTTCGTTCAGCTAAAGATCCATTTCTATATCGACTTAGCGCCCGAACCTTGGGCCCATAATAAAATTCTCGTAGTCCCCAATTATAAACCCCTTCTGTTCCAAGTACCCCTAGCGTGTGATCTCTTCCCCCATCAGTAAAATCAGAACCAGTTTCAACAAACCTAGTCTTCACCCTCCATTGATATCCACCTGAGCCTTCTGAGTCTTCCTCGATGGAAGACTCATCTCTCCAATACCCAGTTTGTCCGGATTTATTCGCGCCATATTCCCTGCCATCTGTTCCAATAACAGTCGTGCCGCCACTGCCAAAATCAATATTATCACTTGCCCAATCACCAAAACTTCCGGAATATCCGTGATTGTAAAAATCATTGCGATACATTGCCCGCAACTGGCCACCTGTGTAACCATCAACGCTCACTTGTCCACCACTCGGATCATTGATCATCACCGGATTGTTCAGTGCATAGTTGTATGTAGTAGATGATGCGTACATGGTCGCATACGGATCAACCTGCAACATCCTTCCAATAGCGGGATCATAACCCCTGTAAA
>CAZBDE010000338.1:0-2822 GCA_964490415.1 uncultured Pseudoxanthomonas sp. | reverse complement strand
CGATCTTGATGTAGACCGGCGCCCCGGTGGTCAGGAACATGTCCGAGGCGTTCTTCTCGGTCATGAGCTTGAGGAAATAGCCGATATCCATTGCGCGAAAATCCCCACTGCGAGCTTTACGGAATCCAGCCCGCGGTCCGGCGCCGTTGCGCGCGCGCCGCAGGCTTCAGACAATGGCCGGGTCTTTCGACACGGCGTTCCCCCGATGAACGAGCCTAGCTTCGCACACTTCCGCCGGCGCCTGTATGCGCTCGCCATCGCATCCGGGCTGGCGGTCACAGCCCAGGCCCAGGTCGCCTCGCCGGACCTGCTGCGCGCGCAACAGGCGGTGCAGAAGGCGCAGGACGCCGACGCCGACCACTACGCCCCGGACCTGCTCGATTCGGCGCAGCGGGCGCTGATCCAGGCCCAGTCGGGGGCGCTGTCGCGCAGCCGGTCCGAGCGCCGCGAGGCCGACGTGCTGGCCCGCCAGGCCGTCGCCGATGCCGACCTGGCCCGGGTCCGCAGCGACCGCGCCCAGGCCGACGCGGCCCTGCAGCAGCGCCGCGACGAGATCGCCAGCCTGCGCCAGACCCTGGGCCTGCCGCAGGAGGACGCGCCATGATCGTGTCGCGGAGCGTCGTTTTCGCCTGCGCGCTGCTGCTGGCCGCCGCGCCGGCCCTGGCCGCCCCCGACCCCGACGTGCAGCGCCTGCAGGCGCGGCTGGACAGGCTGCAGGCCGACCCCGCCCTTGGCCGCCTGGCCGCCTACGAGCAGCTCGAGGCCCGCCAGGCCATCGCCGCCCTGGCCGAGGTCCGGCGCAGCGACCGGCCCGGCGTGCTGTACGTCGCCGAGCGCCGGGTCGAGATCGCCGAGACCGCCGCCGGCGCCGAATCGGCGCGGCGCGAACTGGCCCGCCTGGACCTGCAGCGCAGCGACCTGCTGCTGCAGGCCAGCCGCCGCGACGCCGAACGCGCGCGCCAGGAAGCCGAACTGCTGCGCATCCAGTCGCAGATCCAGGCCGAGGAGACCGAGCGCCTGCGCCTGGCCGCCGAAGCCGAAGCGGCCGCGCGCTCCGACGTCGAGCAGGCGCTGACGTCGGCCACCGGCAGGCAGGCCACGCAGGTGAGTGCGGCGCGGCGCAAGGAGGCCGCGCTGGCCCGCCAGGAAGCCGAGCTGGTGTCGGGGGCGAAGCTGCCCGCGTCGACCTTCGACGCCCGCGGCGAGGCCTTCGCCCTGCCGGCCAGCACCTTCGCCAAGGGCGCGCTCAGCGGGGAAGGCAAGTCCGCGGGCAGCGCGCTGGCCGCGTACCTGCAGATCGGCAAGCGCGGCAGGATCCGGGTGGAGGCGTTCGACAAGGACGCCAAGCTCGCCCAGGCCCGCGCCAACGCGCTGAAGGCGGCGCTGATGGCCGGCGGCGTGCCGGCCGGGCAGATCCAGGCGGCCGGCAAGGCCGCGGCGGGCAGCGCGAAGAAGGCCGCCGAAGTGGTGGTGGCGCCGTAACCGCCGGCTGCCGCGCCGGTAGGGCGCGGCTTGCCCCGTGCTCCCGTGGGCGCATCGCGCGACGAGCAGCGGGCGGGTCCTGTTCCACGAGAGCTGGTCGGCGGTTTGCGCCGCGAAAACCATAGTTACATCAGTGGCTTACACGGAGACCCGGCGGTTTCGGCCGCCTCTGGCAGCAGTGCCCCGCGACATCGGAGTCCTTTCCTTTCAATGGCTTGCCACGTGGCTTGCCGCTCTTGGAAGAGGGGAGTAGGGTCGGATACCCAGATGGTGCCAATGCCGTCTGGCTGACCGGAGCACCCTGCCGATGCAGCCGTTTTCCGTTCCACTGGAGATCGCCGACGGGCCGCGGCCGGCCCCGTGCGGAGGTGTCCGGCGGCACGGCGGCCCTCGCGCACCAGACCTGCTCCGACAAAGCGACGCCCCGGACCGTAAAGGCCCGGGGCGTTCGCATTTCAGGGCCGGCCAGGCGGGCCGGCACCCCCCGGCACGGACGCACGCAGACCCCAGGAGGTGCAGACATGTTCGAAGGGCAACCACAGGCCGAGATCGATGCGCTGATGAAGCGCGACCCCGAATTCAGGCAGCTTTACCAGCGACATCGTACGCTGGACAAGAAAGTGCTCGACGCCGAACTCGGGGTGCTGCCGATCGATGACGTCACCCTCGGCCAGATGAAGCGCGAAAAGCTGCACGCCAAGGAGAAGCTGCTGCGCATCTACGACCGGGCGCATTGACCCGGATTCCAGTGATCATGCTTCGCGCCGTGGGCGGTGGCGGCTTTCCTCGTCGATTCGCCACCGCCCACGTCATTTCCCCGGCCACGTCCCTGTCTTCCATAGGAGCGGGCATGCCCGCGACACGACGCCGCAGGCACCCGACGCCCTGGAAGCTCCGGCGCCCGTGTCGCGGTCATGCCCGCTTCCTACGGGGTTCCGCGCCGACAGCGCTCCGGAGCGCTGACTTGAGACCGGCATCCAGCGGATAATCCCGGTTCCGCCGCGCATCGCGGCCACGCAACCGGATCGACGATGGCCCTGCACGATTCCGTGCTCGAACTGATCGGGCGCACGCCCATGGTCAAGGCGCGGCGCCTGGACACCGGCGTCTGCGAGCTGTACCTGAAGCTGGAGAACGCCAACCCCGGTGGTTCGATCAAGGACCGCATCGGCCTGTCGATGATCGAGGCGGCCGAGGCCCGCGGCGACATCGCGCCCGGCGCGACCCTGGTCGAAGGCACCGCCGGCAACACCGGCCTGGGCCTGGCCCTGGTCGCGCAGCAGAAGGGCTACAAGCTGATCCTGGTGGTCCCGGATAAGATGAGCCGGGAGAAGATCTTC
>CAZBDE010000337.1:0-2838 GCA_964490415.1 uncultured Pseudoxanthomonas sp. | reverse complement strand
CCTGCTTGAGGCCCTCGACCTTGTCCTGCCAGCTCGAGCGGGCGGTGAGGATCAGCACCGGGAAGTTCTTGCCCTCGTCGCGCAGGGCCTTGACCAGCTCCATGCCCGACATCTTGGGCAGGCCCAAGTCGATGATGGCCACGTCGAACGGCACCTCGCGGCCCATGTACAGGCCCTCCTCGCCATCCTGCGCGGCATCGACCGCGAAGCCCTCGCGCTTGAGGCGCGCGGCCAGCGTTTCCCGCAGCGGCGCTTCGTCTTCGACCAGAAGGATACGCATGCACTCTCCCTGAGTTGCGGTTTCTTGAGGCCGGCCTCCGGGCCGGCGGTCCGATTGTCTACGGCTCGCCGTTATCGGCGCGTCGCGGCACGCGCCGCTCGGTCGCGCCCGGGTCGTCCATGTAGCGGACCCGGCCGTTGGAATCCATGTATTTCACCCGGGTGATATTGCGCCCTTCGAACGGCACCTGCTCGGCGCCCAGGATCTGGCCCCGGGTGGAACGCTGGACCCGGCGCACGGCGTCGGACATCGAGCGGGAGTCCTGGCTGGCCGGCGGCGCCACCCGTTCGCGGCGCATCGGCGGCTGTACCGGCGGCTGGGCCGCATCGCGCCGCCACCGCTCCAGCGACTCGCGCTGGCTGGAAAGGCGCGGGGCGGCCGGGTTGGCGTTGGCCTGATCATGTGCCGGCGGCGCAGGCCGCGGCGGTTCCTGCGCGCCCACGCCCGCCGCGCCCAGGGCGAGCGGCAAGAGGACGATGGCGAGCTGGAACATGCGGGGCATCACGCTTCTCTAACGGAGTCTGGCGGCAATGGCAAATCCCGTGGCCATGCCGGGGACTGGCGCCATTGCTCGGAATGACGTGATGTTCGTTAGAAAGCGGTGAATCCGGTCTGAACTTATCCACATCCGGCGTACCCCCCATTCAGGCCCGGCCGGTCTCAGAACAGTTCGGCCACGCAGCAGCGCAGCGAACCGCCGCCGGCTTCGATCGCCGCCATCGGTACACGGCCGAGCGCGAAGCCTGCCGCCGCCAGCGCCTGCCCCTGCTCCAGGTCCAGCGAAGCAGCCGCCGCTCCACTCATCCACACCCGGCCGGGCGCCAGGGCGATGGCGTTGGCGGCGAAGGCGGCCTGCTGTTCCGGGCGCAGCAGCACCGCGTGCGGCGCGTACAGCGCGGCGATCGCGTCGGCCGCCGCCGGATCGGCGAAGCCGGACGGACTCAGCAGCACGGCGCGGCCGGCGAGCACGGCCAGGACCACGTTGGCGTGGTACTCGCCGGGCGCCAGCTCGAACAGCAGGGTGGCGCGCAGGCCGAAGGCCTCGTGCATGAGCCGCGCGCCTTCCTCGTCGCAGCGCTCGGACAGCCCGCAGTAGCCCAGCCCGCGGGCGCGGTCGATCACCAGCGAGCCGGTGAGTTCGCAGGGGTGGGGCTGCTGCGACAGATCGACCTCGGTGGTGCCGGCCAGCTCGCGGAAGAACGCGCGGATGTCGGCGCGGGCCGCCTCGCGCTGGCGCACGGTGTGACGCATGCGACCGATGACCAGCCGCGGCAGGCCCTGCGGATACGCCCGTGCATCGGGCCGGGCCGTGGCGAAGACGTTGTTCGGGAACACGGCGTCGGGCGCAGCCGGGTCGCCGGGGAAGGCGAACACCGGTACGTCGGCCGAAAGCGCCTGCTGCAGCGCGCGGTGCTCGGCCAGTGCGCGTTCGCAGTGGTAGCCCCCTGCCGCGGCCATGTAGCGGTTGTCCTGTGCCGATTCCTCGGCACGCGCGAAACCCTCGGGCGTGACCAGGAAAGCGGCGCGGGCGGTGGGCGGACCGAAGTCCGGCGCGCACCCGCGGGCCAGTGCCAGGAAGGCGTCCGCGTCGCGGGTGATCATGCCGCCGCGCGCCGGGATCCGGCCGTGGCCGCCAGCGCCTGTTCGACCAGCGCCCAGCCGGCACCTTCGCGGTGCGCGCCCTCGCTGAGCACCTGCCGGAACGCGCGCCCGCCAGGCTGGCCATGGAACAGGCCCAGCACGTGACGCGTGATGTGCTTGAGCGCCACGCCGTGCGCCAGCTGCTCCTCGACGTAGGGGCGCAGCGCCAGCAGCAGCTCGCCGCGTTCGCGCGGCGTCTCGCCCTCGCCGCCATGCAGGGCCACGTCGAGCCGGTGCAGCAGGTAGGGATCGTGGTAGGCGGCGCGCCCCAGCATGACCCCGTCGACGTGCTCCAGCTGCGCCCGCGCCTGCTCGATCGCGGCGACGCCGCCGTTGACCCACACCTGCAGGTCCGGCCGCTCGCGCTTCAGGCACCAGGCCCATTCGTAGCGCAACGGCGGGATCTCGCGGTTTTCCTTCGGCGACAGCCCCTGCAGCCAGGCATTGCGCGCATGCACGACGAAGGTCCGGCAGCCGGCAGCGGCGATCTCGTCGACGAAGGCGCGGAACCGGTCGTAATCGTGTTCGTCGTCCACGCCCAGGCGGCACTTCACCGTCACCGGCACCCGGGTCACGGCGATCATCGCCGCCACGCACTCGGCGACCAGCACCGGCTCCCGCATCAGACAGGCGCCGAAGCGACCGGCCTGGACCCGATCGGAGGGGCATCCGCAATTGAGGTTGATCTCGTCGTAACCCCACTCGGCCCCGATCCGCGCGGCCTGGGCCAGTGCTTGCGGCTCGCTCCCGCCCAGCTGCAGGGCCACCGGGTGCTCGACCGGGTCGAACCCGAGCAGTCGCGCGCGGTCGCCGAGCACTACGGCGTTGGCGTGGACCATCTCGGTGTACAGCAGCGCATTCGGCGCCAACAGCCGGTGGAACACGCGGCAGTGGCGATCGGTCCAATCCATCATCGG
>CAZBDE010000336.1:0-2874 GCA_964490415.1 uncultured Pseudoxanthomonas sp. | reverse complement strand
GGGGCCAGGGCGTGCCGGCCTGCGCGGCCGAGGCGGCGTCGGCATCGATGAAGAACGGGGCCGCGCCTTCCAGCCCGTGCTGGCGGGCGATCGCCTCGATGTCGCGCGAATACCAGCGGTCCTGGTCCGGCACGTTGTCGCGCAGGAAGCCGCCGGCGGGCTCGGACAGGCGCAGCAGGCCGGTCACTTCGGCGGGCGCATCGCCCGGTGGCGCGGGCTTCCAGTCCTCGGGCACGAACCCCAGGTTGACCAGCACCACGCTGCCGTCGTCGCGCCGCAGCGGCCGCAGCAGCCAGCGGCCGGTGCCGGCTTCGGTCACCGCCTGCACCCGGGCGTCGTGGCCGGCCAGCCAGTGGCCGCGCAGGGCGACGCGGCGGTATTCCTGGTCCTTCGGCGTGGAGGCTGCCCAGGCCGCCGCGTCGGGGATGGGTGCCGGGTCGGCGTGGATGCGTGCGTCCACGCGCCGGACCAGGTCGTGCTTCCAGTGCAGGCGCTGGACCTGCCACGCGCCCAGGGCGGCGAACAGGACGAAGGCGGCAACGAAGGCGACGGCGAGCAGCGCCAGGGTGGGCGTGCCGCGCGGTGCGCGCGGTGCGTCGTCCGCGCGGTGCCGGTGCGCCAGGCCCTTGCCGTCGCGGCCGCCCATGGCTGCGTGGCCGCCCACGTTCAGGGCTGGATCCGCGCCTCGTGCGGCGACATCGGCATCATGTTCGCGTTCATGTGGTGCATGACCCACATCGAGCCGGCCAGGATGATCACCACGAACACCGCGGTGAAGATCAGCGCGAGCATGTTCCAGCCGCCTTCCGAGCGCGGGTTCATGTGCAGGAAGAAGACCATGTGCACCACGATCTGCACCGCGGCGAAGCCGAGGATCACCAGTGCGGTGGTGCCCGGGTCGGCGATCACCCCGTTCATCACCAGCCAGAACGGGATCGCGGTCAGGATCACCGACAGGACGAAACCGGCGACGTAGTCGCGCATCGAACCGTGCGCGGCCTCCACGTGCTCCACGTGCGGCCCGTGTTCGCCGCCATGCTCGTCGTGTCCGTAGGTGGCGCGGGAATCGTGGGGCCGGCTCATGGCAGCACTCCCATCAGGTAGACGAAGGTGAAGACGCCGATCCAGACCACGTCCAGGAAGTGCCAGAACATCGACAGGCACAGCAGCCGGCGCTGGTTGGCCGCGTGCAGGCCGAAGCGCCGCACCTGCACCATCAGCACCACCAGCCAGACGATGCCGAAGGTCACGTGCAGGCCATGGGTGCCGACCAGGGCGAAGAACGCCGACAGGAACGCGCTGCGCTGCGGCCCGGCGCCGGCGTGGATCATGTGCGAGAACTCGTACAGCTCGATGCCCAGGAAGGCCAGGCCGAACAGGCCGGTGACCGCCAGCCAGGCCAGCACGCCGGGGATGTGCCGGCGCTGCATCGACAGCATGGCGAAGCCGTAGGTGATCGAGGAGAACAGCAGCATCGCCGTGTTCACCGCCACCAGCCGCAGGTCGAACAGGTCCGCGCCGGTGGGGCCGGCGGCGAAGCTGCGGCCGAGCACGCCGTAGACGGCGAACAGGCTGGCGAAGATGAGCAGGTCGCTCATCAGGTACAGCCAGAAGCCGAGCAGGGTGCCCTGCTGCGGGTGGTGTTCGCCGGCCAGGTCGTAGAACCGGGGCGGCTGGGCCGCCAGCGGCGCGGCGGCGGTGTTCAGGGCGATGGCGTCAGACATGGGCGTCCAGCAGGGCGGTGCGCTGCTCCTCGGTCCGGGCCACGGTCCCGGCCGGGATGTGGTAGTCGCGCTTGTAGTTGAAGCTGTGCACGATCGCGGCGACCAGGGTGGCGGCGAACGAGGCGATCACCAGCCACCAGATGTGCCAGACCAGGGCGAAGCCGAGCACGGTGCTCAGGCCGGCCAGGACCACGCCGGCGGCGGTGTTCTTCGGCATGTGGATCGGCAGGAACCCGGACCGCGGGCGGACCACGCCGCGCTGCTTCATGTCCCACCAGGCGTCGTTGTCGTGCACCACCGGGGTGAAGGCGTAGTTGTACTCGGGAGGCGGCGAGGAGGTGGACCACTCCAGGCTGCGCGCGTCCCACGGGTCGCCGGTGACGTCGCGCAGCTGTTCGCGCCTGCGGAAGCTGACGAAGATGCAGATCAGGAAGCAGGCGATGCCGATCGCCACCAGCACCGCGCCGAAGGCGGCGACCTGGAACCAGATCTGCAGCGAGGGGTCGGTGAAGTGGCTCACCCGGCGGGTCACGCCCATCAGGCCCAGCACGTACAGCGGAGTGAAGGCGAACCAGTAGCCGGCCAGCCAGAACCAGAACGACAGCTTGCCCCAGAAGTCGTCGAGCCTGAAGCCGAACGCCTTGGGGAACCAGAAGGTCATGCCCGCGAACAGGCCGAACACCACGCCGCCGATGATCACGTTGTGGAAGTGGGCGACCAGGAACAGGCTGTTGTGCAGCACGAAGTCGGCCGGCGGCACCGCCAGCAGCACGCCGGTCATGCCGCCGACGACGAAGGTGACCATGAAGCCCATCGTCCACAGCATCGGCACCTCGAAGCGGATGCGGCCGCGGTACATGGTGAACAGCCAGTTGAAGATCTTCGCTCCGGTCGGGATCGAGATGATCATCGTGGTGATGCCGAAGAACGAGTTGACGCTGGCGCCCGAGCCCATGGTGAAGAAGTGGTGCAGCCAGACCAGGTAGGACAGGATGGTGATGACCACCGTGGCGTAGACCATCGAGCTGTAGCCGAACAGGCGCTTGCCGGTATAGGTGGGCACGATCTCGGAGAACACGCCGAAGATCGGCAGGATCAGGATGTAGACCTCCGGGTGGCCCCAGATCCAGATCAGGTTCACGTACATCAT
>CAZBDE010000335.1:0-2886 GCA_964490415.1 uncultured Pseudoxanthomonas sp. | reverse complement strand
CGGGGGCCAACATCGGCGAGCACGCGGCGATCTTCGAGGCCGTGCACGGCACCGCGCCGGACATCGCCGGCAAGGGCATCGCCAATCCCTGCGCGCTGCTGCTGGCGGCCGCGCAGATGCTCGACCACATCGGCCAGCCGCAGAACGCCGAGCGCCTGCGCAAGGCGATCGTGGCCACGCTGGAGGCCAGGGACTCGCTGACCGGCGACCTGGGCGGCAGCGGCACCACGATGGGCTTCGCCGGGGCCATCGCCAGCCGTCTCTGAGCGACGGCGGCGCAGCGGCGCCACGGAGACGGGACGCACAGCGTCCCGTTTCTGTTGGCAAGCGTGCCATCCATGGCATTGGCGGACCGGAAGGTGCGGTGCACACTCCGCGGGCCCCCGCATCCTGAAGATCCGCCCATGTCTGTCCGTCCCGGCGCGCTGGCGCTGACTCCGCTGCTGCTGTTCCTGGCGCTGTTCTTCGGCGCCGGCCTGTACTACACGGCGCACGGCGAGCCGATGGGCTTCTACCAGCTGCGCGCGCCGGTCGCGATCCTGCCGGCGCTGGCCCTGGGCCTGTGGCTGGCGCGGCGGCGCGGCGTGCCGCCGCAGCAGACGCTGCTGGCCGGCATGGGCGACAGCAACGTCATGCTGATGTGCCTGATCTTCCTGCTGGCCGGCGCGTTCGCGATGGTGTCCAAGGGGATCGGTGCGGTCGACGCGGTGGTGGCGCTGGGACTGGGCGCGCTGCCGGCGCCGCTGGTCCTGCCGGGCCTGTTCGCGGTGGCCGCGTTCGTGTCGCTGGCGATCGGCACCTCGATGGGCACCGTCGCCGCGGTGGTGCCCATCGCCCTGGGCGTGGCCGATGCATCGGGCCTGGACCGCGTGCTGGTGCTCGGCGCGGTGCTCGGCGGGGCGATGTTCGGCGACAACCTGTCGATCATCTCCGACACCACCATCGCCGCCACCCGCAGCCAGGGCGCGGAGATGCGCGACAAGTTCCGCGAGAACGCCTGGATCGCCGCACCCGCCGCGCTCGCCACCATGGTCCTGCTGGCCACGCTGGGCGACAGCGCGCCGGTCCCGGAGTCCGGGGGAGCATCACCCTGGCTGGTGCTTCCCTACGTGCTCGTGCTGATCCTGGCGCTGGCCGGCCTGGACGTGGTGCTGGTGCTCGGGATCGGCCTGGTGGCGGCGGGCGGATTCGGCCTGGCCCTGGCGCCGGACTACGGCGCGGTCGATTTCGCCGGCGACATCTATGCCGGCTTCGAGAGCATGGTCGAGATCACCCTGCTGTCGATCCTGATCGGCGGGCTGGCCGCGCTGATCAAGGCGTGCGGCGGGCTCGACTGGCTGGCGCAGGTCATCGCGAAATTCGCCCGCGGCCATACCGGGCGCCGTTCCGGTGAGTTCAGCATCGCCGCGCTGGCGGCGGGCACCAACGTGCTGACCGCCAACAACACCGTGGCGATCCTGGTGAGCGGCAGCCTCGCCCGGGATATCGCCCAGCGCCACGGGATCAGCCCGCGCCGCGCGGCCAGCGTGCTCGACATCTTCGCCTGCGTGGTCCAGGGCGTGCTGCCGTACGGTGCGCAGATCCTGCTGGCCGCGTCGCTGGCCGCGGCGTCGCCGCTGGCGCTGGCCGGCAGCGTGCACTACTGCTGGCTGCTGGGGCTGTCGGCGGTGGCGTTCATGCTCTGGCCGGCGCGGCGCGCGGCGCCGGTGGCGCAGGCCGACCCGGAACGGTGAAAAGGAAACGGGGCGCCCGAGCGCCCCGTTCCATTCCCGCCGGCCTGGTCCGCCGGTCGGCGGGCGAGGGTCAACGCGACTGCAGTTTCGACAGCAGGCGCAGGAACTCCAGGTACAGCCACACCAGGGTCACCATCAGGCCGAACGCGCCGTACCACTCCATGTACTTGGGCGCGCCCTGCTCGACGCCGGTTTCGATGAAGTCGAAGTCCAGCACCAGGTTCATCGCCGCGATCACCACCACGAACAGGCTGAAGCCGATGCCGACGATGCCCGACTCGTGGATCAGCGGGATCTGGATGTTGAAGAAGCCCAGGGCGATCGTCGCCAGGTAGACCAGGACGATGCCGCCGGTGGCCGCGATCACGCCGAGCCTGAATTTCTCGGTGACCTTGATCAGCCCGCTGCGGTAGGCGAACAGCATCGCGAACAGGGTGCCCATGGTCAGCAGCACCGCCTGCATGACGATGCCGTTGAAGCGCGCGTCGTACATGGCCGAGATCGCGCCGAGGAACACGCCCTGGGCCAGCGCGTACAGCGGCGCGGTGACCGGCGCCCAGGTCTTCTTGAAGATGGTCGCCATGGCCAGGGCGAAGCCGGCGAGCAGGCCGCCCCACAGGTACAGGCCGATCGCCGGGTTGACCGCGCCGTCGGCGCCGAAGGCCTGGTTCCAGGACCAGGTGCCGGTGAGTACGGCCAACAGCAGCAGCAGGCCGGTCTTGTTGCTGGTGCCGGCGAGCGTCATCGCCCCGGCGTCGCGCGAGACGACCGCGCCGCTGCCGAGGTCGAGGAAGGTGGATTCCTTGAAGGCGGGGTTGCTGCTGCGCATGCGGGCGGTGGCTCCGTCGGTCGAGGGTGTGGGCCCAAGGATACACGGGTGGGCGCGACGGCTCGTTCTTCGTGGCCGCGGCTCGCTGGCCTTCCCGGCGTGGTGCGAAAGCCGGGACTCGAACCCGGACGGGGGTTGCCCGCTGGAACCTAAATCCAGTGCGTCTACCAGTTCCGCCACTTTCGCGATGCGCCGCATTGTAGCCGCCGGGAAAACGAAAAAGCCCCGCGGAGGCGGGGCCGATCGCTGTTTCGGTGGTGGGCCGTCAAGGATTCGAACCTTGGACCTACTGATTAAGAGTCAGCTGCTCTACCAACTGAGCTA
>CAZBDE010000334.1:0-2895 GCA_964490415.1 uncultured Pseudoxanthomonas sp. | reverse complement strand
GTCTTGTTGGCATAGAAGCTGAACACCGTGGCATCGCTGCCCAGCGTGCCCACCAGCTGTCCGCCGCAGGTGGTGGGCAAGGCGTGCGCGGCATCTTCCACCACCTTCAGTCCGTGGCGGCGCGCGATGTCCAGGATGGACGGCATGTCGGCGGCCAGGCCGCCGTAGTGCACCGGCAGGATGGCTTTCGTGCGCGACGTGATCGCAGCCTCGACGGCGGCAGGGTCGATGTTCAGCGTGGCCGGGGCGATGTCCACCAGCCGCACGTCCGCACCCAGGTAGCGCACCACCTCGGCGGTGGCGGTGAAGGTGTGGGTGGTGGTGATGACCTCGTCGCCCGGGCCGATACCCAGCCCTTCCAACGCCAGGTGCAGCCCGGCGGTGGCCGAGTTGACGGCGATGGCATGCAGCGACGCGTCGCCCAGGAAGGTGCGGAAATCGGCCTCGAAGCGCGCGGCCTTGGGCCCGGTGGTGACCCAGCCGGACCTGAGCGTGTCCACCACCTCGGCGATCTCTTCGTCGCCGATGTCGGGCAGTGCGAAGGGCAGGAATGCGCGTGTCATGCTGCGCCGTCGTCAGGCCAGGGCGAGCAGGTTCTCGCGGCCGGCGCCGTGCACGGCCTCGACGGCGATGCTGCGATCGAAGGTCACGAGGCGCCCGCCATGGGCCGTGGCCAGCGCCAGCAGGTAGGCGTCGGTGAACTGCCGCGAACTGAGGACACGGTCCCAGTGGATTCGCCCTGCCTCGAGCAGGCTGAAGGCATCGGGCCAGAACGCATGGCTCGCGTCGGCCACCGCGCGGCCCAGGCGCTGTGCCACGCTGGCCGTGGGCTGCGGGTTCGGGTAGGACGGCAGCGACAGGATGCGCAGGCAGCCGTTCTGCGTCAGCGGACACGACGCCCAGCCCAGCCGCGCATGCGCCGCCAGCCACTCGGTGGCCGTGCGATGGTGCACGTGCGAGCCATCGAGCAGCGCCACCAGCACGTTCACGTCGAGCAGCGCACGCAGGCTCACTGGACTACCCTGCGCACTGCGTGCTCCGGGATGAGCGCTTGGGAGCGGCCCGGCGCGCTCATGGCGCCAGCGCCTCGCGCGCGCTGTCGCCGTCGTCGGCCGCAACCGTGCCGCTGACCGGTTGGAGCCGCCTCACAGGCCCTCGGCCTCGCGCAGGCGATCGACCTGCTCGTTCGTCACCAGAACGCCCGGGCGTGCCGGAAAGGGCACGAAGCCGGCCACGCCGGTACGGCGACCGCGCGATCCCGCGGCGGCCGGCTCGCCGCCAGCACCGGTGAGCGAATGCCGCAGCAGCCGGGAAATCACCTGGCCGGCGGTGCTGCGCTCGCGGCGCGCGATCTCCTTGGCGGCGGCCAGCAGGTCATCGTCGATATCGAGAGTGGTGCGCATGTGCCGGTGGCGGATGTGATGCACCGATGCATCGATGCATCGGTGCGCAGATTCTACCGGGCCGCGGGTTTCTCGATCCAGGCCAGCACATGCGTGCGCAGCCAGGGCAGGCTGTTGGCGACCGGCAGCAGGCCGGGATGCATACGCGCCAGCGCGCGTGCCAGCGGCGGCGCCAGCGTCACGCGGCGATGCTTCAGCCGCCCCTGCGGGAACAGCGTGCGCAGGCGCCGCAGCGGCACGCCGCGCACGTCCGGGTTGCGCGGGTTGTCGACGGTGAAGTCGTAGCACAGCAGCGCGCCGCCGGGCTTCAGCCACGACCACATGGCATCGGCCAGGCGCAGCTGGTAGGCATCGTCCAGCAGCGAGGAAAGCACCGTCGAGACGAAGACGATGTCCAGCGACTGCACCGAAACCGCCGCCTGCAGCGCATCGCCGGCACGCAGCTGCACGGCCTCGGGCAGCACGGCGCGCGCCATCGCCAGCCGCTCGGGCAGCAGTTCGATGCCACTCAGCCCTGCCGGCGCGAAACCCAGGCGCAGCAGTTCCAGCAGGTTGCCGCCGGCGCCGCAGCCCACTTCCAGCAGGTGCAGCGCGGACAGGTCGTGCCGGCCCGCCTGCATCAACAAGTCGCGCAGCGCGCGCTGCCGCTCTTGCACCGCGTGCATCACCTCGGGCCGCAGCAGGCTATAGCGGCCCGCATCCGTGCGGCGCGCATAGCGCTCGGCGACCGCGTCGGCCTCAGCGTCACCCAGCGAACGCCGCGGAACCGGCTCCGCCGGGCCGCTGGCGTTACCCCCTGGGGGCGGCGCCGCCGCAGGCGCTTCGGGGGGAATCACGTCAATGCCTCGATGAAACGCTGCGCCAGCACCGCATAGCTGTGGTGCGCGCGCACGTACTGCCGGCCGCGCTCGCCCATCGCGCGGCGCTCGTCGGCGCTCAGCGACGCCAGCTGGCGCAGGCCCGCAGCCACGGCCGCCGGCGCCTCGGGCGACACCGTCAAGCCGCAGCCGGCATCGGCCACGGGGTCGTTGCCGGCATCCACCGAATGCAGCACCGGCACGCCGGCCATCATGTAGTCCATCAGCTTGTTGGGCGCGATGCCGAAACGGTAGATCGGCACCTGCTGCCAGCCGATGTAGGCGATGTCGATGCTGCCCAGCAGCAACGGGATCTGCGCCTTCGGCACCGGCGGCAGCAGCGTCACGTTGTGCAGCCCTTGGTCGGCGACACGACGCGACAGGCGCGCGCGCTCGTGCCCGTCGCCGACCAGCACGAACTGCAGCGCCAGGCCGCGCAGCAATGCCGCGGCATCGAGCAACGTATCCAGCGCATTCGGCAAGCCCATCGAACCGGCATAACCGACCACCATGCGGTCGGCGGCGCGCGCATCGGCCAGCACTTGCGCCACGTCTTCGCGCAAGGGCTGCGGCGGCGCCAGCCAGTCGTCCAGCGCGATGCCGTTGGGCACGATGTGCAGCTTGCGCAGGTCCAG
>CAZBDE010000333.1:0-2922 GCA_964490415.1 uncultured Pseudoxanthomonas sp. | reverse complement strand
GGCATCGGCCGCAGGCCGATGCCGGGGGACATGAGCGGCAGCAGGCATCGCATCGCAGTGCTGCAGCCACGCCACCGCCCTCGGCTTCCGCCTTTGCCTTAGCCATTCCCCCTGCCCCGGCCGACCGCCCCTTTGGCCCCGGATGAACGGCACCCGCAGCCCCCGAAAGCGGAAACGCTCGTCTTCGCGTAGAATCGCCACCCTGATTGCCAGCGGCCGTCCGTTTCCCTCCTGGGCCGGCGGCACCGGACACCCTCCGGCGCCCCATCCACTCCGACGCCATTCGCCTCGCAATCGGGCCGGTACATGCCGGCCGCCCTCCCCTCGCAGCGCGGTTCACGGGAACGCTCCGAGTCCATGGTCCTCACCGACCCGCCCGCCGGCACCCTGCCCGCGGGGCGATGCTTTGGAGCTTTCCCCGATGTCGTTCGAATCCCTGGGCCTTGCGCCCTTCCTGCTGCGCGCCTTGGCCGAGCAGGGCTACGAAACCCCCACCCCGATCCAGTTGCAGGCCATTCCCCTGGCCCTGGACGGCCACGACCTGCTGGCCGGCGCCCAGACCGGCACCGGCAAGACGGCCGCCTTCGGCCTGCCCCTGCTGCAGCACCTGGGGACCTCGCCGCAGGCGGTCAACGGCCCGCGCCGGCCGCGCGCCCTGGTCCTGGCGCCGACCCGCGAGCTGGCCACCCAGGTCCATGACAGCCTGCGCGACTACAGCAAGTACCTGCGGATCCCCAGCGCGGTGATCTACGGCGGCGTGGGCATGGGCAACCAGCTCGACGCCCTGCGCCGCGGCGTGGACCTGGTGATCGCCTGCCCGGGCCGGCTGATCGACCACATCGAGCGCCGCAGCATCGACCTGTCGGGGATCGAGATCCTGATCCTGGACGAGGCCGACCGCATGCTCGACATGGGCTTCCTGCCCTCGATCAACCGCATCCTGGCCAAGCTGCCGAAGCAGAACCGGCAGACCCTGCTGTTCTCGGCCACCTTCCCCGAGAGCATCAAGCAGCTGGCGATGGAGTTCATGCGCAACCCGCGCGAAGTGCAGGTGACGCCGCAGAACACCGTGGCCGAGACCATCGCCCACCGCGTGCACCCGGTCGACGTCGCCCGCAAGCGCGAACTGCTGCTGCACCTGCTGGGCCAGGATACGCGCGTGCAGACCCTGGTCTTCGCCAAGACCAAGCACGGCAGCGACAAGCTCACCACCTTCCTCGAGAAGTCCGGAATCCAGGCCGCGGCGATCCACGGCAACAAGAGCCAGGGCCAGCGCCTGCGCGCGCTGGGCGACTTCAAGGCCGGCAAGGTCAAGGTCCTGGTGGCCACCGACATCGCCGCGCGCGGCATCGACATCGACCAGCTGCCGCGGGTGATCAACTTCGACCTGCCGATGGTCGCCGAGGACTACGTGCACCGCATCGGCCGCACCGGCCGCAACGGTTCGAGCGGCGAAGCGCTGTCCCTGGTGTCGCAGGAGGATGCGAAGTACCTGCGGCAGATCGTGCGCATGCTCGACCGCGACATGGATATCCGCGACCTGCCCGGCTTCGAGCCGCAGGTGCCGATCCGCTGGGGCAACAGCGCGCCGGGCAAGGCCGAAGTGCCCAGCGGCCAGCGTCCGCCGCGCCGGCAGCAGCATGGCCGTCGCCCGCACGCCGAGGCACCGCGCCATGCGCATGCCGGGCCGAAGAAGCACGGCGGCGAACGGCGCGAAGGCGGCAACCCGGGCAACGCCGCGCGGCGCCAGCCGCAGGGCGGCCGTGGCCCGCGCCGCAGCGGCAGCCACGCGCCGGCGTGATTGCCGCGGTTCCGGTCAGGCAACAGAATCGGCGCATGGACATCTTCAAGGTCTTCACCCTGGAGGCGGCGCACCGCCTGCCCCACGTGCCGGCGGGGCACAAGTGCGCGCGCCTGCACGGGCACTCGTTCCGGGTGGAGGTCCACGTGTCCGGCGAGGTCGATCCGCACAGCGGCTGGGTGATGGACTTCGCCGAGATCAAGGCCGCGTTCAAGCCGCTGTACGAGCAGCTCGACCACCACTACCTCAATGAGATCGAGGGCCTGGACAACCCCACCAGCGAACGGCTGGCGGCGTGGATCTGGGCCCGGCTCAAGCCGGCGCTGCCGCTGCTGAGCGAGGTGGTGGTGCACGAGACCTGCACTTCGGGCTGCCGCTACCGGGGCTGAGGTCTGCGCGGGGCCGCCCGGAGGGGTGGCCTGCGTGCACCGATCCGCGCACTTCCGGGCCCGGCCACCGCACGCCGGCGCCCCCGGCACCCGTAATGTGCTCACAAGTGATTGATTTAAAACAAATCATCAGGAATCCTGAAAATTCCTGCCCGTGCGTGTTGCATTGCAACAAATGCAGGTGTATGCTGCGTCGCACCATCAAGGTAAATCCGAAACCGGAGTAAGCCATGTCCTACCAGTTCAACGACCAGTTCACCGCCTACACCCAACAGTTCGCTGCCGTGGCCGCGCGCGTGAACCGCCTGGCCCTGGAGAGCGCCGAGACCGTGTTCGGCGTCCAGCTGCGCACGTTCGAGAAGAATGTCGAGGCCACGACCGCCTACCTGAGCGAGTTCACCGAAGCCCGCGACCTGGAGTCGTACAAGACCCTGCTGCCGAAGGGCCTGCAGGTCGCCCGCGACAACGCCGAGCGCGTCGCCGCCGCCGGCCAGGAAGTGTTCGGCCTGACCCTCAAGAACTCCGAGGCGCTGGGCGCGCTGGCCAAGAGCCAGTTCGAGGCCGCCACCGACCAGGCCCAGGCCGCGGTCGCCAAGGTCGCCAAGGCGACCAAGCGCTGATCCATCGCGCTGTGGTGCGGTAACGCGACAAAGGAATTTGCGCGGCTCCCCTCCCTCCGCGCAAACCCGGACCCGGCAGCTCCCTCCCGCTGCCGGGTCTTTTTTTGCCCGC
>CAZBDE010000332.1:0-2924 GCA_964490415.1 uncultured Pseudoxanthomonas sp. | reverse complement strand
CCGCCAGCGCCGCCACCGACCCGCGCCAGCTGGCCCGCGATGCCGTGATCGTCGACACCCACATCGATGCGCCGGGCGAGCTGATGGACGGGTGGAGGGACCTGGGCGTGCTCACCCCCGACCGGGAGTTCGACTACCCGCGCTCACGCGACGGCGGGCTGGACGTGGCCTTCATGTCGATCTACACCTCGCCTGGCCAGGACCGGGCCGGCACCGCGCGCGAAATCGCGCACCGTCAGATCGACGCGGTCGAGGCGATGGTCGGCCGGCATCCGGACCGCTTCGCGCTGCTGGTCTCGCCGCGCGACGTCGACCGCCTGCGCGCCGACGGCCACGTGCTGCTGGCGCTCGGCATGGAGAACGGCGCGCCGATCGGCGACGACCTGGCCGAGCTGGCGCGGTTCCACGCCCGTGGCGTGCGCTACATCACCCTGGCCCACAGCGAGAGCAACCGGATCAGCGATTCGTCCTATGGCCGCCAGCGCCAGTGGCAGGGACTGAGCCCGTTCGGCCGCCAGGTGGTGGCCGAGATGAACCGGCTCGGGATCATGGTGGACGTTTCGCACCTGTCCGACGATGCGGCGGGCCAGGCGGTCGAGCTGAGCCGGGTGCCGGTGATCGCCAGCCATTCCGGCTTCCGCCATTTCACCCCGGGCTTCGAGCGCAACGTGAGCGACGAACTGGCCAAGGCGATCGCGGCCCGCGGCGGCGTGGTCCAGGTCACCTTCGGCAGCGCCTTCGTCAATCCGCAGATGGCCGCCGACACGCAGGCCTATTTCCAGGCGCGCACGGCGCTGGACGAACGCAACGCCGCCGCCCGCGCCGCGGGCCGGCCGCAGGAGGACAGGGCCGCGTTCGAGGCCGAGTGGGATCGCACCCACCCGCCGCGGCCCACCGCGATCGAGGCGGTGGTCGAGCAGGTCGATTACGGCATCCGGCTGATCGGCATCGACCACATCGGCCTGGGTTCGGATTTCGACGGCGTCTCCGGCAACCTGCCCGAGGGCCTGCGCAGCGTCGCCGACTATCCCAACCTGATCGCCGCCCTGCAGGCGCGTGGCTACCCGGATGAGGACCTGAAGAAGATCCTCGGCGGCAATCTGCTGCGGGTGTGGTCCGCGGTGGAAGCCGGCGCCGGGGCCGCGAAGAAGTAGAGGCGCCCGCGGCGCGACGAAAGGGGAGGGCGCGGAACCGGAAGCCGGTGCCGATGTAATAGTCTCCGCGCCTCCCGCCCCCGGATAGTGCGTGCATGGACCACGGCCAGCGCGATTCCCACATGCACGACGACCCGCAAGGCCATGCCCATGGCCACGATGGCGCCGGCATCCACGCGCACGACCCCGGTCATGACCACGCGAAAGGCCACGCACACGCCGGCCACCACCACGGCCCCGGCGGGCACAGCCACGTGCCCGCCGAGATCCGCTTCGAGCGCCCGTTGTGGTGGGCGCTGGGCCTGACCGCCACGGTCCTGCTGGTCGAAGTGGCCGGCGCCTGGTGGACCAACAGCCTGGCCCTGCTGTCCGACGCGGCGCACATGGCCACCGACACCCTGGCCCTGGCCATCGCCCTGGTCGCGGTGCGCCTGTCGCGGCGCCCGCCGGACGCGCGCCGCACTTATGGCTACGCGCGCTTCGAGGCGCTGGGTGCGCTGGCCAACGGCATGCTGCTGTTCGTGCTGGCCGGGTACATCCTGTTCGAGGCCTGGCAGCGCTTCCGCGCGCCGCTGCCGGTGGCCAGCCTGGGCATGCTGGGCGTGGCGGTGGTGGGCCTGGTCTGCAACCTGGTGGCGATGCGCCTGCTGCACGCCGGCAGCGGCGAGAGCCTCAACCTCAAGGGCGCCTACCTGGAAGTGTGGAGCGACATGCTCGGTTCGCTGGCGGTGGTGGTCGCGGCCCTGGTCATCCGCTTTACCGGCTGGCTGTGGGTCGACCCGCTGCTGGCCGTGCTGATCGGCCTGTGGGTGCTGCCGCGGACCTGGGTGCTGGTGCGCGAGGCGCTGAACGTGCTGATGGAAGGGGTGCCGCGCGGCGTGGAGCCGGCCCGGGTCCGGGCCGACCTGCTGGCCGATCCGCAAGTGGCCGGGATCCACGACCTCCACGTCTGGGCGCTGGCCTCGCGCACCCCGGCGATGACCGCGCACGTGGTGCTCGCCGCCGACGCGGGTGCGGATGCCGATGCGGTCCGCCGCGGCCTGGCGCGGATGCTGGAGCAGCGCCACGGCATCGCCCACGTGACCTTGCAGATGGAGACCGGTGGCGCGGACGCCTGCGCGGACGGGGCCTGCGGCCATCCCTGAACGAGGTCCGTGGAAGAGTCGGGCTTCCATCCCCAGGCGCAGTCGAGCGTATCGCCGCAGCGCAAGATGCGATAAATGTGAAGCCGGTTTAACTTTCGCAGAACGAAACTGGATCCGTCGCGGCGGACCGGGGACGTGCCCGAAGCGGGACGGGCGCAGACAGACAACACATATCCGCCACTTGATTTTCACCCTGGGGAGGGAAACATGGCTCGTGCAACCTCGCATCACACCGGCCTGGCGATCGCGGTGGTCATCGCGCTCTCGTGCATGACCGCCGCTCCGTCGGCGCAGGCACAGGAGGCGACGGCGCCGCCGGCCGCGAAGGAGGAGCCGACGACGCTGGCGGGGCTGACCGTCACCGCGCAGAAGCGCGAGGAAGCGCTGCAGGACGTGCCGATCTCGGTCACCGCCCTTTCCGAGCAACTGCTGCAGGACACGGGCGTGCGCGACATCAAGGACCTGCAGGTCCTGGTCCCGGGCCTGACCGTCACCAGCACCCAGAGCGAGGCCATCACCACCGCCCGCATCCGCGGCATCGGTACGGTCGGCGACAACGTCGGCCTGGAGTCCTCGGTGGGCGTGGTCATCGACGGCGTGTACCGGCCGCGCAACAGCGTCGGCT
>CAZBDE010000331.1:0-2935 GCA_964490415.1 uncultured Pseudoxanthomonas sp. | reverse complement strand
GCTTCGCCGGGGAGGCGCCGCAGTCCGACGACATCACCATCCTGGCGATCAGCCGCCAGCGCGAATGAGGCGGGCGGCGGCGGTCCCCGCCGAGCCGCGCCTCAGCGCGT
This sequence comes from uncultured Pseudoxanthomonas sp., assembly GCA_964490415.1. Lineage (GTDB taxonomy): Bacteria > Pseudomonadota > Gammaproteobacteria > Xanthomonadales > Xanthomonadaceae > Pseudoxanthomonas. Next base: position 2,825 of record CAZBDE010000331.1, on the reverse strand, counting down.
GATGCCGGCGCTATGATGCGGGCGTCCGCACGGGGGGCTGGCCATGTCGATCGAAGCGTCCGGCGCCACCGGCGCGGAGCCGCCGCGCGAGCCCGTGCGCTGGTACCACAGCCTGCGCACCCGGATCGCCCTGTGGTCGGGCCTGAGCACCCTGCTGTTCCTGCTCGGGGTGACCCTGGTCACCGCCGGGTACCTGCGCAGCGAGATCCTCGACAACGCACGGCGCGACAACCGCGCCACCGCCAGCGAGGCCGCCGACCGGCTGGAGACCAGCCTGCGCACGCTCAACATCGCCACCGGCAATCTCGCCCGGCAGGTGTCGCGTTCCACGCTCACCGCCGAGCAGCTGCGCCAGGCACAGGCCGCGGTGCTCGACTCGATCCCGGGCGCGACCGGCACGCTGCTGATCGTGGAGCCCGGGCAGCCGCGCACGCAGGCCTACGCCCGCTACATCGGCGCCCGCGGCGAGCGCGACTTCATCGCCGACGGCTACGACTACCGGGCGCAGCCCTGGTACCGGCGCGCCCAGGCGGCGCAGGCGGGCTGGTGGTCCGAGCCCTACCTCAACCGGACCGCTGGCCAGGTGTGGATGGCCACCTACAACGTGCCGCTGCAGCCGGCCGGCACCGGCATGGCCAGCCTGGACATGCCGGTCGACGACCTGGTCGCGCCGATCGAGACCCTGGCGCACCTGCCGGGCATGCGCGTCACCCTGCTCGCCCCGGGCGGCACGATCGCGCTGAGCTCGATCCCCGGCGCGCGGGCGCACGAGACGTTCGAGGCCTTCATCGCGCGCCAGGGCCGCGGCGACCTGTCGGCGGTGGCCGACGCGGTGCGCGAACGCCGCCAGGCCTACGTGGGGCACCGCGACGCCACCATCGGGCGGATGCGCCACACCTCGGTCGAGCCGGTCGGCGACACCGGCTGGACGCTGCTGGTCGGGGAGTCCCACGACCTGATCATCGCCCGCTTCGACCGCGCGCTGCTGGTGCTGGTCCTGGTGAGCCTGGCGCTGGCGCTGATTGGCGCGTTCGTGGTGCGCCGGATCGGCAAGCAGATCAGCCGGCCGATGGAGGAACTGACCGTCTCGGCGATCCACGCCATCGCCGGCGACCACGAGATGCCGCTGGCGCAACAGCACCGCAAGGACGAGGTCGGCATGCTGGCGCGCACGCTGGAGCAGGCGCGGCAGTCGATCCGCGTCCAGCTGCGCGAGATCGAGCAGCTGGGCGCGGCCCGGCAGAAGCTGGAGAGCGAACTGTCGATCGCGCGCGACATCCAGCAGGCGATGCTGCCGCAGGGCCGGACCATCGACCACGGCCACGAGCACATGGAAGCGCAGGCGCTGCTGGAGCCGGCCAAGGCGGTGGGCGGGGACTTCTACAACTTCATCGAACGCGATGATGGCGAACTGTGGTTCGTGATCGGCGACGTGTCGGACAAGGGCGTACCCGCGGCGCTGTTCATGGCCCGCGCGGTGACGATGCTGGAGGTCGCGATCCAGACCGCCGCCTCGCCTTCCCACGCGCTGGCCGACGGCTCGCGCCGACTGGTGCAGGGCAACGACACCTGCATGTTCGCCACCGTGCTGTGCGGGCGCATCGACCTGCACGGCAACCTGGCGCTGGCCAGCGCCGGCCACGAGCCGCCACTGCTGCTGCACGGCGACGGCCGGCTGCAGCTCGTGACGGTGGAGAACGGCCCGCCTCTGGGATTCGAGGTCAGCACCGACTTCCCGCTGTGGCATGGAGTCCTGGCGCCGGGCGACTGCCTGGTCGCCTACACCGATGGCGTTACCGAGGCCTTCAACCTGGCGAACGAGGCTTATGGAAACGAACGGCTCGAACAGTTGCTGGCGCGGCATGGCAGCGTCGGCGCGACCGCGGCGTGCGCGCTGGTGCTCGCCGACGTACGCCGTTTCGTCGATGGCGCACCGCCTTCGGACGACACCACGATCCTGGCCATAAGCCGCACCCGGGACCTCGACATCGAAATCACCCAGGCGCATGCTGTCGGCGCCAACGGGGAGACTTCGGTGCATATCAGCGTGGCCCAGTCGCCCGCGGACATACTGCGGATGACCGACGCGATCGACGCGCTGCTGGCCCGCCACGGCGCCAGCGAGGCCGCCGTTTACGACGCCCGCCTGATCGTCGAGGAAGTGGCCTGCAACGCGGTCGAGCACGCGGTCACGGCCGGCGCCCCGCTGGAGATGCATGCGCGCGTAGACGCTGGCCGCCTGTGGCTGGAGTTCCGCGACCGCGGCCCGGCCTTCGATCCCACTACGCACACGGCGCCGGACCTGGACGCGGACATCGCCGAGCGCGACACCGGCGGACTGGGCGTGTTCCTGGTGCGGGAGCTGGCCGACGCCATCGACTACCAGCGCATCGACGGCTTCAACATCCTTCGGATCACCTTGCGGCTCGATGCCGCGCACGACATGGAGAGCAATGCATGAGCACCCTGCGGACCGAGATCGCCACGCCATCCAACGGCAGCCAGCGCGTGGCCATCGGCGGCCGCCTGGATACGCACTCCTATGCCGAACTGGACCAGGCCCTGGCATCGCTGCTGGCCAACGAAGCGATCACCTCGCTGGTGCTGGACCTGGCCGGCCTGGACTACATCAGCAGCGCCGGCATCCGTTCGGTGTTCAAGGCGCGCAAGGCCCTGTCGGCACGCGGCGGCAAGGTGCTGGTGGTCAACCTGCAGCCGCAGATCCAGAAGGTCTTCGACATGGTCAAGGCCGTGCCAATGGGAGAGATCTTCACCTCGGTGGCCGAGGCGGATGCTTACCTGGATGCGATGCAGCGCAAGATCGT
>CAZBDE010000330.1:0-2938 GCA_964490415.1 uncultured Pseudoxanthomonas sp. | reverse complement strand
CGCGGCGCTGCAGGTCGTGGGCGAATTCCTCCGCGGCGATCTCCAGCCCGGGCGGACAGCCGTCGACCACGCAGCCGATGGCCGGGCCGTGCGATTCGCCGAAGGTGGTGACCGACAGAAGCCTGCCGAAGGTGTTGCTGCTCAAGGCGCCGCTCCGCGCGGGAGGTCCGGTGGGGAGGCCGCAAGGATCGCATATCGGCGGCCCCTGCTGCAGTGCGTCAGGCTGCGCGGAAACGTTGCCGCGGTAACGGTCCGCCTTTGCAGGAGCTCCCTTCAGGGGCGACACGGGGTGGCCGGAACGCAGCCGTGGTCAAGGCGACCGGTCCGGAGGCTGCGCGTTGGACGCGGCATGTTTCAACGTCGTCGCGTCGCCCCTGAAGGGAGCTCCTACAAAAAAGCAGAATCCCGTCGGGGATTCGCAGCCGGTACTTTTCGACACACTACCGGAGGCACATGCATCGAAGCGCCCCGAAGGTCCCAGCGACGAACCCCCAGGAAAGCGGAGAAAATCAGCCCCGCGCCGCCGCCAGCTCGGTGATGCGCGCGTTGTGCGCGATCAGGTCGCGGCATTCCACCGCGAAGATGCCCATCTGCCCGACCTTGAACTCGATCCAGGCCAGGTCCAGTTCCGGCAGCAGCCTGACCAGGTGTTGCTCGGACTCGCCGACCTCGCAGATCAGCAGGCCGTCCTGGGACAGGTGCAGCGGCGCGTCGCGCAGGATCTTCAGCACCAGGTCCAGCCCGTCCGGGCCGGCACGCAGGCCCAGTTCCGGCTCGTAGGAGTATTCCTGCGGCAGCGCATCCGTCTCGTCGTCGGTGACGTACGGTGGATTGGTGACGATCAGCTCGTAGTGGCGGCCGCCGAGCCCGGCGAACAGGTCGGACTTGAGCAGGGTCACGTTGCCGGCGTGCAGCCGCGCCTTGTTCTCCGCCGCCAGCGCCAGCGCGTCGTCGCTGATGTCCACCCCGTCCACTTCCCAGTCCGGGTTGTAATGGCCCATGGCGATGGCGATGCAGCCCGAACCGGTGCACAGGTCCAGCGCACGGCGCACCTCGCGCCCGCCCAGCCACGGCTCGAAACCGCCCTCGATCAGTTCGGCGATCGGCGAGCGCGGCACCAGCGCGCGGGCATCGGACTTGAAGTTCAGCCCGGCGAACCAGGCCTCGCCGGCCAGGTAGGCGGCCGGCACGCGCTCGTCGATGCGGCGCTGGAACAGGGCCAGGACCTTCCGCTTCTCTTCCGTGGTCAGCCGCGACTGCCCGTACACCGGGCTCAGGTCGTGCGGCAGGTGCAGCGCGTGCAGGACCAGCTGGGTCGCCTCGTCCATGGCGTTGTCGTAGCTGTGGCCGAAGGTCAGCCCGGCCTCGTTGAAACGGCTGCCGCCGTAGCGGATCAGGTCGATGATCGTGTGCAGCTCGGCGGCCGGGTCGGCGGTCATGGCGCGGCGCCGCGGGGCGGCTGGGTCGGAACGGGGCGGGAATTATAGGCCAGGCGGCGCGGGGCCACCGGTTCCCGGCGCATGGCCGCTCGCCGCGCCGCTCATCGAGTGGCCGGAACCGGACGCCCCCTCACCGGCCGGCCGCGGCCGGGCCGGTATCATGGCCGGCCTCGACGCTGTCCCGGACCACCCGCGCATGTTCAACCGCACTTCCGTCTACATCCTGGTCGCCGCGCTCTGTGCCGGCCTCGGGCTGCTGGCCGCCTACCAGTTCCTCGGCCGCGACGACGCCCCGGCCGCGCCGGCGCTGCAGACCGTCACCCTGCTGCCGCAGCCGCGCGAACTGCCCGCCTTCAACCTGCGCCAGTCCGACGGCACGCCGCTGGTCGCGGGGGAGCTGGCCGGCCACTGGACCCTGGCGTTCCTGGGCTTCACCTTCTGTCCCGACGTGTGCCCGACCACCCTGGCCGAACTGGCCCAGGCGCAGAAGCAGTGGGAATCGCTGCCCGAGTCGACCCGCCCGCGCGTGCTGTTCGTGTCGGTGGACCCCGGGCGCGACACGCCCGGCAAGGCCGGCGAATATGCGCACGCCTTCCATCCGGACACCCTGGCGGCCACCGCCGACGTGCCGGCGCTGGAGAAGTTCGCCACCTCCATCGGCTTCGTCTTCATGAAAGTGCCCGGCAGGAACTTCGCGCAGAACCCGGACGACTACAGCGTGGACCACTCGGCCAACATCGCCCTGCTCGACCCGCAGGGACGACTGGCCGGGCTGATCCGTCCGCCGTTCCAGCCGCAGGCCATCGCCGACGATCTGGCCCGCCTGACCGCCGCGGAGCGCGCGCCTTGAGCCTGCTGACCACGCTGAGCTGGGTGCTGCCGCACCGGCTGCTGTCGTCGATCGTGCGCAGCGCGGCGTATTCGCAGGATCCGTGGCTGAAGCAGGCGCTGATCGACACGGTGGTGCGCCGCTTCGGCGTGGACCTGGACGAGGCGGCACAGCCGGATGCGCACGCGTATCCGTCGTTCAACGCGTTCTTCACCCGTGCGCTGAAGCCGGGCGCACGCACGCCCGATCCGGATCCGCGCGCGCTGCTGATGCCGGCCGACGGCCATGTCAGCCAGCTTGGCGCCATCGAGGCGGACGGGCGCATCTTCCAGGCCAAGGGCCGGTCGTTCACCGCGGCCGAGCTGCTGGGCGACACGCAGGCGGCGCGGGTGTTCGCCGGCGGCAGTTTCGCCACGGTGTACCTGTCGCCACGCGACTACCACCGGGTGCACATGCCGTGGACGGGCACGCTGCGCGAGACCGTGCACGTGCCGGGGCGGTTGTTCAGCGTGGGCACGGCGGCGGTGCGCGGCGTACCGCGCCTGTTCGCGCGCAACGAGCGGCTGGTCTGCCATTTCGACACGGACTTCGGGCCGATGGCGTCGGTGATGGTGGGGGCGCTGCTGGTGTCGGGGGTGGAGACGGTGTGGAGCGGGGTCGAGATTCCCGA
>CAZBDE010000329.1:0-2939 GCA_964490415.1 uncultured Pseudoxanthomonas sp. | reverse complement strand
TCCCGATCCTGCGCAGCCGCAGCGGCGGACATGGCTTCGGCGTAGACCTTCGTCAGCTCGGGCTCGGTGGCGGCGGCCTTGGCGCGCTCGATCCACTGCTGCGGGTCGAAGCCCGACACGCTCGGCGCGTGCACGCCAGGCGCCAGTTCGGCCAGGCCCTCGCCGCCCTCGCCGTTGAGGTAGTGCGCGGCGCGGTCCAGTCGATCGGTCTTCGGCCAGTATTTGTTGGCGCGGATCACGACCGTCTTCTTCGCCATCTCGGTCCAGTCGGTCTCCCACGGGCAGCTCTTGGCCTTGCCGGCCTTGAAGGACTTCCAGGCCTCGCTGCGGTCGCGGATCGCGTTCACCTCGTCGACCGACATCATCTCAGTCAGATGGTCGCCGTCGGCCGTCTTGGCGACGCAGTACACGCCGACGATCGGGCCGCGGTCCTTGGCGAAGGGCGGGAAGCTGTGCGTCGGCGCGTTGCCCATGCCGTTGTAGACGAAGGCATCCCTCTCGTAGACGATGGCGGCCTGCGCCCACTTGATGGAGCCGGACGCGGTCGCGAGTTCGATCAGCCCCGGATAGGAGATCGACAGCACGATCTTGGTTGTGCCGCCGACCCGGCGCGGCAGCAGGTAGCACTGCTTCTTGGCCGGGTTCAGCGACAGGCCGATGGCGGCGACGTTGGTGACGGCGTCGACCACCGACTGGCGGTTGTCGAGCGCGATCTTGAGCGTGTACTCGCTGGTCTGCAGCGCCTGGATGGCGAAGCCGGCCTCGGCCTCGAACTTGATGGACGGCTCGACCAGCGCAGCGTTGAAGGCGTCGCGCGCGCCTTCGATGTCGCCGGTGATGATGGTCAGTGCGTTGCTCATGCTTCCACCTCTTCCTCGACGAACAGCGCCTCGTTGGCCTCGGCCCGCGCCGCCAGTTCGCGCAGCGCGGCCGCGCCGTCGAAGGCGCCGAGCCAGTCGACCGCGGTCGCGGCATCGACGCCGAAGCTGCTGCAGACCACGGACAGGATGTCCAGATCGCTGGGTCGCGCGTCCTTGGCGGCCTGCGCCAGGCGCTCCTGCTCGGCCAGCTCCTCGGCGCGGCGCTGGGCCTCGGCCGCCTCTTCGGCCGCCTTGATGGCCGCCAGGCGCTGCGCCTCGGCTTCACGCTGCGCGCGCAGCTGCGCCTCGACCTTCTCGCGCTCGGCGCGCTTCTCGGCCTCGAAGGCGTCGATCTGCGCCTTCAGCTCGGCGGCCTGGCGCTCGCGCTCGGCCTGGGCGATGGCATCGAGCCGGGCCTGCTCCGCTCGCGCCGTGGCGGCGGCGCGCTCGAGGGCCTCGGCGGCCAGGCGGCGCTCCTCGGCCGCCGCGGCTTCGGCCTCGCGCGCGGCGCGCTCCTGTTCGGCGCGCTGCGCCTCGAACTGCCGGCGCTCCTCGGCCAGGCGCGCTTCGGCTTCGCGCTGGATGCGCGCCTGCTCGGCGCGCTGCGCTTCGACCTGCGCCGCCAGTTCGGCCGCCTGGCGGGCGAGTTCCTCGCGCTCGGCCTGCAGCCGCGCAGCCTCGGCCTCGCGCGCCGCGGCGTCGTCGTACAGCTTCTGCACGGCGGATCGCGCAGCCAGCCGCGCACCCTCGGCCTCGTCGACGAATTCACCGAACAGATCCTTGCTGATGGTGCGCTGGTCCAGGCAGTCCAGCAGCGACTTGATCTGCTCGGACGTGCAGCCGGCGCACGACGACGCCGCGAAGGTGAAGTCGTCGATGCGGCCGCGGATGATGCGGATGCGGTCGCGCTCGGCCTGCTCGCGCGCCGCCTTCTCGGCCGCCTTGCGCTGTTCCTTGGCCTTGATCTTGGCGTCCCACACATCCTCGATCGGCTGCACGAAGGACTGGATCTTCTTGACCAGCTCGCGCGCCTGGCGCTGCGCGGCGAGCAGCGGCTTGTTGCCCTGCTCGTAGGCGGCGTCGGCCGAGGTGCGGACCTTGACGCACTTGGCGCGGAACTCGCGCGCGGCGCGCTCGCCGTCGGTGGTCTCGACGTCCCAGTCGGCCTCGTCGGACTCGATGCGCAGCGCCGCCAGGCCGACTTCGATGATCTGCAGCGGCGCGATCAGCGCGACCGCCGAGCCTTCCGCGGCCGGGCCGACGACTTCGTGGGCGACATCGGCGTCGCTGGGTGTGTTGCTCATGGGGTTCTCCGGTGAATCAGTGGCGCCATGTTATTGACAAACCATTGCGTTGTCAACAGTTTGTTTGCGATGAGACTGTTTAAGCGGCGGCCTCGCCGAAGGCCTGGATGCGCTCGGACAGCACCTCGAGGTACAGCCGCATCACCGCCAGCTGCCGGCGCAGCCGGTTCTGCTCGGCGCCTGGCAGAATCTCGTAGATCGGCGAGTGGTTGATGAAGGCGACGAGCCGGGTGATCTTGCAGCGCAGTTCGAGGTGCTCGTCGACGACGCGCAGCTGGTGGAGGTTCGGTGTGGTCATGACTCACTTTCCCGTGTTTCAGTGGCGCGAAGGTCGGCCTCGGCGCGCGCGATGGCTGCGCGCAGCGCATCGACTTCGAGCCGGGCGTGATACGTGATGTAGGACTTGTGCTGCGGGCCGGGCAGCTGGGCCAGCAGCGCCCTGGCGGCGTCCAGAAGCGCGCGCACTACTGACACGCCTCGCAGATTTGATCGTCGTCCGGCTTGCGCGGCGGGCAGGCCGGCAGCGGCGTGTCGTCGTCCAGGCTGAACAGGTCTTCGCTGTCGAAGGCCTCGCCCTGGGGTTGCGGGTGTGGGTTGTCGGGGGTTGAACTCACGAGCTTTCCTCGGCAGTTGGGGGGGGGTGATCAGGCGCCGACGATCTTGTCGGCGTTCCAGCGCACGACGTTGCGGACCTGGGCTTCCTGCGCGTCGAAGCGCGACGGGCAGACGGTGAACTTGTAGGCCGGCGTGCCGTCGGCCCGCAGCGGGTAGTGGG
>CAZBDE010000328.1:0-2954 GCA_964490415.1 uncultured Pseudoxanthomonas sp. | reverse complement strand
TTGAAGTAGAACAGGTCGTTGGACACGGCCGCATCGACCGTGATCCACGGGTCGGTGCCGGCCAGCACGGTCTGCGAGGGACGCAGCCAGGCCTTGTGCGCGGCGGCGCCGAAGGGCGCGACCAGCGAGGCGATGGCGACGGCGAGGATCAGGGAACGCTTCATGGGGAACCTCCGGAAGTGTCCGCAGCGGGTGCGGTGGATGCGGGTGCCAGGATGACGGTGTGGGGTGCGCGGCGGCAGGCTCAGGGCTTGACCGTCAGGGCGACGGCGCCGAGTTCGCTCGAACCCTGCGCCTTGCCCGACTGCGGTGCCTTGGCCGGCCAGGAGAAGGGGATCTTCACCAGTTCGCGGCCGCCGACCTCGCGCGCGGCCTCGACCACCAGCGTGTATTCGCCCGGGGCCAGGTCCTTGAGTTGCGGCTGCGACTCGGCGAACGAGACCACGTGCCTGCCGACCGGACGGGTCGGGCCGGTCACGCCGTCGACCGGCACGTCCAGGGTGCGGCCGGACTTGCGCCACCACTGGCGCAGGTCGGGCAACCACTTGGTGCCGTGGCCTTCGGCGGTGTCCTTCATCTGGTACCAGACCGCCAGGTTGGAGGCGACCTTCTGGTCGGCGCCCTCCAGCCAGATCGCCACGTAGGGACGGTGGTACTCGGCCACGTTGAGCTTGGGGATCTCGACGCTGACCTCGAGCTCGGCCGCGTAGGCCGGGAGCGTCAGCAGGCCGCTGACCGCGATGAACAGCTTGACGCGCATGGAACGGACCTCGTCGGTGGATGAAGGCTTCAATGGATGAAGAGCAGGACCAGCAGCAGCGGCACCAGCAGGCCCAGGCCGACCAGCGGCCAGGTCAGCCGCCGCTGCCGTGCATGCAGGTGCAGCAGGAACAGCCCGGTGATGCAGAACACCAGCGTGGCGATGGCGAACACGTCGATGAACCAGCCCCAGGCCGGCCCGGCGTTGCGGCCCTTGTGCAGGTCGTTGAGGTACGAGATCCAGCCGCGCGAGGTGCGCTCGAATTCCACCGCGCCGGTTTCGCGGTCGATGCTCAGCCAGGCGTCGGCGCCGGGCGAGGGCATGGAGAGATAGGCTTCCTCCGCCGACCATTCGGCCGGGCGCCGGCCCAGCGACAACTCCAGCGTGTCGTCCAGCCAGCCGGCCACTTCCGCCGGCAGCGGCGCGGTGCCTTCCTCCGGCTGCTGGGCAAGCTGCGCCAGCAGCGGTGCCGGCAGCGCGACGGTGCGGGTGTCCACCCGCGGTTGCGCCTCGATCTTCGAGGCATGGTTGAGGGTGATCCCGGTGGCGGTGAACAGCAGCATCCCGACCAGGCACACCGCCGAGCTGATCCAGTGCCACTGGTGCAGCTGGCGCAGCCAGAAGCCGCGGCGGTGCTGGGCGGAAACCGGATCGTGGTGGGCCTGGGTCGCGGTCACGGAGTGGAGGAGGACGGAAGAGTGGAAAGTATAGGTCATCAATGAGAACAATTCTCATTGAACGGGGCGTGACGTCCATCCAACGCACGCGGACCCGGGCGGTTGACGCGCCCGGGTCCGCGCACGGCGTCAGAAGCTGAAGTTCAGGCTGACCCAGATGTTCCGGGCCTTGTCCTTGTTGTTGTAGTCGTCCTGGGCCGACAGGGTCCAGCTGCCGTCGCCGTTGTCCAGGAACGAGTACTCGTAGCTGGTGAAGTCGCGGTCCAGCAGGTTGTTGATCCGCGCGTTGAGCGTGACCCACTCGGCGAACTGGTACGACGCGCCCAGGTGCAGCACTTCGTAGTCCTTCCAGTACTGCGGTTCGCCGGTGGCCGCGTCCACGCCGCGATAGCGCCTGGAGCGGAGCTCGGCGGTCAGGAACATGCCGAAGCGGTCGCTGGCCTGCCAGTCGACGGTGGCGTTGGCCATGTGCCGGGCGCTGTTGCCCAGCGGCAGGCCCGCGGACGGGCCGCTCTTCTGCTCGCTGTCGGTGTAGGTGTAGTTGGCGCGCAGGCCGAAACGGTCGGCGAACTGCCAGCGGCCCGCCAGCTCGGCGCCCTGGACCACCGCATCGTCGATGTTCACCGGCACGGAGCCGGTGACGTAGCCCAGGTCGGCGTACTCGCCGGTCGGACAGGCCAGGGCCAGGCCGGCGCCGCAGCTTTCGGTGGACAGCTTGTCCTCGAACTTGTTGTGGAACAGGGTGGCATTGAAGTTGTGTCCTTCGGGGTGCTGCCAGTACACGGCCAGTTCGGTGCTGGTGCTGGTTTCCGGCTGCAGGTCCGGGTTGCCGAACAGCGGCGTGGTGCCCTGGCCGCCGAAGCCGGTGATGCCGTTGTAGAGCTGGGTGGTCTTGGGGGTCTTGAAGCCGGTGCTGACGCCGCCCTTGACCGTCCACTGTTCGTTGACCGTGTAGACGCCGTACAGGCGCGGGCTGACGTGGTCGCCGAACACTTCGTGGTCGTCGTAGCGCAGGCCGTAGGTGATCGCCAGCGGTTCGACGACGTACCAGGTGTCCTCGGCGAACAGCGAGTACATGTTGTGTTCCTGTACCGCGCTGGGAGTGCCGGCCTCCATGCCGAACACGCCGTCCTCCAGCTCGCCGCGGATCACCTGGGTGCCGAGCACCGAAATGTGCTCGCCGCGCCACTGCCACGGCATGTCGAGCTTGCCGTCCAGGGTGTACTGGCGGCTTTCGAGGCTGCGCCTCGGGCGCGGCAGGAAGGTCGATTCGGCCAGTGCGCGGCGGTCGGCCAGGCTCATCCCGGCGTACGCACCGGTGCCGTCGATCATCGCCAGCAGCTGCTCGCGCTCGGCCACGGTGAACGGCAGGGTGCGGCCCTCGTTGTTGGTGGCGATGTGCTGCAGCGAGACCAGGCTGTTGCCGAAATCCCAGGTGCCGTCGTGGGTGAGCGACCAGCTCTCGCGGGTGAACTCCTGGGTGGCGCCGTAGCCCACGCGCGGGTTGGCGCGGCGGC
>CAZBDE010000327.1:0-2959 GCA_964490415.1 uncultured Pseudoxanthomonas sp. | reverse complement strand
CCAGGCCCAGCACCCGCGCCACTTCCGGGTCGTAGGCCATCCACGCGGTCAGCCACTGCGCGCCGAAGCCCAGCGCCTGCGCGGCCTGGAGCAGGGCGAAGCAGGCGCAGCCGGCGCTGAGCAGCTGCTCCTGCTCGGGCACCTTGTGCCCGGCCCGCAGCCGCGCGACCACGGCGATCACCAGCGGCGCGTGCGAGAAGCGCTGCCGGTCCTTCTCGACCTGGTGCGGCGGCGCGTCCGGGTCGCGCTGCAGCGCGCGCGCGGCCAGGAACTCCCCCAGCGCATGGCGCGCGTCGCCGGCGATGCGCACGAAGCGGAACGGCACCAGCTTGCCGTGGTCGGGCACCCGCACCGCCGACTGCAGCATGCGCAGCAGGGTGGCCTCGTCCGGGCCGGGCTCGCCCAGTTCCATCGACGGGACCGAACGGCGCGCGTCCAGGGCTTGCAGGGCTGGGATCGTGTGCATAATCTCGAATCGCTCAAGTCCGGCCGCGGCGTGCCGAGGGTGGGAAGTATAGGCGCCCACCCCCACGCGCCCCGGAACGGGGGACGGACCTGGCCTGCACACGCGGTTCATGTGCTCGCCTTATCTTCGAAGGCCGATGCAGACACCGCCTTTCGCCGACGACCTGCCCAGCCGCAATCCCGACCTGCTCGACAAGGTCCGGGAAACCATCCTGTTGCCGCTGTCGGACGCGTTCGCCGCCGAACTGCAGGGCGTGGGCGCGGGCCTGTTCGAACTCGCCGACAAGGCGCCGCCGGCCGCGCAGAAGGACTACCTGGACGCGGTCCAGGAACTGAAGCGCGAGCGCGAATCGCTGGTCGCCGCGTTCCGCGCGCACCTGGCCAACGCGTGGCAGTCGCTGGAGGCGGGCCGGCCGATCTCGGTCGAGCGCACCCTGGCCCGCGGCAACGACCTGGTCCTGGTCGGCGAGTCGGAACTGGAGGTGCGGCTGGCGGTGCGCAACCTGGCCGGCGCGATCCAGCAGCAGTGGCGGCCGGAGCTGATGCGCCTGGACCGCTACCTGGGTTTCATCGCCGGCGGCCTGCGCATCGGCGTGGACAACAACCCGATCGGACCCGAGCACCTGGGCGTGGCGGTGTACGCCGCGTTCTCCGGCACGCGCCTGACCACGCGCGCGCAGCTGGCCGCGGTGCGGCTGCTCGAATCGGGCCCGGTGGGGCCATCGGGGCCGGCCGGGCCGGGCATGGTCGAGCGGGTCGGCGCGCTGTACGGGATGCTGGAAGGCCAACTGCTGGCGATCGCCCGCCAGATCGACCTGCCCGAAGGCCGCGCGCGCCGGCGCGGCATTCCCGGCCTGCCCGGCACCCGCGCCGAGGCGCCGGACTGGATCGCCCGCTTCTTCAGCCACTGGCAGGGCGGCGCCCGCACCGTGGCCGCGCGCGACGCGATCGACGTGCACGCACGCGGCGAACACGAACTGCTGCCGGCCGAACTGCACCGCCTGCTGCAGGAAGCGCGCAGCGACCGCGATGCGGGCGGCGCCGACGGCGCGCGCCAGGTCCTGTCGCCGCGCGAACTGGTCTCGGCGCTGTCGTTGCTGCAGACCGCGCCGCACGCCGGCTTCGACGACATGGACCGCGGCGGCGACCTGCGCGCCGGCCTGCGCCGCGAGGTGCTGGCGCAGGCCTCGCGGCTGGGCGTGGATCCCGGCGCGGTGCGCCTGGAGCCGGCCGACGCCGACACCCTGGACCTGGTGGCGCTGCTGTTCCAGGCGATGCTGGGCGAATCGCAGCTGCGTCCCGACCTGCGCCCGCTGCTGGGCCAGATGCTGGCGCCCGTGGCCAAGGTCGCGTTGCAGGACCCGCGCCTGTTCGTGCGCGACAGCCATCCGGTGCGGCGCCTGCTGAACATGCTCGCCGACGCCTGCGACGGCAATCCGGGCGAGACCGCGGCCGAGCTGGCGCTGCTGGCCCAGGTGCAGTCGGTCACCGCGCAGGTGGTGCGCGATTTCGACGAACACCTCGGCGTCTTCCTGCAGGCCGAATCCGAATTCGGCGCCTACCACGAGCAGTACCGGCGCCGGGTCGAGATCGCCGAGCGCCGCGCCGCGGAGATGCAGCGCGCCGAGGAGCGTCGCACCGCCGCGCGCGCCTGCGTCGTCGACGCCGTGGCGGCGCGGGTGGAGGGCAAGGCATTGCCGCCGGTGCTGGAAGGCTTCCTGCGCCGGCCATGGGCGCAGCACGTGGAACGTACCGCCCTGCGCGAAGGCGCCGGCAATGGCGGCCCCGGCGTGATCGCGGCGCTGGCCCTGGCCGACGGCCTGCTTACCGCCAGCGAGGCCTCGCCGCGCATCGCCGAGCCCTGGCTGGAGTCGCACCGGCCGGCGCTGCAGCGGATCTACGCCGAAGCCGGGCTGGCCGCGGCCACGGCCGAGGCCGCCACCGGCGCCCTGGTCGACGTGCTGCGTGGCCGCCAGGCCGCCGACACGGCGGCGCCGGAACTGCCGCCCGAGCCGGTCGCGCCACCGCCGGTGGAGGAGGAGCCTTCGCCGCTGCCGGAGGAGGCGCCCGAGCAGATCGGCTTCGACATGGACACGGCCGACTACTTCAAGGCGTTGCCACTGGGAACGTGGCTGGACTTCGTCGACCGGTTGGGCCGGGTCCAGCCGGGCAAGCTGGCCTGGGTCAGCCCGATCTCGGGGCGGCGCATGTTCGTCAACCGCCGCGGCTCGCGCTTCTGCGTGGCCTCGCCCGAGCAGCTCGCGGCCATGGTCCAGCTCGACCGCCTGCGCCTGCACCGCGAGGAGGACGCCTTCTACAGCGCGATGCAGTCGGTGGTCGATTCGCTCGGCCTGTCCGCTGCCGCGGCCTGAGCTTCGTTCCCGGGTCCTCCGAACTGTCTATCCGGTCACGGTCGCCGGGGCCGCGCACTCCGTAGGATGCCGGTGTGGCTTTGGGGAGCCGCGCCCGTTTTCCATCGAACGCGATCCATCGA
>CAZBDE010000326.1:0-2967 GCA_964490415.1 uncultured Pseudoxanthomonas sp. | reverse complement strand
AAGAGCAACTGGATTTGCTCATCCTCCCGCACCCGCTCTTAGGCAAGCTCACGCTGCGCGAAATGATCTATTTTACCATCTACCATGCCGGGCATCACGAAAAGCAGGTGACCGGTAATCTTAATAAAGTAAATTATGTGTAACCCATTACTACTTATCTTTTCTTATGTAGAAAAGTGACTTTATATCTTCAGACTTATACGGTAGTCTTGATTTACCATCCCATATTATATACCCATCTTCTCTGATTCTAAGTGTTCCTTTAGGCTTGGCAGGATAACTTTTCAATCTATCTTCACCTAAATAGCTGGACAATTTTAACAAATAGGTTGTTTTTAGTTTAATTCTCTCACAACAAATCACTGTCGTATCTCTTTTTGAAATAATCAAAACATTAACGCTACGTTTCTTTTTAAGAACCCCATTAATAAAATAATTGGACTCGGTTGAGTCAATCTTAATAATTTTAACCTTGCAATCAATATCTTGTGCGAAGATTGGGTTGCTCACTATTACTGAAAACGCGATGAGGATTAAAATTTTCATTTTTTCATTTGCTTTTTAAAGAGTGTTGTTTCAGCAAAGGGAAACGGTACAAGTACTCACCGCACTGGCTCGGAGTTACTTCCGTGCCTTCTCAGAAACGTTTTGTTTACTGCGAACTTAAACTTTTCCTTTGAATATACATGAGTTGCGGAACTAAGCTCGCCTGCGGTAGCCGATTCCGCATTAACACCGCGTTTCATAAGAAGATTGTAAATGCATCGTCAGGTCAAAAGATTTTCCGAGTCTCGTGCTTGCCATCACACTAACCGGAAAGACTTGCGCCAGTCGGGGGCTATGCCGAATACCAATGAGTTAGCCTTTACAAACCCGTCCAACTGATAATCTGGTGTATTACAGATTTATTCTTCGATCTCACTATAAACAAACTCACTCCCTGTTAGTAATCCCAAGGATTGCAAAACAGATTTGATATCTTTTTCTTTCTTATCTGTACGTACTATATCTAAGGTAACTTCCATAAAATCTTCCCCCATATTTTCATCGTACACTTCTCCAATTTCTCTCTCTTCCAATGTATCCACCAGTGTATAACGTAGCTTTAAGTTGGTATCGGAAAAGCGATCGTCCAGCTTTATACGGATTGTTAAAGATTGTTTTTGTTTCAAAAAAATTGGATTAAGATGTTGTAAAGATCACTCAATTGCCCTGCCCCTGATTTCTCTTGGCACGGACGAGTAAACCGAAGTATACTTCATGTTCTTGTAAACTGAAGTCTCCTCCCACTCTTTAAGTTCATAATAATCTTCAATCTTTTTACCTGTTTGCCGAAGATGCTCCATTGTTAATCGCCTGGTAATGAGATCATGGGATAGGTACTGAAACTTTTCAAGATGTCTTACTTTTTCCCAAGAGGAAGTTACCCGTCCATTTACATGAAGGTTTCTTATGTAACCCCAACCGGTCGCTTCTTCTTCGTTCCAAGTGGCTAATGGCCTTGCTTCTTTAAAGTCAGGAATTATCAATTCTTCGTTTCGGGGCTCAACAAATCCAGCTTCTTCCCATGTGCTGTTCTTTATCACTGGTTTCAAATCTAAAACGAACATGGGCCCCACTAATAAATCTTTGTCCTGAAGTATTATCAGGTCATTTTTACCAGGCTCAATAGTTACGTAGTTGTAAAAATGCACCAGTTCGTCAACATCTTGTTTTACATTTAAGAGCTCAGTCAGGTTTATGACTTTCCCGTAAACAAAACCCAGGTTATGCTCAAGTTTTACTCTGATGATAGTCCCTGACTTTAATTGCTTTAATTTCACCATAAGTCAACAACTCCCTTCTAGGCTATAACACATCACTCTGTCCTAATACAGATCTCAGAAATATTTTATTCTGGCAAATATGAAAACTCCTGCCGACCATTTTCAATCCAAGAAACGATTCTCTCAGGTGGCACAATTGCTGAAAAGGGTAAAGATTTATATTCCGCACTTAATGCTCCAATTTTTTTTGCTTTATCAAAATCATGTTTCCAGATATACCAGTCGTAAGATTTTGATACATATGCCGAGGTATCGTTGGTGATTCTAAAAACGGGTGTCTCGAAGGTAGATTCTATCTCCACGTTTCCTATTTTGGTCCAAAACCCTTCTTTCAAGCCTTCGAAAACTCGAGTGAATCCATAGAAAAGAGTTCCTTTCGATAGTATTTGTTCTAACGTAAGAAATTCATCATCCCTTATTTTGACCTTAAAACCCCGTACGAGGTGACCATTCAGAAATGAGTCATTTTTGTACAAAAATTGAAAATACCCTTTATATCCCCCGGCCGAAACTTCAAAAATATCGCCACTTGATATTTTAACCCCCCCTTTTTTCAATTGATCATTGAATCTTGATGCCATACTCTGCCCATTTACCAGGTGTTATAATTGATTTGTTATTCAGTACCTTACATCATCCGGCAGTTACCGGATAAAAGTAATGCTTTCTGGCTTTATATCTTCGATCTCATTATAAACAAACTCACTCCATGTCAGTAATCCCAGGGATTGCAAACCAAATTTGATATCTTCTTCTTTCTTATCCGTACGTACCTCCACTCTGGCGCAAGTGTTGTGCGATGGCAAGGCGCACTGTTCACTTGTGCCCGACAATGCTCGCAGTCAGCCTCGAACTTCCGCGCCTGTTCCGGGGAGCAGCAGGGGAACGAGGGACTTCACGGGCAAAAGATACAAATTCCGGTTTAAGTGGAATTTAAAAATTCGACTTCTGCTAAGCCGTCATGCCGGAGTGAAGAACGCGCAAAACTAAGTAAGCCTTTACCCAGCCTGAAGTTCTTTTTAATCCGCTTCCGGCTTGTTATTGCAGGTGTCGTTTCCGATGTCATCACGAAAAGCAGGTGACCGGTAACCTTAAATAAAGAGATTGCTTAATATTGTGCATGCAATTCGAAAACACGCTT
>CAZBDE010000325.1:0-2988 GCA_964490415.1 uncultured Pseudoxanthomonas sp. | reverse complement strand
CGTAAGCCAGCAGATTTACAGTCTGCCCCCGTTGGCCGCTTGGGTATCCCTCCGGGACCTGCCACCGCGACCGGTACAACTCAAGGCGTACGACCGGGGTGAAACAGCCCGCAATTCTGACTACACCCGGCGCCGCTGTCAACGCACCCCGGCACCACTTTTCGCGACCGCCCCGCTTCAGACGTTGAAGCGGAAGTGCAGCACGTCGCCTTCCTGGACCCGGTACTCCTTGCCCTCCAGGCGCATGCGCCCGGCCTCGCGCGCCCCGGCCTCGCCCCGGTACCGGAGGAAGTCGTCGAAGGCGATGGTTTCGGCGCGGATGAAGCCCTTCTCGAAATCGGTGTGGATCACCGCGGCGGCCTGCGGCGCGGTCGAGCCGGCCTTCACCGTCCAGGCGCGGACTTCCTTGACCCCGGCGGTGAAGTAGGTCTGCAGCCCCAGCAACTTGTAGGCGGCGCGGATCACCCGGTTCAGGCCGGGCTCCTCCAGGCCCAGGTCGGCCAGGAACGTGTCGCGGTCGGCGTCGTCCAGCTGCGACAGCTCTTCCTCGATGGCCGCCGAGACCGGCACCACCTCGGCGCCCTCGGCGGCGGCGCGGGCGCGCACCGTCTCCAGGTGCGGATTGTCGTGGAACCCGTCCTCGAGCACGTTGGCCACGTACATGACCGGCTTGAGGGTCAGCAGGAACAGGTCGCGGACCAGGGCCCGCTCCTCCTCGTCCAGGCCCAGCGCGCGGCCTGGCGTGCCCTCGCTCAGGCCGGCATGCAGCTTCTGCAGCACCGGCTTGCGCGCGATCGCGTCCTTTTCGCCGGCCTTGGCCGAACGTTCGGCGCGGTTCAGCGCCTTTTCGACGCTGTCCAGGTCGGCCAGGGCGAGCTCGGTGTCGATCGTGTCGATGTCCGACAGCGGGTCGACCTTGCCGGCCACGTGGACGATGTCGCCGTGCTCGAAGCAGCGGACCACGTGGGTGATCGCGTCGACCTCGCGGATGTGGGCCAGGAACTTGTTGCCCAGGCCCTCGCCGCTGGCCGCGCCGGCGACCAGGCCGGCGATGTCGACGAACTCGACCGCGGTCGGCACGACCTTCTGCGGCTTGACGACCTCGGCCAGCTGGCTCAGGCGCGGGTCCGGCACCGGGACCACGCCCACGTTCGGCTCGATCGTGCAGAACGGGAAGTTGGCGGCCGCAATGCCCGCCTTGGTCAGCGCGTTGAAGAGGGTCGACTTGCCGACGTTCGGCAGGCCGACGATGCCGCATTTGATGCCCATGGCGTTCCGGACTTCACTGTGAAAGGGATTGGGGGCCAGGCACCGGCTACGCCGGAACCTGGCCCGCAAGCCCCTGCGTTCTCAGGGCCCGATGTCAGGGCCTGGGGGTGTGCAGGCGCTTCATCGCCTCGTTGATGTCGCCGGCCACCGCCAGCGGCAGCGCGTCGATGGCCTCGTCGATGGCGCGGTCGATCATGACCTGGTCGTCCTTGCCCGCGCGCCCCAGCACCCAGCCGGTGACCCGGTCCTTGTGCCCGGGATGGCCGATGCCGATGCGCATGCGGTGGAACTTCCCGTGGCCCAGGTGCTGCATGGTGTCGCGCAGGCCGTTCTGGCCGCCGTGGCCGCCGTCGAACTTCAGCCGCACCGCACCGGGCGGCAGGTCGAGCTCGTCGTGGACCAGCAGCGCCTCTTCCGGCGCGATCTTCCAGTAGCGCAGCGCCGCCGCCACCGACTTGCCGGAGAGGTTCATGAAGGTCGCCGGCTTCAGCAGCCACACGCTGCGGCCGCCGATGTCGACCCTGGCGGTCTCGCCGAACAGCTTCGATTCCAGGCCGAAGCGCACGCCGGCCTTTTCCGCCAGCGCGTCGACCAAACGAAACCCGGCGTTGTGCCGGGTGTTCGCATGTTCGGGACCGGGGTTGCCCAGCCCGACGATGAGTCGAAGTTCCGCCATCTCGGGAGACGCCCGCGTCCCGCCCGGCCTGCCGGACGGGACGCGGACGGCTTACTTCTGCTCTTCGCCGCCTTCGGCCGCCGGCGCCTCTTCCTCGACGCGGGCGTGCTTGGCGACCACCACGGCCACGTCATGGTCGGCACCCAGCTTCAGCTGCGGGATCTCCACGCCGGCCGGCAGCTTCAGCGCCGACAGGTGGATCACGTCGCCGACGACCAGTTCGCCCAGGTCGACCTCGATGGCTTCCGGCAGGTCCTTCGGCAGGCAGGACACGGTCACTTCGGTCAGCTCGTGCATGATGACCACGCCGGCGGTCTTGCCGGCCGGCGACTTCTCGGCGTTGACGAAGTGCAGCTGCACGGCGGCGCGCAGGACTTCATTCTCGTTCACGCGCTGGAAGTCCAGGTGCATGACCTGCTGCTTGTACGGGTGGCGCTGCATGTCACGCAGCAGCACCTTCTGGATGTCGCCGTTGAGGCTCAGCTCCAGGATCGAGGAGTAGAACCACTCGTTCTGCTGGGCCAGCCACAGCTTCTCGTGGTCGAGCTGGATGTTGACCGGGTTCAGCTCGCCACCGTAGACGATGGCCGGCACCTTGCCGTCGCGACGCAGGCGGCGGCTCGCACCCTTGCCCTCGTCCTCGCGACGTTCGACGTTGATCACATGAGTTGCCATTTTTTCACTACCTAGGTTGATTGACCGCCTCGCGGCGGCTTGGGGCGGTTCCCCCGCGACCAGGGGAACCAGGGAAAAACTCAGTCCACGTACAACGAACTCACCGACTCGCCGAAGGCGATGCGGCGGATGGTTTCGGCCAGCAGCTCGGCCACGCTGACCTGGCGGATGCGGCTGCAGGCCCGGGCGGCCGGCGACAGCGGGATGGTGTCGGTCACCACCAGCTCGTCCAGCTGCGAACCGCTGATGTTGTCCACCGCCGGGCCGGACAGCACCGGGTGGGTGCAGTACGCGGCCACCTTGTGCGCGCCCTGCGCCTTCAGCGCGGCGGCGGCGGCGCACAGGGTGCCGGCGGTGTCGACGATGTC
>CAZBDE010000324.1:0-2999 GCA_964490415.1 uncultured Pseudoxanthomonas sp. | reverse complement strand
CCTCGCGCTCCCTGTAGGAGCTCCCTTCAGGGGCGACCCGATCCGGGTGGGTACGCAGCGGCGTTCAACCGCGCCCTTCCGGAGGGTATGCGTTGAATGCGGCGTCTTTCGGCGGGATCGGGTCGCCCCTGAAGGGAGCTCCTACAGTCCGTCCGTCCCGGCGGGTGGGTGCCTCGAGATCGCTGAATACGCCGGAAAATCTGCCGGCGGTCACGATTTCACACCCCGTGCCAAGCCGGCCTGTCAAGCGGACCCGTTCAGTTTCGGTTGGGAAACGGGCCCCTATCTTGCGCGCCACTTCCCCTCTCGACCCGCCGCGCTTCGGCAGGTCCCGCCGGCTCTCCAGATTCGCCGGCAGCCCGGGCGGCCCGTGGACTTTCGGCCGCCTCCCCATGACGCCCCGCGGCGCCAGCTCCCCGCCCCCTTCCGGGACGAGGCGCGGCCACGCGCAGACGGAGCAAGGAGAAACTGATGAAACTGGCATGGATCCTCTGGCTGTCGCAGCTCCTGCCGCAGCCGGCCGCCGACTCGCTGTGCCTGAGCACCACCGTGTACCTGGAAGCCCGCGACCAGAGCGTGCGCGGCCAGGAAGCCGTGGCCGAGGTGGCCCTGCGCCGCCGCGACAGCGGCCTGTGGGGCGATTCGATGTGCGACGTGGTCACCGCGCGCAAGCAGTTCGCGCCCACGATCGTCTCGCCCAACACCCAGCTGGCCAACATGAAAGCCTGGGACCGCTCGATCGACGTGGCCCTGCGCGCCGAGCGCAACTGGGCGCTGCCGGTGGGCCAGCGCCGCGAGATCGTGCCGGGCGCCAGCCACTTCGCCGCCCATGCGATCGCCAGCCCGAGCTGGAACAACGCCTACCAGGTGGCCACCATCGGCGACCACACCTTCTACCGGGTACAGCGGCTGAAGCCCCGCACCTGAGGCGGGCAGGCGCAAGCCCGGGCGCCGCGACGCTGCGCTGCCGCGCCACCACGCATGCTGAACGACAGGCCCGCGATAATCGCGGGCCTGTTTCCTTCCGTCCCGAGGACCGTTCCGCATGAAGCTCTATACCAAGCCCGGCGCCTGCTCCACCGCGGTCCACATCGACCTGTGCTGGACCGGCCAGCCGTTCGAGGCGCAGGTGGTCGACGCCGACACCATGAAGTCCGCGGAATTCCGCGCGCTCAATCCCTCCGGCGCGGTGCCGGTGCTGGTCGACGGCGACTTCGTCCTGACCCAGAACGCGGCCATCGTCGGCTACATCGCCGACCGCTTCCCCAAGGCCGAACTGGCCGGCGACGGCAGCCCGCGGCAGCGGGCCGAGGCCGGGCGCTGGCTGGCCTTCGTCAATTCCGACCTGCACCCGGCATTCAAGCCGCTGTTCGGCCCGGGCAACTACATCGAGGACCCGGCCCGGCACGACGCGGTCAAGGCCGCGGCGCGCAGGCGCGTGCGCAGCCTGTTCGAGGCGGCCGACACGCAGCTGCAGGGCCGCGAATGGCTGGCGGGCTTCCGCAGCTACGCCGATCCTTACCTGTACATCACCCTGCGCTGGGCCGGTCGCACCGGCATCGACCTGTCGGGCCTGGAACAGCTGGCCGCGTTCGCCGCGCGCATGGACGCCGACGCCGGCGTGCAGCGCGCGCTCAAGGCCGAAGGCCTGGCCTGATCCTCACCGGCGCGGCCTCACCGGCGCGACTTCGCCGGCCACGACCCTCGCCTGCCGGCGGCGGCTCTCCCCCGCCGCCGGCAGGCTCAGGCCGGCTCCACCAGCGCCCGCTCCCAGTCGCTGGCGAAGGTGTCGCCCTTGCTCTTGGCCAGGGCCTGGCGCAGCTCCGGCAGCACGGCCTGCAGGCCGGCCGCGTCGGTGCAGCGCTCGATCTTCAGCTGCAGGAAATAGCCGCGCAGGCCCAGGTGGGCGCGCACGGCCTCGCTCATGCGGCCGTACAGGCGCACGTAGTGGTCGGCATCGACGGCGGGCGTGGCCGTGTCCGGCTCCGCTTCCACGACGGCGGCGCCTTCGGCGGCCACCTGTGCCGCCGGCGCGAACGCCGCCGCGGGCGACAACGCCGGCGTTGCCGGCACCGGCTTCGCCATGGCCGCGACGGATGCCGCGGCGCCGTTGCCTGATGCGGCCCGCATCAGGCCTTCCACATCGAAGCGGTCGGTGGTCGGTTCGATCAACCCTTCCGCCTGCAGGCGCTCCAGCGCATCGTCCGGGGCGCGCACGCTGCCGGCCACCTGGCGCAGGTCGGCCAGCGTGCGCTGGCCGTCCACCATCAACAGCACAGTCCTCAATGCCGGCGGCAGGCGCCGGCTGCGGTCACGGATCTCGTCCCGGCCCGCATCCGTCTTGCGATAGATCCCCTCGCGCATCGCTCCCCCCGAGCATCCGCGTCATCATGCTGTCACCCCCTCCGATCCCTCGGCACGAACTCCTGATCCTCAGGCCCGGTGTAGTTGGCGCTGGGACGGATGATCTTGCCATCGATCCGCTGCTCGATCACATGGGCGCTCCACCCGGATGTGCGGGCGATCACAAAAAGCGGGGTGAACATGGCGGTGGGCACGCCCATCATGTGGTAGCTCACCGCGCTGAACCAGTCCAGGTTGGGGAACATCTTCTTGATGTCCCACATCACCGTCTCCAGCCGCTCGGCGATGTCGTACATCTTCAGGCTCGACTGCTCCTCCGACAGCTCGCGGGCGACCTGCTTGATCACCTGGTTGCGCGGGTCGCCCACGGTGTAGACCGGGTGGCCGAAGCCGATCACCACTTCCTTGCGCTCGACCCGCGCCTTGATGTCGGCCTCGGCCTCGTCGGGGCTGTCGTAGCGCTTCTGCACCTCGAAGGCGACCTCGTTGGCGCCGCCGTGTTTGGGGCCGCGCAGCGCGCCGATCGCGCCGGCGATGCAGCTGTGCATGTCGCTGCCGGTGCCGGCGATCACGCGCGCGGTGAAGGTGGAGGCGTTGAACTCGTGCTCGGCGTAGAGGATCAGCGAGGTGTGCAT
>CAZBDE010000323.1:0-3006 GCA_964490415.1 uncultured Pseudoxanthomonas sp. | reverse complement strand
CGGCGAACTCGTCCTGGAAGTAGCCCATCGACTGCCGCAGCAGGTAGCGGTGCACCTGCCAGCGGATCCGCATCGGGAAGTTGCCGAGCAGGGCCTGGTGGATGACCAGCGCGCTGAACAGGTTCAGCACCGGCATCACCACCAGCACCACCAGCGCCATCAGCACGAAGTTCCGGCCTTCCTCGGCGAGGAAGGTGGCCGGAGTGTGGCTGGACAGGCGGTCGACGATCGAACCGGTGAACGCGTACAGCGACACCTCGGTCACCGCGATGGCCGTGGTCAGCAGCGCCATCAGCGCCAGCCAGGGTTCGGCGCCGCGCGTGTAGTGGCGGCAGAACGCGTACAGCGAGCGTGGCGGTTGGGTGGCGGGGGCGGCCGGATAGGGATCCAGCCGGGTCTCGAACCAGCGAAGCATCGGGAAGTCCTGTGCATGGGCACGGACCGGCATCCGTGCGTCGGCCCATTGTCGGTCAACCACACCGCGGCGGGGTGAGCGCCGGCCGAACGCGGCGGCTCAGGCGTCGAGCGCGGCCTTGAAGTGGAACGAGACGATCCTCAGCCGCTCGCGCAGGTAGAAGGCGTGCGCGTCGATGCGCTGGGTACCCGAGTCCAGCTGCAGGCTGGCGCAGCCCTGTGCCAGGGCCTGTTCCTTCAGCCAGTCGAGCAGGGCCTTGCCATGGCCACCGCTGCGCGCGCCCGCGTCGGTCACCAGGTCGTCCACGTAGAGCAGGCGTCCGTGCGCGAGCATCTCCTGCACCCGCCAGCCGGCGAACGCGCGCGGGATCCCGTCCGCGTCGTACAGCACCGTGGCCCGCCAGCCTTCGGCCTGCTGGCGCAGCGCCTGGGCGACGAAGCTGTCGGCATCCAGGTGCGGGCGCAGCTGCGCGGCCACCGGCCAGGCCGCGCGCAGCGCGGCTTCGTCGTCGGCCGGGCGGATGTCCGCCGCGGCGTCGTTCACCACGAGAACAGTTTCCAGTAGGTCTGCGGCAGCTTGTCGGCGTCGTCGCGGTCCAGCGCACCATCGCCGTCGCGGTCGTACAGGTAGTACGGCGCGCCGCGCAGCGGCGTGATCTTGACCATGCGCAGCTGGCCGGCGACGCGGTATTCCTCGAACACGTCGCCGTTGTCCAGGGTGCGGGTGGCGACGTCGGCGCCACTGACGTCCACGGGCGCGCCGGTCGCGCCGGTGCTGGCGCAGCCGGCAAGGGCGAAGGCCGCGGCCAGCGCCGCGGTGGTCAGGATCGGCTTGTGCATGGCGGCTCCCTGTCGTGCAGGCCCGCATTATGCGCCGCTTGCGTTGACGGGGCGTGCCGGCGAGCCGGTCGCGCATCGCGTGCCTTGCCGTGGAGCGGGGCTCGCCCCGCTGCCTTTCGCGCCTGGCTTCGGGCCGAGGGCAGCCGGGCAAGCCCGGCTCTACGGAGGACGCGGGCGTCCTTCGCCCGCCCCCGGAGCGGTCCGCATGGCCGGCCCCGGCCCTGGCCGTAGAATGCCGGCATGAAACGCCTTGTCCTGATCGACGGTTCCAGCTACCTCTATCGCGCCTTCCACGCGCTGCCGCCGCTGACCAACGCCGCCGGCGAGCCGACCGGCGCGCTGTTCGGCGTGGTCAACATGCTCCGCGCCACGCTCAAGGAAAAACCGGACCACGTCGCCTTCGTGGTCGACGCGCCCGGCAAGACCTTCCGCGACGACCTCTATCCGGCGTACAAGGCCAACCGCCCGCCGATGCCCGACGAACTGCGCGCGCAGGTGCAGCCGATGTGCGAGATCGTGCACGCGCTGGGCATCGACATCCTGCGCATCGACGGAGTGGAGGCCGACGACGTGATCGGCACCCTGGCCGTGCAGGGCGCCGGCGCCGGCATGGAGGTGACCATCTCCACCGGCGACAAGGACTTCGCCCAGCTGGTGCGCGCACCCGGCCTGGACGGCGGCTCGATCGCCCTGGTCAACACCATGAGCGGCAGCCGCATGGATTCGGATGCGGCGGTGGCCGACAAGTTCGGCGTGCGCGCCGGCCAGATCGTCGACCTGCTGGCGCTGATGGGCGATGCGATCGACAACGTGCCCGGCGTGGAGAAGTGCGGTCCCAAGACCGCGGCCAAGTGGCTGGGCGAGTACGGTTCGCTGGATGGCGTCATCGCCCACGCCGGCGACATCAAGGGCAAGATCGGCGACAACCTGCGCGCGGCGCTGGAGCGGCTGCCGCTGAACCGGGAGCTGGTCACGATCAAGACCGACGTGGCGCTGGAGCAGGGGCCCGCTTCGCTGGTCCTGCGCGCGCCGCACGTGGACGCGCTGCGCGGCCTGTACCAGCGCTATGGCTTCAACCAGGCGCTGAAGGAACTGGAGGCCGGCGCGATCGCCGCCGAGGGCGGCAGCGGACCGGTGCTGGCGGTGGCCGAGAAGGAGCCGGGGCGTTCGCGCGGCAGCGGTTTCGTCGCCGCCGCCAGCGCGGCACCGGCCGCGGACCTCGACCCGGCCCTGGCCGCGCCGGGCGAATACGAGGCGGTGACCACGGTCGAACGGCTGCAGGACTGGCTCGCGCGCCTGCGCGCCGCCGGCCAGTTCGCCTTCGACACCGAGACCGACAGCCTCGACCCGATGCGCGCCAGCCTGGTCGGCCTGAGCTTCGCCTGCGAGCCCGGCAAGGCCGCCTACGTGCCGCTGGCCCACGACTATCCCGGCGCGCCTGCGCAGATCGACCGCGCGCAGGCGCTGGAACTGCTGCGCCCGCTGCTGGAGGACCCGGCCGTGCGCAAGATCGGCCAGCACGGCAAGTACGACCTGCACGTGATGCGCCGCCACGGCATCGCCCTGGGCGGCTACGACGACGACACCCTGCTGGAGAGCTTCGTGCTCGAGGCCGGCACGGCCCGCCACGACATGGACAGCCTGGCCCGGCGCCACCTCGGCTACGAGACCCTCCGCTACGAGGACGTGGCCGGCAAGGGCGCCAGGCCAGGCTGTCCATGTCGTGGCGGGCCGTGCCGGCCTCGAGCACGA
>CAZBDE010000322.1:0-3019 GCA_964490415.1 uncultured Pseudoxanthomonas sp. | reverse complement strand
CCCATGTGGTACTTCACGTCGCCGGCGTGGGCGCGCTCGTCGTGCTCGAACTTGCCTTCGAACTCGTCGAACAGCTTGCGCGGGTTCTTGCCCAGGGTGTTGATCAGCACGTTGAGGCGGCCGCGGTGGGCCATGCCGATCACGATGTCCTTGACCTTGTCCACGCCGGACTGGCGCACCACGGTGTCCAGCAGCGGGATCAGCGAATCGCCGCCTTCCAGCGAGAAGCGCTTCTGGCCGACGTACTTGGTGTGCAGGTAGCGTTCCAGGCCCTCGGCGGCGGTCAGCCGCTCCAGCAGGCGCTGGCGGGTCTCGGTGCTGAGGTTGTAGTCGCCGCCGGCCAGCTCCAGGCGCTGGTACAGCCACTGGCGCTGCGCGACCTCGGGGATGTGCATGAACTCGGCGCCGATGGAGCCGGCGTAGGTCGCCTTCAGCCGCGCCAGCAGGTCGCGCAGCTTCATCCGCGGCTGGCCGGCCAGGCCGCCGGTGCTGAACTCGCTGTCCAGGTCGCGTTCGGCCAGGTCGTGGAAGGCCAGGCCCAGGTCCGGCGGGTTCATCGGCGGGGTCAGCGCCAGCGGGTCGATGTTCGCGCCCAGGTGGCCGCGCGACCGGTAGGCGGTGATCAGGCGGCCGACGTTGCGCTCGCGCTCGTCGCCGGCGCCGGACGGGGCGGCGGCATAACCGTTGTTGGCGGCGTGGCGGGCGGCCTCGGCGACGTGGGCGATGACCGCCGAATGCGGGACGTCACCGGCCTCGCGGCCCTGGAAACCGTCGAAATACGCTTTCCACTTCGGATCGACGCTGTCGGGGGAGACCAGGTACTGCTCGTACAGGTCCTCGATGAAGGCGGCATTGCTGCCGAGCTGCGAAGACTGCGCAAACTGCTTGAGTAGGTTGTCCACGATGGTGTCGCGTCAGGGTGGGGGACGGGCCAAAGCGGCCCAAGCCCGGCGGAGCGGGCGTGAAAGCCGCAAAAGTATACCCTCCAATCCCTGTTCAGGGACCTAATACCATCGGCCGACACAGGCCCGCGCGACCCCCGTCCTGCGTGGGTTCACACTGGCCATGGGACATGTCCCGTACACGGATCCGCCTCTTGTAGGAGCCCCCTTCAGGGGCGACCCGAGGTGGCCAGGACACCCCTGCGTTCAACGCATCGCCTCCCACCACGTCCCGCGCAATAACGCCGCGCCTTCCGGCCACCCCGGGTCGCCCCTGAAGGGAGCTCCTACAGGGCACGGTACTCGGTGCAGGGGCGGGAGCGCTCCCAGACCCGTTCGAATTCCAGTTGCAGCCGGCGCGCGACCGGTGCGACCTCCACGCCGCCTTCGCCGTCGAAGCGGTGCCCCAGCGGCCGGAACAGCGCGCCGCCGGTGTCGTTGAAGGCGTAGGCCGACGCGTAGCGGGCGTCGACCGGGTCGCGGACCTCGCGGAAGGCGAACACGCTGGGCAGGCGCTGCGCCAGCGGCAGCAGCGGGGTGCCGCCGCGCTGCGGGGTGGCCGCGTCCTGCAGCAGGATCCGCAGCCGCCGTTCGCCCGGCCGCACCGCGAAGCGGCGCAGCGCGTCGAGCACGTCGCCGCGGTCCAGCAGGCCCGGGTCCATGGCCCGGCTGTAGATCCCCAGTTCGCGGCGGGCGTGTCCGGCCAGGGCGACCAGCACCGCGGCGGCGGCGTCCACGTCCTCCACCGCGCTGGCCCCGGGCAGGCACCGGCGCATCCCGCGATGGGCGATCCCGGCTTCGTCGAAGACCGGGCCGGCCGGGACGAAGCCGGCGCGGGCGTAGAACGGCAGCGCGTGCACCTGCGCGTTCAGGCCGACTTCGGGCCAGCCGCGGCGGCGGGCCTCGTCGAGCAGCACGGCCAGCATCGCCTCGCCGATGCCGCGGCCGCGGAACGGCTCCAGCACCGCCATCCGCCCGATCCGCCGCTCCGGGGTCAGGCGCGCGGTACCCACCGGGATGCCTTCGCCGTCCACGGCCAGGACGTGGAAGCACAGCGGGTCCAGCGCGTCCCGTTCCAGTTCGGGCGGGACCTGCTGTCCCTGCACGAACACCACCTCGCGCACGGCGTGCAGCCGCGCGTGGTCGAGCGCGTAGTCGACGCCGGCGATGGCGAAGCCGGCCGTCGCGAAGGTCTGGCTCATGCGTCCTCGTCGTAGTCCGCGTCCGGGTCCTCGGCCTGCAGTGCGTAGTGGCCGGACTGGTAGAGGCCGTGCGCGGCCTCGCGTCCGGCTTCGGAGAGGGCGTTCCAGGCCGCGCCGTCGAGCACCCGGGTGTCGGCGAGCAGGCGCGCGTCGGCCAGCGGCAGGGACAGGGTGCGGCCGCTGCAGAACAGGCTGGCGCCGCCACCGGCATGACGCCGCCAGGCCATCCGCGACCAGGGGTGGCGCTGCAGCGCCGCGCCCTGGGTGAGGTCCCACTCCAATTCGATCCGCGGGCGCTCGTCGCCGCGCGGCATGACCTCGCCGGCGGCGCGGTAGGTCGTGATGAAGCGGCCGAACCAGTCGCCGAGCCGGTCCGGGTCGTTCATCCGGATCGCGTTGAGCGCGGCCACCACGCGGTTCATCGCGGCCACGTCGATCTCGTTCGGATCGGCCGGCACGGCCAGGTCCCCGTCGTGGTAGCGCACCGACTCGTCGGTGTCGGCCAGCAGTTCGTCCAGCCAGTCGCCGATCAGTTCGGACGCGGCCGGGGCGCGCATGCCGATCGAGATCGTCAGGCACGGGTCCTCGGCGATGCCGTGGTGGGGCATGTTCGGCGGCAGGTAGAGCATGTCGCCGGGGGCCAGCACCCAGTCGTGGCTGGGGGTGAATTCGCGCAGCAGCTTCAGTTCGACGTCGTCGCGGAAATCCAGCGGCGGGGCCACTCCGTCCAGCGCGAGGCCCGCATCGATCTGCCAGCGGCGGTGGCCATGCGACTGCAGCAGGAACACGTCGTACTGGTCCACGTGCGCGCCGACCGAGCCGCCGGTGGCGGCGAAGCTGACCATGATGTCGTCGATGCGCCAGCGCGGCAGGAAG
>CAZBDE010000321.1:0-3022 GCA_964490415.1 uncultured Pseudoxanthomonas sp. | reverse complement strand
CGACGGCAAGCTGCGCGAGGACTGGGACAAGCTGATCCGCAAGCTGAGCGAGTGATCGAACGAACGGCGGCCGCGATGGAATTCCGCCCTCCGGTACCGCCGATGACGGCGCAGGTGCGGTAGATTTCCCCGGCGGAGGAAAACCGGGGGAGAAGGCGGGGACGAGCTGGGGATAAGCCGGGGACAGAATCGCGACGCCAAAACCATCCACAGCTTGTCCTGCCCCCGCAGGCGACCTTCTCCGCAGCCTTTGCAAGCAGTAAATTTCATTTATATTCAAAGGGTTGACACGGTTTTCCACAGCTCCGGGCCGACTCCAGCACCACCGCTTTTAGATTTATTCCACATTCCTTCAAAGCGTAGAGGCACGGATTCCCATGCGTTTCACTCTGCAACGCGAGGCCTTTCTCAAGCCCCTGGCCCAGGTCGTCAACGTTATCGAGCGGCGCCAGACCCTGCCGGTCCTGGCCAACTTCCTGGTCCAGGTGCAGGGCGGACAAGTGTCCCTGACCGGTACCGACCTGGAAGTGGAAATGGTGGCCCGGGCCGCGGTCGATGACGCGCAGGACGGCGAGACCACGATCCCGGCGCGCAAGCTGTTCGAGATCGTGCGCGCGCTGCCGGACGGCAGCCGGGTCACCGTGAGCCAGTCCGGCGACAAGGTCACCGTGCAGGCCGGGCGCAGCCGCTTCACCCTGGCGACGCTGTCGGCCAACGATTTCCCGTCGGTCGACGAGGTCGAGGCCACCGAGCGGATCGGCGTGCCGGAAGCCGGCCTGAAGGAGCTGATCGAACGCACCGCGTTCGCCATGGCCCAGCAGGACGTGCGCTACTACCTCAATGGCCTGCTGTTCGACCTGCGCGACCAGTCGCTGCGCTGCGTGGCCACCGACGGCCACCGCCTGGCGCTGTGCGAGGCGCCGCTGGACCAGGCGGTCGGCGCCAAGCGCCAGATCATCGTCCCGCGCAAGGGCGTGACCGAGCTGCAGCGCCTGCTCGAAGGCGGCGACCGCGCGCTGGAGCTGGAGCTGGGACGAGCCCATATCCGGGTCAAGCGCGACGATGTCACCTTCACCTCCAAGCTGATCGATGGCCGCTTCCCCGATTACGAGGCGGTGATCCCGATCGGCGCCGAGAAGGAAGTCAAGCTGGAGCGCGAGGTCCTGCGCGCGGCACTGCAGCGTGCGGCGATCCTGTCCAACGAGAAGTACCGCGGCGTGCGCGTGGAAGTCTCGCCGGGACAGCTGAGGATCAGCTCGCACAACCCCGAGCAGGAAGAGGCGCAGGAAGAGATCGAGGCCGACACCCGGGTCGACAACCTGGCCATCGGCTTCAACGTGAACTACCTGCTGGATGCCCTGAGCGCGCTGCGCGAGGAGCACGTCATCATCGCCCTGCGCGACGCCAATTCCTCGGCCCTGGTCCGCGAGGCCAGCAGCAGCAAGTGCCGGCACGTGGTGATGCCGCTGCGGCTCTGACCGGGCGGACAGCCTTCATGTTCCACGTGGAACCCATGCGACGCCCGGCTCCGGCCGGGCGTCCTGCTGTCGGGGCCTGCCGATGCGGGTGACCCGGCTGTCGCTGCGCGACTTGCGCCGTTTCGACTCGGTCGAGCTGGCGCCCGATCCTGGCCTGAACCTGTTGACCGGGGCCAATGGCGCCGGCAAGACCAGCGTGCTCGAAGCCCTGCACCTGATGGCCTACGGACGCAGCTTTCGTGGCCGGGTCCGTGACGGGCTGGTCCGCGAGCATGCCCCGGCGCTGGAAGTGTTCGTGGAATGGTCCGAAGGCGGGGAGGGTGAGGCCCCACCCCGGGTCCGACGGGCCGGCCTGCGCCACAGTGGCCAGGACTGGACCGGGCGCCTCGATGGCCGCGAGGTCGCCCACCTGGGCCAGCTGTGCACGGCGCTGGCGGTGGTGACCTTCGAGCCGGGGAGCCATGCGCTGGTCAGCGGGGGCGCCGAGAACCGGCGCCGGTTCCTGGACTGGGGCCTGTTCCACGTGGAACAGGGGTTCCTGCCTCTGTGGCGACGCTACGCCCGCGCGCTGAAGCAGCGCAACGCCCTGCTCAAGGCGGGGGGAGGCAATGCCCAACTCGACGCCTGGGACCATGAACTGGCCGAAGCGGGGGAGTCGCTGACCGCGCAACGCGAGCGCTATCTGGCCGAACTGGCGCCCCAGGCGTCCCGTATTGCTGCCCGGCTCACCCATGGCCTGGCCCTGCAGGGGCTGGAATTCCAGCCCGGCTGGCGTCGCCAGGAGCTGTCGCTGGCCGACGCGCTGCTGCTCGGCCGCGATCGCGACCGGCTCAGTGGCCATACTGGAGTGGGGCCGCACCGCGCCGACTGGGGCATCGCCCTGCAGGGGCTGCCGGGGCGCGAGGCGCTCTCGCGCGGGCAGACCAAGCTCATCGCGCTGGCCCTGCTGCTGGCCCAGGCCAGCGATTACGCGGGCCGCCAGGGCCACTGGCCGGTGATCGCGCTGGACGACCTGCCGTCGGAACTGGATCGCGAGCACCAGCGGCGGGTGCTGGAATTCCTGCTGGAGCAGCCGGGGTTGCAGCTGTTCGTCACCGCCACCGAAGTGCCGCCGGCGCTGCAGGACCTGATTGCCGCGCTGCGCGTGTTCCACGTGGAACAGGGGCGGATCGAAAGCTGAGTGCCTGGTTTCGTGGGGGGCGGGCTTGTTGGGCGGCTCCGCCCGCCTCCCGGCCAGGCGGCAAGGAGCAGCCGGGCAGGCCCGGCTCTACGAATGGCGGGCAAACAGGGGGCTGGCGACGGATGCGACGGGCCGTCGAGGAGGGGTGGGGCTGCTATAATCGGGCCTCGATTCCTATAGCTAAGGAGTCGCGGCCGCAAGGGCCGCGGCCCGGCCCCGACGCGGCGAAGGCATGAGCGAGCAGACCCCGAGTTCCACCCCCGGCAACGATTCCTACGATTCCAGCAAGATCACCGTCCTGCGTGGCCTGGAAGCGGTCCGCAAGCGCCCGGGCATGTACATCGGCGACGTGCACGACGGCACC
>CAZBDE010000320.1:0-3045 GCA_964490415.1 uncultured Pseudoxanthomonas sp. | reverse complement strand
ACTTTAATTGAGAGAATTTTAGTTTTTACACAGCCTCGAAGTTCCGCGCCAGTTCAGGGGCCCGCTAACCTGTTAAAAATAAGCAGGACGGGCAATTACCCGTCCCGGTCTTTACTTATCCTGTTCTTTCCAAAGTTCCTCTTATGCTGATTCTCAATCACTTATAACTCTATCATACTTTCTGTAACACCACCAAAAATAAGCGCTCTATCATTTAATCGTAAATAGGTGCTTTTCGAAATTGAAATAAAACTATTGACGGATAACCCATACCAGAGTCAATCTCGGTCTTATGTGAATTAAAAGTATTTGAAAAAAACCGTTTTAATTTATTATCCATACGGTGAGTATTATACCTCTCTTTTTCAGAGAGTAGATATTTTCTGAAGAAAAGAAATCTTCCTTGGCGCAAATTGATATTAAATTCATTCGATGCATCCGCAATTTTAACTTTGACATTAATTAGATTCTGCTCATTAAAATTACTTGATACCTTAGGGTTTCCTGGCACTGAAATGATTAACTCCCCCATATCTTCTTCGATTAAGATATACTGCTCATTCATTAGCTGACTCGTGAACACTATGTTCCTTAACACATCCATGCCATTGATGTTTAAAGCTATAGTATCATTCGAAAAGCCCTCTAAATTGATATAAAATCCATCCCGGCTATCTATTTTAAAATTTTTATCGTATACAAGGCTACTCTTGCAACTACACATGCCCAAAATAATAGCACAATAAAATAAGGTTTTATTCCTTTTCATCAAGCAGAGTTATTTAACAAATTTAAACAAAGGGCTAAATTCTAAAAGACCAGTACCAAGCATAATATATAATATTTGATCAATAGAACTTGAAGTCCCTCTGTTTGAATTTATACTTTGATACATAATATTACCCGGCAGGTCACTGTCTTTGAATCTATTCATTGAATTTCCGGTAGCTGTATGAACCCAGTATGATTGATTAGGCATATCATTTAACCCTAAAGCATGTCCGAATTCATGTGCTGCAGTTTCAGCAACATTACTTCGAAGTTCAATGTATGCCCAATTTGCGCCATAGGCAGACTTACCTATTATATTACGATCTGAGCCAGGGAAAAAATCTCTTATATCATCTACTAAATAAAAGATAAACGGATCTTCATGCATTATTTTATCTCCTTTTATTGCAACCGTTGCTGTTGTCTTCCAATCCAATCCTCCTTCTGATCCACTCCACGTCTTTTCTATTTGAGCATCTATACGATCAGCTAATCTCCGCATTCTCTTGTCTGAAATGTTTCTTGAACTCGCATTAACCAGCAATGCAACTAAATCAATAGTTACTAAGTCATTGCCATTTTTCCCGCCACCTGGAATATAATCTAATGATATACCCGCACCAAGTTGCAAAGTAGACATAAGGCTTGATGCTGCACCGCCAGAGAATTTATATCCCCAAAACTCACCATTAGGACCTTTTATAACTGTTACACTTCCGCCACCGCCTGCATTACTATAAGAATCATCCCAGTCATAATAACTGCCGGATTCACTCATTGCAGCAATACGGTTATATCTATTTACACCATAATACGACATACCAGGTTGCCATTCCATTGCCTGGCCACCGCTCGGGTCATTCATCATCACCGGGTTATTCAAAGCATAATTGTATGTACTGAAAGAAGCATACATTGTAGCATACGGATCAACCTGTAACATTCTTCCAATAGCCGGGTCATAACCTCTGTAGTACATCTCATACCAGCCGCTTGTTTTGTTTAATTCATTGGCAGCGTTGTATAAATAATTGTTGTCCTTTGTATTTTCCCTTGTCCACGAAGCGTTGGAGGTCATTCCATACGGGTAGTATTCATTGTATTGAATTACATTAGTAGGCGTATGCGTGATCGCCACATCATCCACATAGAACTCTACCAGTGTCGGGTTCTCGTTGCTCACAAAAACATACGCATAGCCGGCCTCCTTAACTGTTACTTCCTTGCCCATGTAATCATGCGCAGCTTTAGGCGTTGCGCCTATTTGTTCACCACCATCTATTTGCTCCCATGCGGCATCCAAAAAGTTGTGGTCTTTATCAAACAATAAAATATTCACAAACAGCTTAGGGTAATCTTCATCCGTACCGTCAGGGCCACCTGCGGCTATAAAGCCTCCGTAATCATTTAAGGCAGTGTAGGCTTTTAAGGCTTCTCCGGTTGAAACTGCGCTTACACCAAAGGCAGAAGTAAGTGCTGTTGCAAAGCCGGTTATGTTACTGGATGTTCCGGATGGATTATAATATTTAGCGTATGCTTCTACCTTCACCTTGTCTCCCGGATACACTTTCATGCTTTTCGCTACGCCTACCTGTGAGTTTGCGCCACCTGTAAGCTTTTGTGAATAGCTGTACGTACTGCCGCTGAAATCGGTGTGATCCATCAGCTCGAAGCTGACACGGTTGCTGTAGTTCTGGAAATCTTCATTCGTTCCGCTTTCAAAGTCTGCTATGGCTACTTCGGCAGCAGGTGCTTCTGATGTAAATACTACTCGTGTATTGCCCTGGTGGTCGGCTATGGAGTATTGGTATTCCAATGTTCCGCCATTATTCACAACCCTGCCTTCGGGCGAGCCGAAGAAGCTCAAGCTTCCGTTTTCATATACAAACCCGTTCACATAGTCGGTTGTATTCTTTAAAGTATCTCCGTTATACAGCTTTT
The DNA here is from genome assembly GCA_964490415.1 of uncultured Pseudoxanthomonas sp. Taxonomy (GTDB): domain Bacteria; phylum Pseudomonadota; class Gammaproteobacteria; order Xanthomonadales; family Xanthomonadaceae; genus Pseudoxanthomonas. The sequence continues at coordinate 333 of CAZBDE010000320.1, read as the reverse complement.
GCGTTAGCTTGTTTCCGCCTGCATCATACACGTAGGTGATCACTTTGCCATCGCTGAACTTCATCCGCACCGGCTTGCCGAGGAAGTTGTACTTTATGCTGTCGATGCCTTTGTTCTTATCACTTAACAAATTTCCGTTGATGTCGTAGGTATAGTCGTTGTTCGTGCTGCTCGTGCCGTTATCAAATCCCGCTGCTGCATTTGTAGAGGCTGCATCGGTAACTTTTTCGAGGCTGTTCTTGTCGGTACTCTTATACGTGTAGGTGAGGTTGTCGATGGTTTCGTTTGTGTACGAGCCGCTTAAATCATCATACTTGCGCTGTTTTCTTGTTA
>CAZBDE010000319.1:0-3059 GCA_964490415.1 uncultured Pseudoxanthomonas sp. | reverse complement strand
GAGAGAAAGTGCACTCTGACCCCGGTTTCCTTTTCGCTAGACTCGGCGCCATGAACACTTTCCTGCGCCACCTCGCCTGCCTCCTCCTCCTGCTGGCCTCCGCGCCGGCCTTCGCCGACGACACCTCCACGCCCGTCGCCAGCGTGCGCGTCGCCTTCGACCGCGACGGCGTAACCGATGTCCGCACCGCCGGCCTGGCCGACCCCGCCAGCGGACGCGCCGTCACCGCCGACGACCCGGTGCGCATCGCCTCCATCTCCAAGCTGGTGCTGGCGATCGGGGTGATGCGGCTGGTCGAGGCAGGCATGCTGGACCTGGATGCCGACGTGTCGAAAACGCTCGGCTACAGCGTGCGCAACCCGGCCTTCCCCGACACGCCGATCACCCTGCGCCTGCTGCTCTCGCACACCTCCAGCCTGACCGACGGCGCCGGCTACTGGCAGGTGCCGTTCGACGGTCACTTCAAGGACCTGCTCGACGACCCGAAGGCGTGGGACGCCGAACACGCGCCGGGCACGTACTGGCGCTACGCCAACGCCGGCTTCCCGCTCATCGCCGGGGTGATGGAACGCGCCACCGGCGAACGTTTCGACCTGCTGATGCAGCGCCTGGTGCTGGCGCCGCTCGGCCTGCACGCCTGCTACGGCTGGCCAGGCTGCGACGCAGCCACCGCCGCGCGCGCGGTGGTGCTGTACGTGAACGGCGAACCGCAGGTCGACGACAACCAGGGCAGGAAGCCGGCCTGCGGCATCACCAAGGCCCGCGACGGCAGCTGCGACCTGTCGCAGTGGCGCGCCGGCACCAGCTCCAACGTGTTCGGCCCGCAGGGCGGCCTGCGCATTTCCGCGAACGACCTGTCGAAGATCGGCCGCCTGCTGCTCGGCGACGGCGAAGTGGACGGCGTGCGCCTGCTGGAGCCCGCGTCGGTCGCCGCGATGATCGGCCCGGAATGGAGCTTCGACGGCCACAACGGCCTGACCCTGGAAGAGGACGACCCGATCCGCATCCTCGGTGGCTTCACCTGCCGCTACGGCCTGGCCGTGCACACGCTGGCCACCGGCCTGCCCGATTGCGGCGACGACCCGTTCGGCGACGGCGTGCCGCGCGTCGGCCACAGCGGCAATGCCTACGGCCTGCTCGCCGGCCTGTGGCTGGACCGCACGGCCGGCACCGGCGTGGTCTATTTCGCCACCGGCAACGACCGCCCCGGACCGGGCAAGCGCTCGTCGTTCAGCGCCGTCGAGGAGACGCTGGCGCGAGGGGAATAAAACCGGGGTCAGAGTGCAGTTCCTGTTTGCCCCCGACGGGGAATGAGTGGACTGCGCCTCCCCGTTCGATCAAAGAAAGTGCACTCTGACCCCGGTTTTGCTCACTGCGGCGACAGCCGCAGCACGACTACGCCGTGCGCGGGCAGGCGTGCGGTGAAGGCTTCGGCCGTGCTGCCCTCGCCCTCCTGCCAGACATCGCGCCATGCGAAGCGCTGCCTGCCGAAGTCGATCTGGCGGCCGCTGATGTCGTCCTTCATGGCGTGGACGGCCCAATCCAGGCGGTAGTCGCGCGCCGCATCGCCACGGTTGAGGAACAGCAGCGCGTACTGGCCGCCCTCGAGCGGCTTGAGGTAGAGCTCCACGTCGCCCTCGTCGATCCACTTCATCGCCTGGATGCCGAGCCGGTCCTGGTGGATCCCGATCATGGGCCGGTGGGTGAGGATGCGGCGGGTGGCCTCGCCCATGGAACGCAGGTCGTTGCCGGCGATCAGTGGCGAGGCGAACATGGCCCACAGCGAGAAATGGGCGCGGTCCTCCTCCTCGCTCATGCCGTTGCCCACTTCCATCATGTCCATGTCGTTCCAGTGCCCCGGGCCGGCGTACTTGCGCAGCCCGGCCTGCTTGTCGAGGATCGGCAGCACGCCCAGCGACGACCACGAGCCGTGGCTGTACTCGCAGCTCCAGCAGGGATGGATGTCGCCGGTGGTGCGCCAGGAATGACCCACCTCCGGCGCCCACTCCCAGGGCTTGTTGTCGCCCCACTCGCAGATGCTGAACAGCATCGGCCGGCCGGTCCTCGCGATCGCGTCGCGCATCGTGGCATAGGCCGCGGCCGGGCTGATGCCCTCGGTGTCGCACCAGTCGTACTTGACGTAGTCGATGCCCCAGCGCGCCCAGGCCAGCGCATCCTGGTACTCGTGGCCACGGCTGCCGGGGCGGCCGGCGCAGGTGGTGTCGCCGGCGTCGGAGTAGATGCCCAGCTTCAGGCCTTTGGCATGCACGTAGTCGGCCAGCGCCTTCATGCCCGAGGGGAAGGTCTCCGGATCGGGACGGATGTTGCCGTCGGCGTCGCGCGTGCCGTGCCAGCAGTCGTCGATGTTGATGTACTCGTAGCCGGCGTCCTTCATTCCGGACGCGACCATGGCGTCGGCCATCTCCCGGATCATCCCTTCGTCGACGTTGCAGCCGAAGGTGTTCCAGCTGTTCCAGCCCATCTGCGGCGTGCGCGCGAGCTGCGGCGACTTCTGCGCCAGTGCCGGAGGCGGCGTGCAGAGCGCGGCGGCCAGGAGGAAGGAGAGGCACAGCGTGCGGACCATGGCGCATCCCGTCGGTCGAACGTCCGGCTGCCGACTCTGCGGCCCGCCGCGGCCGCGGACAACTGCGGATTCGCTATAGGAGGCATCCCGGAATGCGTGTACCTGGGGCGTGGGCGGGTGCAGGCAGCCCGCCTGCACCCGCCACCGACCTTCGCTTCCGGCGTTACAGCAGGATCACGGGCCGCTGGATCGAGGGCTTGCGCTCCACGTCGAAGGCGACCACATAGGTCGCGCCGCTGCCGCGATGGGTCGTGAAGAAGTGGTACGGCAGGTTGGTGCTGTGCGGAACCTCCTGGAATCCCACGACGCGCAGGCCGCTGATGACCGGCTCGCGCCGCGAACCGATGTAGAAGCTCCACTGGAGCGCCGCATACAGCTCCAGCGAGGCCTGCGGCAGGACCACCGTTTCGGTGCCGATGATGTCGTCGCCCGTACCGAGCAGCCAGTTGACCGCGTCGGTGATGGTCCCGTGCAG
>CAZBDE010000318.1:0-3080 GCA_964490415.1 uncultured Pseudoxanthomonas sp. | reverse complement strand
GGCCGAGGTGCCGATCTACCCGCTGCCGCACATGGACGTGGTCAAGGACCTGGTCCCGGACCTGACCCATTTCTACGCGCAGTACGCCTCGATCCAGCCGTGGATCCGCACCCAGACCCCGGCGCCGCCGGACCGCGAGCGGCTGCAGTCGCCGGAAGACCGCAAGAAGCTCGATGGCCTGTACGAGTGCATCCTGTGCGCGTGCTGCTCGACCAGCTGCCCGAGCTACTGGTGGAACGGCGAGCGTTACCTGGGCCCGGCGATCCTGCTGCAGGCCTACCGCTGGATCATCGACTCGCGCGACGAAGATACCGGTGCGCGACTGGACGACCTGGAAGATCCGTTCAAGCTGTACCGCTGCCATACGATCATGAACTGCACGCGGACCTGCCCGAAGGGCCTGAACCCGGCGCTGGCCATCGCCGAGATCAAGAAGCTGATGATGGAGCGCCGTTCCTGATTTCCGGTTCTGTCTGATTTTCTTGAGAAGGCCCGGTCTTGCCGGGCTTTTTCTTGCCCGAATGCATGCGACGACGTGACCTGGGGGGGCCTCGGCCTGGCGTGTGGGCCTCCTTGACTTCGCCCAGGAGGCCCACACGCCAGGTCGAGGCTCGCGCCCCCGGCTCTTGTAGGAGCTCCCTTCAGGGGCGACCCGATGCAGTGAAAAGGTGCCCGCTTCAACGCGCAGTCTCCGGAGGGATCGCCGTTGAACGAGGCGGCGTTCCGGCGGTTTCGGGTCGCCCCTGAAGGGAGCTCCTACAAAAATGGGCGGCATTGCCACATTTGGAGCGCCGGGTGCGTGGCCCCTGGGCGCGAAGTCAAGGAGGAGGTGCCGGCCGCAGGCCGGCGCCGGGGGACATGAGTGACCAGGGGCCATGCACCCGGTGCCCCCAGCCACCTCCAAGCGCCGCTTCCCAGCTCCAAGGCAACCAGAGAACCGTCCAGCGCCGCACCACCAACAGGCCGGGAAAAACGCTACTTGACCTGCTGCTTGCCCAGCTTCCGCGCCAGCGTGCGCCGATGCATTCCCAGCCGGCGCGCCGTCTCGGACACGTTGAACCCCGTCTCCGCCAGCACCTCGTGGATCCGCTCCCACTCCAGCGTCTTGATCGACGTCGGCCGCTCCCCGAGCACCACCTCCGCATTGCCCTCCGCCTTGCCGAACGCCGCCTCGATGTCGTCCGTGTTGGACGGCTTGGCCAGGTAGTGGCAGGCCCCCAGCTTGATCGCCTCCACCGCCGTGGCGATGCTCGCGTAGCCGGTCAGCACCACGATCAGCATGTCCGGATCGCGTTCGTGCAGCGCCTGCACGCAGGTCAGCCCGGAGCTGCCGGCGGCCAGTTTCAGGTCGACCACCGCATAGCCCGGCGCGAACCCTTCGAGCACCGTGTCCAGGTCTGCCTGGCCGGTGGCGTGGCGCACCTCGTAGCCGCGCCGCTCGAAGGAACGGATCAGCGTGCGCGCGAAGGCCGCGTCGTCTTCGACGACCAGCAGGCGGCGCGGGGCAGGGGTGTCATTCATCGTCGGTCTTTTCGAGGGTCAGCGAGGACAGCGGCAGCTCCAGCACCACCTCGGCGCCGCCGCCGGGGCGGTTGGCCGCGTGCAGGCGGCCGCCGAGGCTGCGGGCCACATTCAAGGAAAGGAACAGGCCCAGGCCGCGGCCCGGATGGCCCTTGCTGGAATTGTAGGGCTTGCCGAAGTTGGCCAGGGTTTCGGCAGTGAAGCCCGGCCCTGAATCGCTCACCTTCAGCCGCAGCAGTTCGCCTTCCTCGCCCTGGCGGCCGACCTCCAGGCCCACCCACGACGGCGAGGCCTCGAGGGCGTTGTCGAGGATGTTGTCGATCATCTGCTTGAGGCCGGAGTCGGAGACGATGCGCACGTCGTCGTCCAGGTGCCGGCGGTAGTCCAGCGTCTGCACCGGGCGGGTGGCGCTCCACTCGCTGGCCAGTTCGTCCAGGAACACGGCCAGGGTGGTCTGCGCCGGTGCCTCGCCGCGCGCGTCGCCGGCCGAGAGCAGGATGCCGGTGACGATCGACTTGCAGCGCACCAACTGGGTCTGCATCTCGTCCAGGTCCTGCTGCAGCTCGGGGTGCTCGGTGAACGGGGCCATCCGCCGCCAGTCGCCCAGCAGCACCGCCAGCGTGGCCAGAGGCGTGCCCAGTTCGTGCGCGGCGCCGGAGGCGAGCAGGCCCATGCGCACGATGTGTTCTTCCTCGGCGGCCTGCTGGCGCAGGTCGGCCAGGCGCGCGTCGCGCACGCGCAGGATCCGGGCGATGCGGCCGATGAACAGCGCGGCCAGGGTCGCGGTGAGCAGGAAGCACACCAGCAGTCCCTGCAGCCAGGGATCGGCCATGCCCTGCGAGGGATCGGCGGCGATGGTCACCGGGCCGGGAAACACCACCAGCCCGAGCACGCCGGCGGCGCTGGCGGCCACCACCACCCAGCTGGCCCAGGCCGGCAGCAGCACCGCGCCCACCGCCACCTGCAGCAGGAACAGGAACACGAACGGGTTGGTGATGCCGCCGCTCAGGTACAGCTGCGCGGTGAGCGCGGCCACGTCGACCAGCAGCGCGGCAAGCAGGGCCGCATCGCCCGCGTCGGGACGCCGGCGCCAGTAGAGCAGGCTGGCCAGGTTGAACACGGCCAGGCAGGCGGCCACGCCGAGCATCGTCGCCAGCGGCAGGGCGATGCCCAGGGCGTAGTGCACGAACAGGATCGTGGCGACCTGGCCGAGCAGGGCGATCCAGCGCAGCTGGACCAGCTGCTGCATGCTGCGCACCCCCGCGCCACGGGTGGTGTCGCTGCGCGCCGATTCGATCGCGCGGCGCTTGTCGAGGGGATCAGCTGTTGCCTGCATCCGCGGCATCCATCGGCTCCGTGCTGCGCTGGCGCCAGCGGCGGCGGACGCGCGTTTCCTCCAGCGCGAAGCGCCAGGCGCCACCGGCCACCAGCAGGGCCAGCGCGAACCAGGTCAGCGCATAGCCCAGGTGGTTGTCGCGGAACCGTACCACCGTCAGCCCGCCGCGGGGCCAGGGCGTGCCGGCCTGCGCGGCCGAGGCGGCGTCGGCATCGATGAAGAA
>CAZBDE010000317.1:0-3104 GCA_964490415.1 uncultured Pseudoxanthomonas sp. | reverse complement strand
GAGAACACCTTCCCGGTGATCGAGGTCGATGCCGGGCGCGAAGTGGACGTCGTCATCACCCGGGGAGTGCGCATCGACGTGCCGATGGCCGCTTCCGGCGACCGCGTCCCACGCACCGATGCCGCGCCTGCCGCGCGTTACCAGGAGGCTACGGACGATGGCAACTACTGACCCCTCCCGCCCGGCGCTGGTTGCGCTGCTGCTCGGCGCCGTCATTGGCATGACTGTCGCACCGGCCCTCGCGGCCGCGCCGGACGAGGCGCGCTTGCTGGCGACGCTGAAGAAGGCGCACCCCGGCACGCAGTTCAGCCAGGTGACACGTTCGCCGGTGGCCGGCGTCTACGAGGTCTGGATGAACAGCAACGTGGCCTACGTGTCGGCGAAGAGCCCGCGCTACTTCATCTTCGGCCGGGTGTTCGACACGCAGTCGATGCGGGACCTGACGGCGCCGAAGCTCGCGATGGCGGCCCAAGGGGCCGCGGGCGGTCCGATGTCGGGTGGCGCCGAGATGCAAACGGGCAGCGCCGTGGAGCGGGTGAACTTCGACCAGCTGCCGTTCGCCGACGCGATCAAGACGGTGCGCGGCAACGGGCAGCGGCGCATCGCCGTCTTCAGCGACCCGTCGTGTTCGTTCTGCCGGCGCCTGGAGCCCGAGCTGGCGAGCCTGGACGACGTCACGGTCTATACCTTCCTCGTGCCCTTCCTCGGGCAGGCGCGGCCGGTAGCTATCTGGTGCGCGGCCGACCGCGAGCAGGCCTGGCAGCGCTTCATGCTGCATGCGGACACGTCATTGCTGAACCCGACAGCGAGCTGCGATCACCCGCTGGAACGCAACTTGGCCCTGGCCCAGCGCCTGGGCGTGCAGGGCACGCCCACCTTGGTGTGGGCCGACGGCTCGCGCATCGATGGTTATGTCGACCGCAGCGTGCTCGAAGCGCGGTTGGCGCAGATGACGAGGGCCAAGCCATGAACGCGCATCGCTGCGCAGCCCGATGGGCGGGCGCCTTTGCAGGCGCAGTCGCTTTGGCGGGTTGCACGAACATGTCGGGCTTGAGCGGCAGCTCGAGCTATGCCTGCAAGGCGCCTGAGGGCGTGATCTGCGACTCGGTGTCGGGTACCTATGCCAACGCCGTGCAGAACAACCTGCCGAGCCAGAAGCCCCGCGCAGTCGCGCCGGCACACAAGGAAGGGACCGCGACCGCCAGCGCTTCGGGAACAGGGGCGACGGCCTTGCCCCCACGCCCCACCCCAACGGCAACTGCCGTCGCCACGCCGATGATGCCGGCGCGTTCCTCGGCTCGTGTCCTGCGGCTGTGGTTCAAGCCCTGGGAGGACGCCGATCGCGATCTCTACGACCAGGGCTATGTCTATGTGCAGATCGACAGCGGCGGATGGCTGATCGAGCACGTTCAGCGCCAGATCCGTGAGACCCACGCACCGCTGCGCCCGCCGCCGCGCGGCACACCCGCCGGCGACGCCAAGGAGACGCCTGTGCCGACGCCCCTGTCGAAGAGCCTGCCCCGACCCGCTGCGGCCGACACCCCGCTGCAAGGCTGGGTACCGCCTGCCGCACGCCCGGACAGCACCGACTGACAAGACCGCCATGCCTTCCACCCTCACATCGCCGCTGGCCGCAACGCCCCCAGCTTCACGCACGTCGTGGCTCGGGTTCGGCGCAGCGCGAGATACGCCGGCCGAACAGTTCGCCGCCTGGCTGCCCTATTCGGCCTACCTGGCCGACGAGAAGCTGTTCGTCAACCGCGACAGCCTGGGCTTCATGCTGGAGCTGATGCCGCAGTCCGGCGCCGACGAGCGCATGGCCGAGGTGCTGATCTCGCTGTACTCGACCTGCCCACCCGGCACCGGCATCCAGTTCCACCTGTTCGCATCGCCCCACGTGCGCGAGCAGCTGCGCCGCTACGCCAACCTGCGCGTCGAGGACACAGACCAGGCCGACAAGGCCAAGCACTGGGGCCGCCCGGCGCGCAACGACAACCTGTTCCACCGCCTGGCGCGGCAACGCGTCGGCCACCTGCTGCAAGGCGCCCAGCAGTCGTTGACCTCGGGCTTCCACTACACGATCCGCGACTTCCGGCTGATGATGAGCGTGTCGTTGCCTGGCAGTGCCGCGGCGGCCGAGAACCTGGGCCGGCGCGACGAGCTGATGGCGCTGCGCGAATCGATGGGCTCGACCTTGCGCTCGGCGTCATTGCCCAACCGCGTCTGCGACGCGGCGGACCTGATCAACTGGTGCGCGCTGTTCACCAACCCCGACCGTGTCTCGCAGACCGATGCACCCGACCTTCACTACGACGACGGACGCGAGATCCGCGACCAGATCGTCGACTTCGACACCATCCAGGACCCGCGCCCGAGCGGGCTGAGGCTGTGGAAGGAAGGCGGCGACGAGGCGCTGGAGGCGCGCTTCTATTCGATCAAGTCCTTCCCCGAGCGCTTCGCGCTGTGGCAGATGGGCTCGCTGATCGGCGACCTGATGCAGCCGGCGCTGCAGTACAGCGCGCCCTTTCTGCTGACGCTGGGCGTGCACGTGCTCGACCCGAACGTCATGAAGTCGGTGGTGACCGCCAACCATGTGCGCGCCACGCAGAACGCCCGCAGCAAGATGGCCGAGGTGATGCCCGACGTCGGCAAGAAGCTGCAGGATTGGACCGCGGCCGCCAACGCCATCGACATCGGCAGCAGCCTGGTGAGCCTGTACCACCAACTTGCCATCTTCTCGGCGCCGCACAAGGCGGTCGCTGCGCACGAGACCGCCAACGCGATCTGGCGCGGCCGGGGTTTCCAGCTCAATGCCGATGTCTACATGCACCGCCAGGCGCTGCTGGCCAGCCTGCCGATGACGCTGTCAGAACGCTTTCACAAGGACCTGGCCAAGATGCGCCGGGTCTCGCGCAAGACGATGGCCAATGCCATCCACCTTGCACCGCTGATCGCCGAGTGGCGCGGTACGCGCACGCCGGCTCTGGTCTTCGGCGGCCGGCGCGGCCAGCTGATGACACTGGACATCTTCGACAACGACCTGGGGAATTACAACTTCGCGATCATCGGCGCACCGGGCTCGGGCAAGTCGGTGCTGATGAACG
>CAZBDE010000316.1:0-3111 GCA_964490415.1 uncultured Pseudoxanthomonas sp. | reverse complement strand
AGGGCAAGGGCTACGAGCTGGCCGAAGGCGACCAGATCGGCTACCACGCGGTCGGCCCGTTCGACCCGGCCAAGGGCCTGGTCGCCAAGGGCGGGGCGAAGAAGCCGACCTACACCGACGTGTTCGGCGACTGGCTGTGCGATGCGGCCGCGGCCGAGCCGCGCCTGCTGGCGATCACCCCGGCGATGCGCGAAGGCTCGGGCCTGGTGCGCTTCTCCCGGGAATACCCGGAGCGCTACTTCGACGTGGCCATCGCCGAACAGCACGCGGTGACCCTGGCCGCGGGCATGGCCACCCAGGGCGCCAAGCCCGTGGTGGCGATCTATTCGACCTTCCTGCAGCGCGGCTACGACCAGCTCGTGCACGACGTGGCCACGCAGAAGCTCGACGTGCTGTTCGCGATCGACCGCGGCGGCGTGGTCGGCCCGGACGGCGCCACCCACGCCGGCAGCCTGGACCTGAGCTACCTGCGCTGCGTGCCGAACATGGTGCTGATGGCCCCGGCCGACGAGAACGAATGCCGGCAGATGCTCAGCACCGGCCTGCGGTACCAGGGCCCGGCCGCGGTGCGCTACCCGCGCGGCAGCGGCCCGGGCGTGGCGATGGAACCGACCCTGGACACCGTGCCGGTCGGCAAGGCGCAGCTGCGCCGCCACGGCTCGCGCCTCGCCCTGCTCGCCTTCGGCGCGACCGTGCCGGCGGCCGAGCAGGTCGGCGCCGAGCTCGGGCTGAGCGTGGTCAACATGCGCTTCGTCAAACCGCTGGACCGCGCCCTGCTGCTGGAACTGGCGAAGACCCACGAAGGTTTCGTCACCGTCGAGGACAACGTGGTCGCCGGCGGCGCCGGTTCCGGCGTGGCGGAGCTGCTCAATGCCGAAGGCGTGCTGATGCCGTTGCTGCAGCTGGGCCTGCCCGACGCGTTCCAGCACCACGCCAGCCGCGAGGACCTGCTGGCCGAAGCCGGCATCGACGCCACCGGCATCCGCGCCGCGGTGCTCAAGCGCTGGCCGCAACTGGCCACGCCCGAAGGCGGCCTGCCACTGGCTGCCGCGGGCGCCTGACCCCCGAAGCGCTCACGCCCCTTGTAGGAGCCCCCTTCAGGGGCGACCCGACGCCCTCACCCGACCGAAGTCCCCACACCCCGCGCCCACATCGCCCGCCGCATCCCGTCTCCGGCAAGGCCGCGCACACCGTTCCGCGCCGCATCCCCGGCACGTCACCCCTACCTCGACCCCGACGACGGCGCGAACTCGTCCACCTGCGCCCCATCCGCGGCCTCCTCCAGCCCGGCCTCGTACTCGTCCGGCGCCTGGATCCGGTAACCGCGCGCGGCCAGCCCGGCGACATAACCGTCGCGGTCGTGCAGCAGGTTGTCGATCGCCAGCGTGGCGAACGACACCGGGTGCTCGGCCAGTGCCTTGTCGATCGCCTCCAGCCAGCTGTCACGGACCCGCGCATCGATGTCGACCAGGCCACGCTTGCGCGCGGTCTCGGTCTCGGTCCAGGCCGACAGGCAGGCTTCCACCTGGCTGCGGTTCTGCGGTATCGCCCGCAGCGCGTCGAGGTCGCCCACCGCCCAGGCGTTGGCGCGCGCGGCGATCCGCGGCAGGTCGGACTCGATCACGTCCAGGGTGTCGCTGAAGCATTCCAGATCCTGCGGCTTGAGCCCTTCCTTGCGGAAATCGGCGATCGCCTCGCGCGGATCCTCGATTTTCAGCTGCAGGGAAGTCGGGATGCTCTTCATGCCGCGCGCCTTCAGCGTCTCGGCCAGCACCGGCCCGACGATCCCGCCCTGGCGCAGCCGGTTGCGCTCCAGCGCCTCCTTGTAGAGTTCGTAGACGGCGATCAGCGGCCGCTTCTTCTCCACCCCGCGGTCGCGGCCCATGTAGCGCTGCTTGAGCGTGCTCCAGCGCACGTACAGGTCCGGGGGCAGCAGTTCGTCCAGGGTGGCGCCGTCGGGATTCTTCATCGCCTTCAGCGCCGAGGGCGCCAGGGTGAGGCCACGGAAGAAGCCGATGTCCGCATTGACCGAGCCCCCGGGCGGACCGAGCACCGCGCCGGCTTCGGCCAGCACCTGGCGCACTTCGCCCGCATCCCAGGTCATGTCGCGCGGCAGCGGCGACTGGGTGCCGAGGATGTACAGCACGTGGTCGCCCTTGCTGACCCGCCACAGCCCCGGCCCCGGCTGCACGCCGCTGACCACGACCGTGTCCATGTCGACCACGACGGTCCCCGCATCGCCCGGGGGCGCATCGGCGGCCTGCGCGGCGGCGGCCGACGCGCCCGGCGGCAGCGCCTGCTGCGCGCCGAGCGGCGCGATCGCGACCAGCGAAAACCCGAACAGCAACAACGCCGCCATCCTTGCCGACATGTCCGCCCCGTGAGTGGTTGTGTCCTTCGGAGGATAAGCAGCGGGCCGCCGGCTGCGGCGCCTTGCGCGCGCTTCGGCGGGCGTTCCGTTCAGCCTTCGCCGTGCGCCGGGCAACCGTTGGCCCACGAAAAAGCCCGCGCGGTGGCGGGCCCTGTCGTGACGCGAATTGGTCGGGGTAGCCGGATTCGAACCGACGACCACCAGTCCCCCAGACTGGTGCGCTACCAGGCTGCGCTATACCCCGAGGTAGCTCTTTCCCGCCGAGGCGGGCCGGCGATTATACCGGTTCGGACGCGCCCGGCGCGAGGCCGGCGCGCGCGGTTCAGCGCCGCAGCAGGTGCAGCACTTCCTCCAGTTCCATGCGCACCTGGCGCACGATCTGGCTGCTCAGCGCCGACTCCTGCTTCGCGCCCTCGCCTTCCAGGCGCAGGCGCGCGCCGCCGATGGTGTAGCCCTGCTCGTAGAGCAGGCCGCGGATCTGGCGGACCATCAGCACGTCGTGGCGCTGGTAGTAGCGGCGGTTGCCGCGGCGCTTGACCGGGCTCAGGCTCGGGAACTCGGTTTCCCAGTAGCGCAGCACGTGCGGCTTCACGTCGCACAGCTCGCTGACCTCGCCGATGGTGAAGTAGCGCTTGGCCGGGATCGGCGGGAGCTCGCGGTTGCTGCCGGGGTCAAGCATCGTGCGTCCCCGTGTAGGTCTCGACGCGTTCCTTCAGCTTCTGGCCCGGGCGGAACGTGAC
>CAZBDE010000315.1:0-3126 GCA_964490415.1 uncultured Pseudoxanthomonas sp. | reverse complement strand
GCCTTCCCCTTGCGGGTTCAGTTGAGCCTTTGCTTCGTGACGCACCATGCGTCGATTCTATCGACGCACCCTCAGTGGCCAGCCTTCAGCCGTTGGACTTCGCGCTGCAGCAGGCGCTCGCGCAGACCGCCGCCGTGCAGGCTTGCAAGCGTCACGAGGCCGTGGATCGCCAGCCCCAGCCCCCAGCCCTCCAGCGGCCACCAATGCCAGGGCCTGCCGCCGCCGATCAGGTTGATGGCCGTCAGGCCCAGGTTCACCAGCACGTACACGCTCAGATGGACGAGGGAGCCGGTCTTCAACTTCACGCGGCGGCGCGCGCGTTGCAGCAGATCATCTTCGGTGGTGTACATGGCTCGTCCTTCTGGTCGTGCGGTGGAAGCGATGCGTCACTGTGCGCGCCGCCGCAGTGACGCGCCACGCCGCGGCGACGGACAGCGCACCGGTGCGACGAAGGCGCAGCAGCGCGGCGCGAAATGCGGCGCTACATGCCCTTGAACAGATGCGCGTACAGCCGGCTGACGGTGAGCGTCTCGCTGCGCCCGCGCAGGCTGAGGAAGACTTTGCCCGACTCGTCGCGCCGCGCGCTGGCGATGCAGCGCGCCTGCACCACGGTGCCACGGTGCACCTGCCAGAACTGCTGCGGGTCCAGCTGCGGCAGCAGCTCGCGCAGCGACAGGCGTATCAGGTGCTCGCGCTGGGGCGTGACCACGCGCAGGTATTTGTCGGCGGCCTCGACGTAGAGCACCTCGTCCACCGGCACCAGGTGCACGGTGGCGCCGACCTGCGCCTGGATCACCCGCAGGCGCGGCGGCGCTGCGGCGGCAGGCGCGGCACCGAGCAGCGCGCGCAGCTGCTGCAGCGCGGCATCCAGCCGCGACGCGCCGGCCTCGTGCGCGGCCAGGTGGTGCTGCAGCCGCTGCACGCAGGCCGCCAGCCGCTCGGCGTCGACCGGTTTGAGCAGGTAGTCCATCGCCTGCGCGTCGAAGGCCTGGATCGCGTACTGGTCGTAGGCGGTGACGAACACCAGCAGCGGGAAGGGCACGTCGTCGGGCCAGTCCTCGGCCAGCGCGCGTGCCGTCTCCAGCCCGCTCAGCCCCGGCATGCGGATGTCCAGGAAACACACCGCGGGGCGCCGCGCCAGCGCCTGCTCGAGCGCCGTCTGTCCGTCGCCGGCGCGCGCCACGATGCGCAGCGCCGGCCACAGCCGCTGCAGCTCCGCCTCCAGGCCGGCGGCAAGCAGCGGCTCGTCCTCGGCGATCAACGCGGTGGGCGGCGCGGTCATGCCCACATTCTCAGCCCGGCAGCGGCAGCCGGATCTCGGCCAGCGTGCCGCCGCCTGCGTGCGCGCCCAGCGTCAGCGCTGCAGCGCCGCCGTGCAGCGCCTGCAGGCGCTCGCGCACCTGCTGCAGGCCGAAGCCGCCGCCTGCGGCCGTGTCTGGCGCACTTGCCGCACCGGCCGCAACCGCCGCGCCCAGGCCGGCGCCGTCGTCGCGCACCGTCAGCACCAGCATCGCGCCGTCGCGCCGCGCCGCCACCTCGATGCGCCCTCCGGCCACCTGCGGCTCCAGGCCGTGCTTGATGGCGTTTTCCACCAGCGGCTGCAGCAGCAGCGGCGGCAGCGGCGCGTCGCGCAGCGCGTCGGGCAGCTGCAGCGCCACGTCCAGCCGCGGCCCCATGCGCATCTGCATCAGCGCCAGGTAGTCGGCCAGGCGCTCGAATTCCGCCGCCAGCGTGCCGGCGTCGCGGCGCGAGGCATCGAGCGTGGCGCGCAGGAAGGCGATCAGCCGGTCGAGCATGGCCTGCGCGCGCGGCGGGTCGATGCCGATCAGTACGCGCAGGTTGGCCAGCGTGTTGAACAGCATGTGCGGTTCGAGCTGCGATTGCAGCAGCCGCAGCTGGGCCTCGCGTGCCTGGCGCGCCAGCGCCTCGCTGCGGCCGCGCTGGAAGAAGTAGGCGACGAAGGCAACGCCGATGGTCACCGAGAACAGCAGCACGCCGGTGAAGCGGTTCGGGTCGAGCTGCAGCAGCTCCCAGGTGGAGGTGCCGGCATAGAGGTCGCCGATGGCAGTGCCGAGCACGTAGCCGCCCAGGATGCCCGCGCTCAGCAGCAGCGTGGCACGCGCCGGCGGCGGCCAGTAGTCCGGCGCCACGGCGCGCAGCGGAGCGCGCAGTGCGAAACGCCCGACGTCGATGAACAGCCAGGTCAGCACGCTGATGGCCAGCGAATACACCAGCGCCTTGTCGAAGCCGCGGCCCGGCGTGCCGTGCATCGGCTTCAGCGCCCAGTTGACGGTGGCGATCAGCAGCGCCACGGCCAGCACGATCGCCAGCCGCAGGCACAGCCCGCGGCGGTGCGCGGGCGGGCACAGGCGTTCGGTCAGCGCCGCGAGCATCGGCCGATTCTGCCGTGGCGGCCTTCAGGCCGGCGCCTGCTCGGCCGGCGCGCGCCGCAGCAGTCCGAGCAGTCGCCCGAGCCAGGTGCCGGCGAGGCCGCCGTAGGCCGCGGCCATCGGCAAGGCCACCGACAGATCGCCGCGCCACTGCGGGTGCAGCAGCAGCGACACGCTGCCGACGTAGCGCAGCAGGAACAGCGCGACCATCAGCAGCAGCGGCAGCGCGCTGCCCGGCAGCAGCAACGCGCTGCGCGCTGCGTCCCAGCGCGCCCCGGGGGGCGGCGGCACGCGCCGCCCGAGGCCGATGCCGGCGACGCAAGCCGCGGCCCAGGCCGCCAGTGCCGGCGCGGCCGGCGCGAGGCTGGTGGCGGTCGACACCAGCCCCAGCACGGTCAGCGCCAGCGGCAGCAGCCACAGCCGCCGGCGCGGCACGCGCCGCGTGCGCAGCTGCGACGCGCCCAGCGCCAGCAGCGCGGCCAGCAGCGCCCACACCCACGACGGCGTGCGCTGCAGGATCTCCAGGATCATCCTCGTGTCGATGGGCATGGCGTGCTTTCGGCGGCCTGCGACGGCGGGCCTTGGCGGCATCGTTGCCGAGCCGCGCCGCCGCGGCCAGCCGCTTGCGACCGGTGCACGCTGCGCGTCGCCAAGCGCCGCTGGCGCGGCGCGGAACGCGCCTTCAGCGCCGCTTGCTGCCGCCCAGCAGCCCGCCGAGCATGCCGCGGAAGATCTC
>CAZBDE010000314.1:0-3130 GCA_964490415.1 uncultured Pseudoxanthomonas sp. | reverse complement strand
TCCACGCAGATCGAGGTGTCGGCGACCTTCAGGTGCACCGGCTGGTCCTCGTCGTGCTCGGTGGCGGCGTAGTACACGCCCTGCAGGCGGTCGCGCGGGGCCAGGTTGCGCTCGACGTAGTCGCGCTTGGGTTGTTCGTGTTCGCCGACCTTGTCCAGCGTTGACCAGTCGGCCTTGGCGTCCAGCGTCCAGGGCGAGCGACCGCCGAGCGCTGTCTCCCACGCCGCGTTGGCCAGCCCGAACCACAACCCTTTCTTGAAGCCGGGCTTGATGTTGCGCACCTGCTTGAGCTCGGCCATCGCATCGGAGGCGCGCAACTTGGCGTCGAAGCCGGCCGGGTCCAGCGCATTGCCGGCCAGGTGTTCGGCGGCGAGCATGCCGCTGCGGATCGCCTGGTGGGTGCCCTTGATCTTGGGCACGTTGAGCAGGCCGGCGGTGTCGCCGACCAGCAGCGCGCCGGGCATTTCCACCTTCGGCAGCGACTGCCAGCCGCCGGTGACGATGGCGCGCGCGCCGGCCGAGAGGATGCTGCCGCCCTCAAGCAGCGGCTTGACCAGCGGATGGTTCTTCCATTGCTGGAAGGCTTCCCACGGCTTGTACTGCGGGTCGCGGTAGTCCAGCCCGCTGACGTAGCCCAGTGCGATCTGGTGGTTCTCCAGGTGGTAGAGGAAGCTGCCGCCGTAGGTGTGGTTGTCGGCCGGCCAGCCCAGCGTGTGCACGATCTTGCCAGGCACCACCCGGCCTTCCGGCACCTGCCACAGCTCCTTGATCCCGATCGAGTAGTTCTGCGGATCGCTGTCCGCGTCCAGGCCGAAGCGCTTGACCAACCGCTTGGTCAGGTGACCGCGCGCGCCCTCGGCCAGCACGGTCACCTTCGCCTTGATGTCGATGCCGGCGGTGTAACCGGGCTTGTGCGAGCCGTCCTTGGCCACGCCCATGTCGCCGACGGCCGCGTGCTCGGCGTGCGCATCGGCGACATGCAGGGTCTCGGCGGCGGCGAAGCCGGGGAAGATCTCCACGCCCAGCGCTTCGGCCTGCGGCGCCAGCCAGGCGCACATCGCGCCCAGCGAGACGATGAAGTTGCCGTGGTTGCGCATGCCCGGCGGCACCACCGGGAACTTGCGGCCGCCGTCCTTCGTCAGGTACCAGAACTCGTCCTCGCCGGCCGGCACGCACACCGGCGGCGGGTGGTCGCGCCAGCCGGGCAGCAGCGCGTCCAGCGGGCCGGGCTCGATCACCGCGCCGGAGAGGATGTGCGCACCGACGGTGCTGGCCTTCTCGATCACGCAGACCGAGATCTCCGGGTTCAGCTGCTTGAGCCGGATGGCGAAGGCCAGGCCCGACGGGCCGGCGCCGACGGTGACCACGTCGTACTCCATCACGTCGCGTTCGACGGCGTCGACGGTCCCCGGGCTGGCTGCGTGATCGGACATCGGTGCTCCGCTGGCGGTATGGCTGCGCACATTCTCCGGCCTGCACGCGGGGCGGGCAAATATTCCGGCCTGCGGAAGTCCGGGAAGCCGCGGGAATCGGCCGCTGGATGCACGGATCGCCCGCGGTTGCTAGCGTTGGCCGATGGAATGGATCGACCTCGCCCCCGGGTTCCGCGACGCGGAACTGCGCATCGCGCACGGCTGGCTGGACCCGGCGGCGGCCGCGCGGCTCATGGACGCGCTGCTGCGCGAGGTGCCCTGGGAGATGCACCGGATCCGGATGTTCGGCCGCGAGGTGGCCTCGCCGCGGCTGAGCTGCTGGATCGGCGACGCCGATGCCGCGTACCGCTATTCCGGCACGCGGTTCCTGCCGCATCCGTGGCTGCCGTCGCTGGCGGACCTGCGTGAACGCCTGCGCCGCGAACTCGGGCAGCCGTTCAACAGCGTGCTCGCCAACCGCTACCGCGACGGCCGCGACGCGATGGGCTGGCACAGCGACGACGAGCCGGAACTGGGCGCGCGCCCGCTGATCGCCTCGCTGAGCCTGGGGGCGACGCGGCGCTTCCTGCTGAAGCATCGCCGCGACCCGGGCGCGCGCCTGGCGCTGGAACTGGAGCCGGGCAGCCTGCTGCTGATGGGGGGCGACACCCAGCGCTACTGGAAGCACGCGCTGCCGCGCACCACGCGGCCGGTGGGCGAACGGATCAACCTCACCTTCCGCCACGTCCTTCCCTCGCCGGCGCCGAAGCCGCTCTTGTAGGAGCTCCCTTCAGGGGCGACCCGAGGCCGCCGGAAGGCGCCGCGTTTAATGCATGGCCTCCGGATCGGTCGCGTTGAATGCAGCTGCGCCCAACCATCTCGGGTCGCCCCTGAAGGGAGCTCCTACAAGAGGAGCGGGCAGGAGCGGGCCGCAGCGGCCGGCGGGAGCAGGCGGTCAGCGGCGTGGATGGGTGCTGGAGTCGCCTTGGCCCTGGCTCAGCGTCCAGCCGGCGATTTCGCTGCTGATCGAGGCCAGGGCCTGGTCGAAGGCGTTGGCCACGGCGGCCACGTCGGTGGCGCCGGCCGGTTGCACGCGCTCGAACGTGCGCCGGGCGACGATGCGCTGGTCGCGGCTGTCCAGCAGGGTCGCGCTGACTTCGATGGTCGCCGCCGGCTGGGTGCCGCCGCGGTAGTCGGCCTCGAACCGGCGCACGTCCATCAGCAGCCGGTAGTCCGAGCGCATGCCCGAAGCCAGGCGGCCCACGCCGGCGATCTTGCCCGAGTCCTCCAGCACGCGCAGGACGCCGGCTTCGAGCATGTCGGTCGGCGGCTGTGCCCAGGCCGAGCCGCGGTAGACCTGCAGTTCGCCCGGGACCGGACGCACGCCGATGCGCGGACTGTCGACCACGCGCGCGGCGCTGGGGCGGGCGATGGCCAGCTGCCAGTCCACCCGCGGCCAGGACGGGTCGGCCTGCGCGGACTGCTGCGGGGAGTAGAGCGTCACCGGATCGCGCTGGCCGCCCACCACCGAGCAGCCGGCCAGGGCGAGCAGCAGCGGCAGCGCGGCCGCGCGCGCGATGGACGGGAAGGGCAGGGGCCTCATTGCGGTTCGTACTCCTTCGGTGCGTCGCGGCCGAGCAGGAAGCGCGACGGGTTGCCTTCCAGGCGGTCGCTGATCTGGCGCAGGTCGCGGATCAGGCCGCGCAGTTCGGTCAGGG
>CAZBDE010000313.1:0-3161 GCA_964490415.1 uncultured Pseudoxanthomonas sp. | reverse complement strand
CCCACCTCGAACCGAAAGGCGACTCTGACCCCGGTTTCCCGACCCCGGTTTCCCCCCGGCACGCACCCGTCACCACGCGAACCCGAATTGCGAGAACGACCATGTCCGCCACTGCTCCGCTCACCGCCACCCCGCTCGACCGGATCAAGATCCTCGAGCCGCGCCACCCGAACCGCTCCACGGGGATCATCAACGGCCGCACCTCGGGCATCCTCAACTGGAACGACATCCCGTACCCGTCGTTCTACCGCGCCTACAAGGAACTCTCGACCAACTTCTGGATCCCGGACGAGGTCGACATGAAGGGCGACGCCAAGCAGTACGGCGAGCTGTCGGCGCGCGAGAAGAACGCCTACGACTCGATCATCGGCCTGCTCGCCACGCTCGACTCGCCGCAGACGCGCTTCATCTACAACGTCGCCGAATACATCACCGACCCGGCCGCGCACGCCAACGCCGCGATCATCGGCCAGCAGGAAGTGATCCACAACGAGAGCTACAGCTACGTGCTGGCCTCGATCACCGACCTGCAGAACCAGAACCGGGTGTTCGAGCTGGCGCGCACGCATCCGACGATCATCGCGCGCAATGCGCCGATCATGGCGTCGTACGACGACTTCATGCGCGAGAAGACCGCCGAGACCCTGCTGCGCTCGCTGATCCAGTCCTCGATCCTGGAGGGCATCAACTTCTATTCCGGGTTCGCCTACTTCTACAACCTGGTCCGCCAGAACCGGATGACCGGCACCGGCAAGATCATCAGCTTCATCAACCGCGACGAACTGGCGCACAGCAAGTTCATCAGCGAGGTGATCCGCGCCATCGTCGGCGAGAACCCGGAGCTGCAGACCGACGAGTTGACCGACTACGTCCACGGCGCCTTCGCCCACGCGATCGAGCTGGAGACGCAGTGGACCAGCGAGGTGCTGGAAGGCATCGACGGCATCGACGTGGACGAGATGGTCCGCTACGTGAAGTACCGCGCCAACAAGATGGCCGGCATGCTCGGCATCGAGAAGCTGTACGCGGAGACCACCGACAACGTGATGCCGTGGATCAAGGCCTATGCCGACAACTTCACCGAGACCAAGACCGACTTCTTCGAGATGCGCAACGCCAGCTACAAGAAGACCAATTCCGACAACGGCTTCGACGACCTGTAGGAGCGGCCATGGTCGCGACCGCCATGCCCACCCGCCCATGCGCATCCTGATCGCCTTCACCTCCCTCAGCGGCAACACCCGCGACGCCGCCCGCCAGGTGCGCGCGCGCTGCGAGGCGCTGGGGCACCAGGTGAGCTGGATCGAGGCAGGGGTGCAGACCCTGGCCGACGCCGGCGACCCACGCCATGACCTGTACGTGCTCGGCAGCTGGAGCGACAACGCCGGGCGCACGCCCTCGGAAATGAAGCGCCTCATCGCCGACCTGGTCGAGGCGGTGGGCAAGCCGCCGCAGGTGGCCGTGTTCGGCACCGGCGAAACCCAGTGGGGCGAGGAGTACTACTGCGGCGCGGTACGCCGGATCGCCGCGTTCTTCGGCACCCGCCATCCGCGGCTGGAGATCGAGCAGATGCCGCACGGCGAGCGCGACGCGCAGAAGATCCAGCGCTGGACCGACCACATCCTGACCCGTACCCGACGCATGCCCGATCCGGGCATGCCAAGCGAGACCCTCCCCCATGCAGACCCTGCACGCTTCGTCGCCTGACGACTACGCCGCCGCCCTGTCCGCGCACCCGCGCCTGCTGGTCGACTTCCACAAGGACAACTGCCCGGGCTGCACCATGCTCGACCTGTCGCTGAAGAGGTTCGCCGCCGAAGCGGGCGCCGACGGCGTGGTCCTGCTCAAGGTGAAGATGGAGCAGGTCGGCGAGGCGTTCTTCCGCGGCCTTGGCCTGCGCCAGACCCCGACCCTGGCGGTGTTCCGCGAGGGCGCCGAGGTGGCGCGCCTGCCCGGCTTCCAGTCGCCCCCGCAGATCGCCCAGGCCGTCGACGCGCACCTGCACACGCGCCCCGACCCCGCCACCCCACCGCCGCCCCGGCATCTGTAGGAGCTCCCTTCAGGGGCGACCCGATCCCGTTGGAATACGCCGCGTTCAACGCGGAACTCCCGGAGCGCAGCGTTGAACGCGGCGATGTCCAGGCGGCATCGGGTCGCCCCTGAAGGGCGCTCCTACGGGTCGGCATCCGGATGGCGCTGCTGCCATGCGGCCAGCTGCTGCCGGTATTCCTCCAGCGCCTCGGCATAGAGGTCGTAGACGCAGATCGGGCATCCGCTTTCGCAGCATTCCTGCGGCAGCGGCTTGTCGGGCGGCTGCGGCCGCGGATCGTCGCCGGTGGCCGGCGCGGTGGCGGAATCTGGATGCATCGCTTGAGGCCTCGCAGGAGCTCCCTTCAGGGGCGACCCGATCCCGTTGGAGTACGCCGCGTTCAACGTGCAGCCTCCGGATAGGTCGCCTTGAACGCGCCTGCGTCCTGGCCATCTCGGGTCGCCCCTGAAGGGAGCTCCTACAGAGGCGGTGCCCGCCGGTTCCGGTCCGGTCGACGGGCCGCCGTCGATCAGGCGATCGAGGCGCGGTAGATCGATTCGATCGCCGCATCCAGCGCCTGGTCGAACCCGGCGTCGCTCTGCTGCGCGCTCAGGCCTTCGGTCAGCGCGCGGCTGAAGCTGGCGACCACGCCGGGGTTCCTGGCCAGCCTGGCATTGGCGTCGTCGCGGCTGTAGCCGCCCGACAGCGCCACCACCTTGAGCACGCCCGGGTGGTCGACCAGTTCCTGGAAGTAGCCGTCCACGCTGGGCAGGGTCAGCTTGAGGATCACCGGCGTGGCCGGGTCGACCTTGTCCAGCCGGGCCAGCAGGCCCTGCTTCAGCTCGACTTCGATGGCGGCCTTGTCGGCGGCCTTGATGTCCACTTCCGGCTCGACGATCGGCACCAGGCCGGCGGCGAGCACCTGCTGCGCCAGCTCGAACTGCTGGTCGAGCACCCTGGCGATGCCGGCCGGGTTGTTGGCCTTGATCACCGAGCGTTCCTTGGTCCCGAACACGCCCTTGGCCCTGGCCCGCGCCAGCAGCGCGTCCAGGCCGGGGATCGGCTTGAGCAGCTGCACGCCGTCGGCTTCGTCCTCCAGGCCCTTGTCGATCTTCAGGAACGGCACCACGCC
>CAZBDE010000312.1:0-3183 GCA_964490415.1 uncultured Pseudoxanthomonas sp. | reverse complement strand
GGCATCCAGAACCGCTACACGCTGCTGGAGATCATCGAGAACGCCAGGGTGCCGGTGCTGGTCGACGCCGGCGTGGGCACCGCCTCGGACGCGGCCATCGCCATGGAACTGGGCTGCGACGGCGTGCTGATGAACACCGCGATCGCCGGGGCGAAGGACCCCGTGCTGATGGCCAGCGCGATGCGCAAGGCGGTCGAGGCCGGACGCGAAGCGTTCCTGGCCGGCCGCATCCCGCGCAAGCGCTACGCCAGCGCCTCCTCGCCGGTGGACGGGCTGATTTCCTGACGATGACCGACCCGTTCTCGAGCGACGGCGCCAAGGCCCCGCCCAAGCCGTACACCGCCAGCGAGGGCCACCGCGGGATCCGCAGTTTCGTCCTGCGCCAGGGCCGCTTCACCCCGGCCCAGCAGCGCGCCTTCGACGAGGCCTGGCCGCGCTTCGGCCTGGATTACGCCGGGCAGCCGCGCGACTTCGACGCCGTGTTCGGCCGCAACGCACCGAAGGTGCTGGAGATCGGCTTCGGCAACGGCGAGGCGCTGCGCTTCGCCGCCCGCCAGGATCCGTCGCGCGACTACATCGGCCTGGAAGTGCATGCCCCCGGCGTGGGCCGGCTGCTCAACGCGCTGGCCGCCGACGGCAGCGACCATGTGCGCCTGTACCACCACGATGCGGTCGAGGTGCTGCGCCACGAGGTCGCCGATGGTGCGCTGGACGAGATCCGCATCTACTTCCCCGACCCCTGGCACAAGAAGCGCCACAACAAGCGCCGCCTGGTCCAGCCGGAGTTCGCCGCGCTGCTGGTGCGCACCCTGCGCCCCGGCGGGCGCCTGCACCTGGCCACCGACTGGGAGCCGTACGCGGAACACATGTGGGACGTGCTCGAGGCCACCCCGGGGCTGGCCAACCGCGCCGGCCCGCGCGGCCACGTGCCGCGCCCGGAATGGCGGCCGGAAACACACTTCGAGCGGCGCGGGGTGAAGCTGGGCCACGGCGTGTGGGACCTGCTCTACGACCGGAACGGCACTGACGCCGGCGCCGCGCGGCCAAAGCCGGCGGGAGAGGGCTAAACTCGCCAGCAGCACGAGCGCCGCGCCGCCCGGACCCCGGCCCCCATGGCCTGCCCCGCCGGCCGCGCGCGACGCCACGCTCCCGCCCCGCCACAAGGACCCCGGCGCCCGATGGAATCCGGACTGACCCTGACCAACGACATGCGCCTGGTGCTCGGGCTGGTCGGGTTCACGATGGCGATGTTCCTGTTCGAGCGGATCCGCGCCGACCTGGTCGCGCTGGTGGTGCTGGTGGTGCTGGGCATCACCGGGCTGATCGCGCCCGAGGAGATCTTCAGCGGCTTCTCCGGCAACGCGGTGATGAGCATCATGGCCACCATGATCCTGGGCGCCGGCCTGGACCGCACCGGCGCGCTCAACCGCCTCGCCGGCTGGCTGCTGCGCCGCGGCCACGGCAAGGAGCAGCGCCTGCTGACCCTGACCACCCTGGTCGCCGGCCTGAACTCGTCCTTCATGCAGAACCCGTCGGTGATGGCGCTGTACCTGCCGGTGGCCGCGCGGCTGTCCTCGCGCAGCGGGCTGTCGATGTCGCGCCTGCTGCTGCCGCTGACCGCGGCGATCGTGATGGGCGCGACGCTGACCATGGTCGGCAATTCGCCGCTGATCCTGCTCAACGACCTGCTGGTTTCGGCCAACAACAACCTGCCCTCGGGCATGGCCACGCTCGAGCAGCTGCCGATGTTCGCGCCGGCGCCGGTGGGCGTGGTCCTGCTCGCCGCCTCGCTGCTGTATTTCCGCTTCTACGGCAACCGCAAGCTGGCCGAACTCGAGAATGGCGGCGAGAACACCACCCCGGCCAGCACCGAGAGCTACTTCGCCCGCACCTACGGCATCGAGGGCGACGTGTTCGAACTGGTGGTCAGCGCCGAGAGCCCGCTGGTGGGCATGGGGGTGGCCGAGGCCGAGTCGCTGCACGACGCGCCGCTGCTGCTGGCGCTCAAGTCCGGCAACGACACCCGGCTGGCGCCGCCGGCGGACATGCGCATCTGGGTCGGCAGCGTGCTCGGCGTGATGGGCACGCGCCAGCAGGTCCACGACTTCGCCCAGAACCAGTTCCTGCGCATGTCCTCGCGGCTGCGCAACCTGGGCGACCTGTTCAACCCGGCGCGCGCCGGCATCTCCGAGGCGGTGGTGCCGCCGACCTCGCGCTTCATCGGCAAGAGCGCGCGCGAGATGCGCATGCGCCAGCAGCTGGGGATCAGCCTGCTGGCGATCAACCGCGACAAACATGTGATCCGCGAGGACGTGCGCTCGGTGCCGTTGCGCGCCGGCGACATGCTGGTGTTCCACAGCATCTGGCAGGACCTGGCGCGCGCGGCCGAGAGCCGCGACTTCGCCGTGGTCACGGACTACCCGAAGGGCGAGCAGCGCCCGCACAAGTTCAAGATCGCGATGGCGATCTTCGCGATCACGATCCTGATCGCGCTCACCGGCAGGCTGCCGGTGGCGCTGACCCTGATGACCGGCGTGGCCGGGATGCTGCTGTCCGGCGTGCTGAAGATGGACGAGGCCTATGCGGCGATCAACTGGAAGACGGTGTTCCTCACCGCCGGCCTGATCCCGCTGGGCTGGGCGATGGACAGCAGCGGCGCGGCGGCCTGGATCGCCGGCAACACCCTGGAGCGGCTGCCCGACGGCACCCCGCCGTGGGCGCTGCAGGTCGTGGTGGCGCTGCTGACGACCGCGTTCTCGCTGGTGATCAGCCACGTCGGCGCGACCATCATCATGGTGCCGATCGCGATCAACCTGGCCCTGGCCGTGGGTGGCGACCCGACCGCGTTCGCGCTGATCGCCGCGCTGTCGGCGTCCAACAACCTGATGACCGCGTCCAACCCGGTGATGTCGATGATCACCGGCCCGGCGAACTATTCGGCGCGCGACCTGTGGCGGGTGGGCGCGCCGCTGTCGATCATCTACACCGTGGTGGCGGTGACGGTGGTCAACCTGATGTTCTGGGGCGGGCGCTGAAGGCAGGCTCTTGGTGTAGGAGCTCCCTTCAGGGGCGACCCGAGGGGGCTTGCACGCGGCCGCGTTCAACGCTCCCCGATCCGGAGACGATGCGTTGAACCCGGCGCCTTCCGACGGGATCGGGTCGCCCCTGAAGGGAGCTCCTACA
>CAZBDE010000311.1:0-3185 GCA_964490415.1 uncultured Pseudoxanthomonas sp. | reverse complement strand
CTGGTCGGGTCGGGCCATGCCTACGCCGCCGAGGGCCACGTGCTGTTCGCGGTGGACACCTTCGCCGGCTATGGCAAGCTCTCGCGGCGCGACCCGGAGGAGATGCTGGCCGGCGCCCGCGTGGACGTGGCGCCGTACAAGCGCGACCCCGGCGATTTCGTGCTGTGGAAGCCGTCCACGGACGCGCTGCCCGGCTGGGATTCGCCCTGGGGCCGCGGCCGCCCGGGCTGGCACATCGAGTGCTCGGCCATGGCCGGCGCGCACCTGGGCCGGACCATCGACATCCACGCCGGCGGCATCGACCTGCAGTTCCCGCACCACGAGAACGAGATCGCGCAGAGCGAATGCGCGCACGGCGGCGCCCCCTTCGCCCGTTTCTGGCTGCACAACGGCATGCTCAACTTCGGCGGCGCCAAGATGAGCAAGTCGCTGGGCAACATCGAGAAGGTCCACGACCTGGTCCGCGCGCACCCGCCGGAGGCACTGCGCTACGCCCTGCTTTCGGCCCACTACCGGCAGCCGCTGGACTGGTCCGACGCGCTGGTCGAGCAGTCGGTGCGCACCCTGGACCGGCTGTACGGCACGCTGCGCGACCTGGGCGACGTGGACGCCGCCGCGGCGATCCCGCAGGCGCTGGAGGACGCGCTGGAGGACGACCTCAACACCCCGCTGGCGCTGGCCGAGGTGGCGCGGATCGCCGGCGAGGCGCGCAAGGCGGTGGCGCCCGGCGAGCGGACGCGGCTGAAGGCCGAACTGCTCGGCGCCGGCCTGGCGCTGGGGCTGCTGCAGCAGGCGCCGGCCGGCTGGTTCGGCCGCGGCGCCTCCGGCGAGGACGATGCGCGGATCCAGGCGCGGGTGGAGGAACGCACCGCGGCGAAGCAGGCCCGCGATTTCGCCCGCGCCGACGCGATCCGCGAGCAGCTCGCCGGCGAAGGCATCCTGCTGGAGGACACGCCGCAGGGCGTGCGCTGGGTGAGGAAGCGCGCCTAGCGGACGCCGTCAGCGTCCGCTGCGCTTCCGAACGCCCGGCCATGGATGGCCGGGCCGGGCGATCCGGAGCCGACGAGGCTGCGCCAAGGATGGCGGCCGCACAGACCGAAGAGGACCACGTGACCGCAAACATGTTCCCGCTCGAAGCCACCGCCGCCGAAGCCCAGGCCGCGATCAAGGAAGAGTTCGCCTTCTTCGGCGACTGGTCCGAACGCTACCAGTACCTGATCGACCTGGGCCGCAAGCTGCCTCCGTTCCCCGAGGAATGGAAGACCGAGGAGCACCGCCTGCTCGGCTGCCAGTCGCTGGTCTGGATCGTGCCGCGCGGCGACGACGCGCGGCTCGATTTCCATGCCGTCAGCGATTCGGCGATCGTCTCCGGGCTGATCTTCCTGGCCCTGCGCGTGTACTCGGGCCGCTCCGCGGAAGAAATCCTGGCCACCGCGCCGGACTACATCGCCGACATCGGCCTGGCCAGGCACCTCTCGCCGACCCGCAGCAACGGCCTGGCCTCGCTGCTGGCCTTCATCCGCGACACCGCCCGCCTCCAGCAGGGCTGAGATGGAGGCGGGACAGGCCACGGCGGTCCCCTCGCCGCTGGGCAATCCGCGCTACCGCGTCCTGCTCGGCTACCGGCTGTGCGCGATCCTGTCCTACCAGATCGTCGCGGTCACCGTCGGCTGGCATGTCTACGAGCTGACCCGCGATCCCTTCGCGCTGGGCCTGGTCGGCCTGGCCGAGGTGCTGCCGTTCATCGGCATGGCCCTGTTCGCCGGCTACCTGGTCGACCACCTGCCGAAGCGGCGGCTGGGTGCGATGGCCTGCGCCGGGCTGGCCACCACCGCGCTGCTGCTGACCGCCATCGCCGCCGGGCGCCTGGCGCCGGGCGCGACCTGGCCGATCTACGCGGCGATCGTGCTCACCGGCCTGGTGCGTTCGTTCCTCACCCCGGTGTACACCGCGCTGTTCGCCCAGGTGCTGCGCCGCGAACAGTTCGCGCGCGGCGCCAGCATCGGCAGCGTCGCCTTCCAGACCGCGCTGGTGTGCGGGCCGGCGCTGGGCGGCGTGCTGGTGGGCTGGGCCGGCAAGACCGCCGCCTACGCGGTGGCCGCGGCGCTGGCGCTGGTGGCCGGCGCGGTGCTGCTGTCGCTGCGCGTGGCCGAGCCGCGCAGCGAGGGGCCGCGCGCGCCGGTGTTCACCAGCATCCGCGAAGGCCTGCGCTTCGTGTTCAACACCCAGGTGATGCTGGCGGCGCAGGCGCTGGACCTGTTCGCGGTGCTGTTCGGCGGCGCGATCTCGCTGGCGCCGGCGTTCATCGCCGAGATCCTGCACTACGGCCCCGAAGGCCTGGGCATCCTGCGCGGCGCGCCGGCGCTGGGCGCGGTGGCGGTGGGCATCGTGCTGGCGCGGCGCCCGCCGGGCCGGCGGGCGGGGCGGTTGCTGCTGTGGGCGGTGGCGGGGTTCGGCCTGTGCATCATCGGCTTCGGCCTGTCGCGGAATTTCTGGCTGTCGGCGCTGTTCCTGCTGCTGTCGGGCGTGTGCGACGGCGTGTCGGTGGTGCTGCGCACCACGATCATGCAGCTGGTCACGCCCGACGGGATGCGCGGGCGGGTGGCCTCGATCAACGGCATCTTCATCGGCTCGTCGAACGAGCTGGGTGCGTTCTACGCCGGCTCGATGGCGCGGCTGCTGGGCCTGGTGCCGGCGGTGGTGCTGGGCGGCTGCGTCACCCTGGGCGTGGTCGGCGTGACCGCGGTGAAGGCGCCGAAACTGCGCCGCCTGGACCTGCGGCAGTTGTAGGAGCGCCCTTCAGGGGCGACCCGGGGCCATCGGAAGGCGCCGCGTTCAACGCGCAGTCTCCGGAGCGGTCGCCTTGAACGCGGCTGCGTCCGGCCATTTCGGGTCGCCCCTGAAGGGAGCTCCTACAAAGAGCAAAGGGCCGGAAAATGCGAAGCCCGCCTTGCGGCGGGCTTCGTGGGTGCGTTCGCCGCGGGGCGGTTACTCGCCCTGCTGCTTCTGCAGGTGTTCCCAGCGTTCCTGCGCGTCGATGGTGCGCTCGGCGGTGAGGCGCGCATCCAGGCGTTCCAGGCCGATTTCCTCGCCGGTGTCCACGCAGTAGCCGTAGTCGCCGGCCTCCAGCCGCTTGAGCGTGCTGTCGATCTTGCCGATCAGCTTGCGGTAGCGGTCGCGGGTGC
>CAZBDE010000310.1:0-3185 GCA_964490415.1 uncultured Pseudoxanthomonas sp. | reverse complement strand
TGGAAACCCTGGCGCTGATCGCCTACCGCCAGCCGATCACCCGCGGCGAGATCGAGCAGGTGCGCGGCGTGGCGGTCAGCACCAACATCGTCCAGGCGCTGGAAGAGCGCGAGTGGATCCGCGTGGTCGGCCACCGCGACGTGCCCGGCAAGCCGGCGCTGTACGGCACCACCAAGGGCTTCCTCGACTACTTCGGGCTCAGGCGCCTGGACGAACTGCCGCCGCTGTCGGAACTGAAGGACCTCGGCGAACTGGAGCCGCAGTTGCCGCTGGATCCGGACACCGCACCGGTGCAGGCCGGCCTGGCCGCACCCGGCGCCGGCGACGCGCCCGCGGACGACACCGACGACGACGGCACCCGTGGCACGGAAGGCACCGGCGAAGACGACGACGCCAATGACGACCTCCACGGTGACGAAGACGGCAACGCGGGGGACCGCGGCGATGACGCCGACGCCCCCGCCGGACACACCCCCACCCCGCCCGAGGCCGACGAGGCCGATGGCGATCCCGAAACCCAGGCCGATGGCGAAACCGCCGGCCGGAGCACCAACTGATGAATGATCCAACCCCCCGCAAATCCCTCGGCAAGCTCTCGCTCAAGCGCGGCGAAGAAAACACCGGCGCCGCTCCCGCGCCGAAGGTCGAGGAGCGCCTGCACAAGGTCCTGGCCCAGGCCGGGCTCGGTTCCCGCCGCGCGCTGGAGCAGCGCATCGCCGACGGCCTGGTCAAGGTCAACGGCGAGACCGCCCAGGTCGGCCAGAGCATCCGCAGCGGCGACCGCATCGAACTCGACGGCAAGGCCTTCGTCGCCTCGGCCCTGACCGAACCGGCGCGCATGCTGGTCTACAACAAGCCCGAGGGTGAAGTGACCACCCGCGAGGATCCCGAAGGCCGCCCCACCATCTTCGAGGCGCTGCCGCGCCTGAAGGGCGCGCGCTGGATCGCGATCGGCCGCCTGGACATCAACACCACCGGCCTGCTGCTGCTGACCACCGATGGCGAGATCGCCAACGCGATGATGCATCCCTCCTACGAGGTCGAGCGCGAGTACGTGGTCCGCGTGCGCGCGCCGGAAGGCCAGGAGACCGTGCCGGACAACCTCGTCGACCGCCTCGCCCGTGGCGTGGCGCTGGAGGACGGCCCGGCGAAGTTCGACCAGATCGAACGCATCGGCGGCACCGACTCGCACGACTGGTTCAAGGTCGTGGTCAAGGAAGGCCGCAACCGCGAAGTGCGGCGCCTGTGGGAATCGCAGGGCTGCCAGGTCAGCCGGCTCAAGCGCACCCGCTACGGCGAGGTGAGCCTGCCGCGCGAGCTGCTGCGCGGGCACAGCCAGGAGCTGCCGGCCGAGCAGGTCGAGGCGCTGCGCAAGTCGCTGGCGCTGGAAGACAGCGCCGCCTCGACCCTGACCCTGCAGCCGGTGATCGGCCAGCGCCGCGCGGCCAAGTCGACGGTGCACGTCGGCGGCGGCGCGCGCACGCCGGGCCAGGCCTACGTCAACGGCCACAACACCGCCGACGAAGGCCGCGAGCTGCGCCGCTTCGACCACGTGCGCGAGGACCGCCGCGGCGGCCGCGGCGGCAAGAAGCCGCATGGCGGGCTGACCGTCAGCGGCGAGATGGCGGCCAAGCAGGCGCAGAAGCCGTTCAAGCAGCGCAAGGAGAAGGGGCCCAAGCCGCTGCCGGACGGCAATCCGGCCGCGTTCCGCACCTGGTACGTGCCCGAGGGCGTGGACACCGGCCCGAGCGGCCACCGCAACGCCGGGCCCGGCGGCAAGCCGCGCTATGGAAAGCCGGGCGGCAAGCCCGGCGGTGGCGGTGGTGGTTACGCCGGTGGTGGCCAGGGCCAGGGTGCCGGTACGGGTGCGCGCAAGCCGCGTCCCTACGGCCATCCAGGCAATGCCCCGCACTTCCCGTCCGACCATGCCACGCCCGGCGCACATACCGGTCCGCGGGGTCCGCGTTCGGGCGGCAACGCCCAGGCGCGTCCGGGCGGGCGCCCCGGCAGCGGCAATGCCCGCCCTGGCGGCGGACGCCCCAGCGGCGCGCCGCGCGGCGGCAACCGCGGGCCACGCGGCCAGGGCTGAGCCCCGGAAAAGAGAAAAAGGGAAAAAAGGGGCCGGAGGCAATTAGCGAAAAAGGGGACGGAGGCAATTAAGCGCGCTTAATTGCCTCCGTCCCCTTTTTCGCTAATTGCCTCCGGCCCCTTTTTTCCCTTTTTCTCTTTTTCTCAGCGCGGCTCGATCACGAAGTTGCCGAAGGCCAGGCCCAGGTCCCAGCCCTTGCCGGTGCCGGCCAGGGCCAGCGAAACCTCGCCCTTGGTCATCACCTGGGCCTTGCTCGACTTGACCGCACCGGCGTGCGCCTCGGCCGCCGCATAGGTGCCCAGCGTCTCGCGGATGTTGTGCACGCCGGAGAACTCGCCGGTGCCATTCTCGATCGTGGACTTGCCGAAGGTGACCCCGCCGCCCTTGGCGCTGATCCGCACCGGCAGGCTGCTGCCGTCATCGCAGGTGATCGTGCCGGTGCCCTTGGCGGTCTTGTAGAACGCCGACCAGCCCGACAGGTTGAAGTTCAGCTTGCAGTCGACGTCGCCGGCGGCGTGCGCGGCGGGTGCCAGTGCGAGCATGCAGGGCAACGCGATCGACAGGGTCGTGCGGCGGAAGGAACTGGACATGACGGCCTCGCGGGTCTGGCGGAGGGTATGCGCGCGAGCATATAACAGTCGGATGCCGGCGTGCCGTGGGCCGTCCAGGCAGGTCCGGCCAGGCGCGGTGGGGGGCGGGCCCCGCCCTACGGGCGCAGTTCGAAGGCGTCGGCATCCAGCATCGCCGGGAAGCGCTCGCGATGCGCCGCCAGCGCCGCCGCCGACAGCGTGGTGGTCAGCACCTGCTCGCGCCCGTGCGCCTCCACCTGCGGCTGGCCGAGGAAATCGATCGCCGCGCTGTCGCCGTCGTAGGCCAGGTCGTTGCCGTCCACACCCACCCGGTTCACCGCCGCCACGTAGCACAGGTTCTCGATCGCCCGCGCGCGCAGCAGCGTCTTCCACGCCTGGGCGCGCGCCGCCGGCCAGTTGGCGACGAAGACCTGCAGGTCGAAATCCAGCTGCCCCTCGCGCTCCACGCCATAGCGGTTGCGGCAGAACACCGGGAAGCGCAGGTCGTAGCAGACCTGCGGATTGAT
>CAZBDE010000309.1:0-3186 GCA_964490415.1 uncultured Pseudoxanthomonas sp. | reverse complement strand
CGGTTTTTTCTGCGGGCGCTTCCAGCCTTCCACGGTCGCCTGGCGCACGCGCGAGACCGACAGCGTGTCGGCCGGCGCGTTGCGGGTGATCACCGAACCGGCGCCGATGGTCGCGCCCGCGCCGATCTCCACCGGCGCCACCAGCGCCGAATTCGAGCCGATGAAGGCGCCATCGCCGATCACCGTGGTCGACTTGTTCACTCCGTCGTAGTTGCAGGTGATGGTGCCCGCGCCAACGTTCACCCCCGCCCCCACCTGCGCATCGCCCAGGTAGGTGAGGTGGTTGGCCTTGCTGCCCACGCCCAGCACCGCCTTCTTGGTCTCGACGAAATTGCCCACGTGCACGCCGTCGGCCAGCACGGTGCCCGGACGCAGGCGCGCGTACGGGCCGATCTGCGCGGCGCCCTCGCTGACCACACCGTCCAGGTCGCAATGCGCGCGCACCTCGGTGCCGGGGCCCAGCTTCACGTCCTTGAGCCGGGTGAACGGGCCGATGCGCACGCCGTCGCCCAGCTCCACCTCGCCTTCCAGGACCACGTTGGCATCGATCTCCACGTCGCGACCCACCTTCACCGTGCCGCGCTGGTCGAAGCGCGAAGGGTCGAGCAGGCGCGCGCCCTGCACGCACAACTCGCGCGCGCAGCGCAGCTGGAACGCGCGCTCGAGCTGGGCCAGTTGCCAGGGGTCGTTGGCGCCCTCGGTCTCCAGCGGATCCTCGGCCAGCACCATCTCGGCCGGGTTGTATTCCTCGGCGGCCATGGCGAACACGTCGGTCAGGTAGTACTCGCCCTGTGCGTTGGTGTTGGACAGGCGCGACAGCCAGCGCTTCAGCGGATCGGATTCGGCGGCGATGATGCCGGTGTTGATGGTGCGGATGCGGCGCTGCGCCTCGTCGGCGTCGCGATGTTCCACGATCGCCGCCACGCGGCCCTGCTCGTCGCGGACGATGCGGCCGTAGCCGCTGGGGTCTTCGGGTTCGGCCACCAGCACGCGCAGCAGGCCCGGCGCCTCGAGCAGCCGGCGCAGCGTCCCGGCGCGGGTCAGGGGCACGTCGCCGTACAGCACCAGCACGTCCACCGCCTGGGGGATGCCCGGCATCGCCTGCTGCACCGCATGGCCGGTGCCGAGCTGCCGGGCCTGCTCGTACCAGTGCAGGTCGTCCTGCCCGGCGAACGCCGCGCGCACCGCCTCGCCGCCATGCCCGTAGACCACGTGGATCGCGGCCGGCTGCAGCGTACGTGCGGTGTCGATCACCTGCGCCAGCATCGGTCGCCCGCCGACCGGCTGCAGCACCTTCGGCAGCGCCGACTTCATCCGCTTGCCCTCGCCGGCGGCGAGGATCACGACATGCAATGGCTGGGACATGGACGGCTTCGATCAAGGGACAGCCCCGGATTCTACGTCCACCCCGTCTCCCCTTGTAGGAGCTCCCTTCAGGGGCGACCCGAGGCGGCTGGACGCAGCCACGTTCAAGGCGACCGATCCGGAGGCTCCGCGTTGAACGCTGCGCTTTCCAACGGACCCGGGTCGCCCCTGAAGGGAGCTCCTACAATGGGGCACCCGTACCGGAAGCCCCCTCCATGCCCCTCCTTCGCCAGGGCGGCCACTACCTCGCATTCGGCGTGCTGCAGCTGCTGCTGGACTGGGCCGGGTTCGTCGTGCTCACCGCGCTGGGCGTGCCGGCCACGCCGGCCAACCTGGCCAGCCGCACCAGTGCCGCTCTGCTCGGCTTCTGGCTCAACGGCCGCTATACCTTCGCCGACGGCCGGGACAGCCGGCTGGGCTGGCGCCGCTTTGCCCGCTTCTGGGCGCTGTGGCTGCTGATGACCGCGATCAGCACGCTGCTGGTGGCCGTGACCGAAGCGCGGCTGGGACTGCATTGGGCCTGGCTGGCCAAGCCGGTCGTGGAAGGCGCGCTGGCCGTCGTCAATTTCTTCCTGCTGCGGCACGTGGTCTACCGCTGACGGTTCCGGCGCCGGCGCACGATGGCCCGCGCACGCCGCGAGCCGCCACCGGCACGACCCGGCCTCGCGCCAACGCCCTCCTTCGCCCTGCCGGAGATCGCCACCGGCATGACCTGGATCAGGGCGCGCGCGCAGCGCCGGCCGCAGGCTGGTCTCCCGAGCCCAGGAGAACGCCGTGACCGAGCCGCCCGCCGCCCCCGCCTACACCGCCCACCCCTTCGACGCCCGCGGCATCGCCCGCCGCTTCCGCCACTCGGCCATCTTCGGCGCTCTCGGGGCACTGGAACCGGGCGAAGCGATGCGCTTCGTCAACGACCACGATCCGCTGCCGCTGCTCGACCAGATCGCCACCCGCTTCGGCGATCGCGTCGAGATCGCCTACCGCCAGCAGCAGCCGGGCGCAGTGGTGATCGATTTCATCGTGCACGGCTGAGCCGGCGCCGGACCGCCGCCCGCGTCGCCGCGGCGGCGCGGGTTCAGCGCTCCAGGAAATTCCTCAGCAGCGCATGCCCATGCTCGGTCAGGATCGACTCGGGATGGAACTGCACGCCCTCGACCGGGTGTTCGCGGTGGCGCAGGCCCATGATCTCCTCGAACGAACCGTCGGCGTTCTCGGTCCAGGCGGTGATTTCCAGCCCGGCGGGCAGCGAGCCGTGCTCCACCACCAGCGAGTGGTAGCGGGTGGCCTCGTAGCCGTCGGGGAGGCCCGCGAACACGCCGCGGCCCTCGTGGCGGATGCGCGAGGTCTTGCCGTGCATGATGTTGCCGGCCCGCACCACCTTGCCGCCGTAGGCCTGGCCGATGCTCTGGTGGCCCAGGCACACGCCCAGCACCGGCGTGGTCGCGCCCAGTTCGCGGATCACCTGCAGCGACACGCCGGCTTCGTTCGGCGTGCACGGCCCCGGCGAGATCACGATCCGCTCCGGCGCTCGCGCCCGGATCTGCTCCACCGTCAGCGCATCGTTGCGCACCACCTCGACTTCCGCGCCCAGCAGCTGCAGGTACTGCACGAGGTTGAAGGTGAAGCTGTCGTAGTTGTCGATCATCAGCAGCATGGCGCTCCCCTCACAGTCCCTTCGCCGCCTGGGCCACCGCACGGAACAGCGCGCGGCCCTTGTTCATGGTCTCGTCCCACTCCTTCTGCGGGTCCGAGTCGTAGACGATGCCGGCGCCGGCCTGCACGTGCAGCCGGCCGTCCTTGATCACCGCGGTGCGGATGGCG
>CAZBDE010000308.1:0-3208 GCA_964490415.1 uncultured Pseudoxanthomonas sp. | reverse complement strand
GTCGGGTCGCCCCTGAAGGGAGCTCCTACAAGAGCGCCGCGGCGGGTTGGAGGACGGCCAGGGCGCCGCGGCGGGTTCCGGGCAGGCGCCGGTCAGGGTGCAGCCGGGAGCTGGCCTGGGCCGCGGGTTAAACTGCGGCCCCCTGTTCCAGGCAGTACCCCCGCATGCGCTTTCCCGCCCTGCTGTTCTCCCTCGCGATGGTCGCCACCGCCGGCTGTTCCGGCGACAAGGCCGGCGACACCGGTTCCCAGCCCGCCGCCACGCCGGCCAAGGAGGCCGCGGTGTCCGACCGCCGCCACGACGAAAGCTCGTTCGCCCAGCCCGAGCTCGTCCGGATCACCGACCTGGCCCTGGACCTGGCCCTGGACTTCGAGCAGAAGCAGCTCGCCGGCACCGCCACCTACCGGCTCGACTGGGTCGACCCCAAGGCCACCCGGCTGGTCCTGGACACCCGCGACCTGACCATCCAGAAGGTCGAAGGCGAGGCCGACGGCGCCTGGGCGCCGCTGCAGTTCGCCCTGGCCGACGCCGACCCGGTGTTCGGCAGCAAGCTGGCCATCGAGGCGCCGCAGCGCAACGCACGCGTCCGCGTCACCTACCACACCGCGCCGACCGCCTCGGGCCTGCAGTGGCTGGAGCCGGCGATGACCGAGGGCAAGCAGCTGCCCTTCATGTTCAGCCAGTCGCAGGCGATCCACGCGCGCAGCTGGGTGCCGCTGCAGGACACGCCGAGCGTGCGCTTCACCTACAGCGCGCACGTCGCCAGCCGCCCGGACGTGATGGTGCTGATGAGCGCCGACAACGACCCTGCCGCGCCGCGCGACGGCGACTACACCTTCACGATGCCGCAGCCGATCCCCTCGTACCTGCTGGCCATCGCCGCCGGCGACCTGGTGTTCAAGCCGATCTCCGGACGCAGCGGCGTGTGGGCCGAACCGGCGATGGTCGACCGCGCGGTCAAGGAGTTCGAAGACACCGAGCAGATGATCGCCGCCACCGAGAAGCTGTACGGTCCCTACCGCTGGGAGCGCTACGACATGCTGGTGCTGCCGCCGTCGTTCCCGTTCGGCGGCATGGAGAACCCGCGCCTGAGCTTCATCACCCCGACCGTGATCACCGGCGACAAGTCGCTGGTCTCGCTGATCGCCCACGAGCTGGCGCACAGCTGGTCCGGCAACCTGGTGACCAACGCCAGCTGGAAGGACATCTGGCTCAACGAGGGCTTCACCACCTACGTGCAGGGCCGCATCACCGAGGCGCTGTACGGCGTGGAAATGGCCGACATGGAGCGCCAGATCGACCAGGCCGGGCTGAAGAAGGACCTGGCCGGCATGGATCCGGCCCAGCAGGCCCTGGCCCTGCCGCCGCTGGCCGAGCACGATCCGGACGAGGCGCTGAGCGAGGTGGCCTACGTCAAGGGTGCCTGGTTCCTGCAGTTCCTGGAGGAGCGCTTCGGCCGCGAGGTGTTCGATCCGTTCCTGCGCGGCTGGTTCGACGACCATGCCTTCCAGAGCGCCGACACCGACCAGTTCGTCGCGTACCTGGAGCAGAACCTGTTGCCGGAGAACCCGAACGCGGTGCGCCCGGAAGAGCTGGACGCGTGGCTGAACCAGCCGGGCATCCCGGCCTTCGCCACCCCGGCCAAGTCGCGCACGTTCTCCAACGTGGACACCGCCCGCATCGCCTGGCGCGGCAGCGCGCAGCTGCCCAACCCGCAGGTCACCGGCGACTGGGGCACCCAGGCCTGGGTGCATTTCCTCGAAGGCATGGGCGACACGCTCAAGCCCGAGCAGCTGGCGCAACTGGACGCGGCCTACACGTTCACCGGCACGCCCAATGGCGAGATCGCCATGCGCTGGTATCCGCTGGCGCTGCGCAGCGGCTACCTGGAGGCGCGTCCGGCGGCGGGCGAGTTCATCGAGCGGGTCGGCCGCCGCAAGCTGGTGATACCGATCTACGAGGAACTGGCGAAGACGCCGGACGGCTTGGCCTTCGCCCGCGAGGTGTTCGCGCGCGCGCGCCCGGGCTACCACCCGATCACCACCGCGTCGGTGGAGGCGCTGCTGGCGAAGGCGGGTGCCGCCGCGCCGGCGCCGGCGGCTGCCGAGGCTCCGGCGCAGCCGCAGCCGCCCACGCAGGCCGAGCCGCCTGCGCAGCCCGAACAGCCGTAAGGCCCGCGCACTCGTCGCCGTTCCCGCGAAGCGCTGCGCGGGGACGGCGGGAGGCGGCTCTTTCCGCGACATTCCGTTCCCAGGAGCACGGCCATGACCCCGACCCCCTCCCGCCTGGCTGCCGCCCTGGTGCTGGCCGCTGCCGTGCTTGCCGGCGGCACCGCCTGCACCGACCGCGAAGCCCAGCGCCAGGCCCAGGCCGCCGCCGAGGCGCAGGCCAGGGAGCAGGCGGCCGCGCAGCTGCAGCGCGAGTACGACGCGGCCGTGGCGGCGAACAACTGGGAACTGGCGCGCGTGCATGGCGCCGCGTTGCTGGCGCAGTACCCGGGCACGCCGGCCGCCGAAGCGGTCGAGCCGGGATTGGCCGATGTCACCACCCGCGCCGAGGCCGCGCGCGAGCAGCGCCGCCTGGCCGCGCTGTGGAACTACGCGCGCGTGGCCGCCGGCAAGGGCGAGCAGCGTTCGGCCGCGATCCTCAGCGGCGAAGCGGTCGATACCGGCGGTACCGCTCCGGCCACGGTGCAGCTGGTGATCCGCGACCATCCCGAGTGGAAGCGCAGCGCCTACCTGGTCCTGCAGGGCGGCGACTTCGACTGCTACGGCGGCTGCAAGGTCAAGCTGAAGTTCGACGATGCGGCCGCCAGGCCGGCGTCGGCCTGGCGGCCGAAGACCGACGAGGCCATCGCCCTGTTCATCGAGGACTACCGCGGCCTGTGGCGGCAGATGCGCAAGGCGCAGCGGCTGGAGATCGAGTTCCCGGTCAAGGCCGGCGGCACCCGCACCGCGGTGTTCGAGGTCGGCGGCCTGGACGGCAGCCAGATGCCGGGCTGGGACTGAGCGGGGCCGGTCTCAGCCCAGCGAATAGCCGAACTGCTGCTTGAACTGTTCGTTGAAGTCGTCGAAATCGAAGCGCTGGTTCTGGGTGCCCGGGTGCTCGACCTTCAGCGCGCCCATCAGGTTGCCCATGCGGCCGATGGTCAGCCAGTCGTAGCCCTTCTCGCTGCCGAAGATCAGGCCCGCGCGGAAGGCGTCGCCGC
>CAZBDE010000307.1:0-3237 GCA_964490415.1 uncultured Pseudoxanthomonas sp. | reverse complement strand
GTGGCGGTATTCGCCGACGAAGACCTCTAAAAGGGGCCAGAGTAAATATCCGCTTGAAGCGGATATTTACTCTGGCCCCTTTTAGAACCGCGCCGGCAACCGGTAGCCGGCGGTGATGCGCGCATGGCCGGTCGGGCAGCCGCCCAGCGCCCTGCACTCGGCCAGCAGTGGCGGACCGGCGGCGCGGTGGATCGCGCCATCCACGCCACCGCCGCCGAGCAGCGAAGCGTTGGCCGCGTTCACGATCGCATCGACCGCCAGGGTGGTGATGTCGACGCGGACCGCGCGCAGGGCCGGGCGCATGGGCCGGGCGCTCAGAAACCCTTGCCCGCCGGCACTTCCTTCAGCGCGGCGATCGCATCGGCGAGCGCCTCGACTTCGGTGTTCTCGAAGCCGCCGCGGACCTCGTGTTCGGATGCGAACAGGCCCTGTTCGAGCAGGCGCAGGATGGTTTCGTGCTGGTCCCAGCCGCGCGCCACGGAGACCCGGCGGATCCGCTCGGCCAGGATCGGATCGATGTCGCGAAGCAGCAGGTCGGTCATGACGCCCCCTGTCGGCTGTCCCAAGACTGCCATGAATCGAACGCCGGCTGGTACCGGCCGAGGCCCCTCCGTTCAGCCCGGCGCGGGCGCGCCGGATGCGTCACCGAGGGTACAAGGCGAATCCGCTAGCGCGGGCTCGGGTAGCATAGCTCGATGACAAACACTTCCATGGCGGCGCACGGCGGCCCTTTCGCCTGGATCAGGCCCTACCTGCAACGTGCGCCGATCGCCGCACTGTTGCTCGGCATTTCTTCCGGCTTCCCCTACGCGATGATCGGCGCCACGCTAACCACGCGGCTGGCCCAGGACGCCATCGAGAAGAAGAGTGTCACGGCCTTCGCACTGGCGTTCCTGGTCTACAACTTCAAATTCCTGTGGGCGCCGCTGGTGGATCGCTTCCATCTGCCCCTGCTAGGGCGCGCGGGCCAAAGACGCTCGTGGTTGTGGCTCTCCGCCACGCTGGTCGCGATCGCGACGATTCACCTCGGCATGATCGATCCGAACGCGGACTTGGCCCGGGTCGCATTCGCGGCGATCGCACTGGGCGTCGCCGGTGCGACCTTCGACATCGTAATCGATGCCTACCGCATCGAGCTGCTGAAGCCGGAGCAGCTAGGTGTCGGCTCGGGCATGTCGCAGTATGGCTGGCGGCTTGGTGCGGTCGGCGCCGGCGCGCTGGCGCTGATGATCGCCAAACCGCTGGGCTGGGGCGTGGCTTACGCGGTCTGCGCAGCCTTCGTGCTGCCTGCCGCGTTCGTCGGCGCTTGGCTGGGTGAGCCCCAGCGCCACCGTGAGCCGCTTCCGCAACGTGGCTTGCCAGCGGCTTGGGCGGCCGTCGCCGCGCCGCTGGGCGAGTTCTTCCGCCGCAAGGGCGCGCTGCTGGTGCTGCTCTTCATTCTGCTGCACAAGATCGGCGACACGCTGGCCAACCTGACCTTCCGCCTCCTGCTGAACGACCTGGGATTCAGCAACGCCGAAATCGTAACGTGGGACGTCGGGGTCGGTTTCGCCGCCATGCTGGCCGGCATCTTCGCCGGCGGCATCCTGTACACACGCATCGGCCTGAAGGCCTCAGTGTTGACCAGCCTGATCTTGATGGCGGTGTCGAACCTGTCGTTCGCTCTGCTGGCGCATGTCGGCCACAGCAATGCGCTGCTCGCATTCACGATGGGTTTCGAGAATTTCGCGAGTGGCATCGGTGGGGTGGTGGTCGTGGCTTACCTGTCCGCGCTGTGCAACCTGTCGTTTACCGCCACCCAATTCGCGCTGCTATCGGCGGCGGCATCCATCGTCGGTCGCGTCTTCACCGGCACCACCGCCGGCGCTTTGATCGAAAGCATGGGCTTCGTCAACTTCTACCTGCTGACCACGGTGCTGGCCCTGCCTGGCGTAGTGCTGTTCGCGTGGATGATGAGAGCCGGATTAGTAGACGCATCGATCGGCGAACAGGACGGCATGGCGGTAACGTCCGCGCATTCAAATGCCGACGCAACCGCTAGGCCAATGCGGCTAGTCTTGGCAGCACTCTTTGCTGCGATTATTACCACTTCTTTGTGGGATGCAGTACAGATTGGAGGTTTTCCCATCTTCAGCAATCCTACGGTGGCTAGTGATCTCCTTGTTGGCTCAATCGGCTTGGTGCTTCTTCTGCCAGCTATTCACGTCGGGATCGCGTCCTGTTGGCCGATCTACAGGAATACACGCTCGCGCAGAAACATATTCTTCGGTTGGGGCGTTTCATTGACCATCATTTCCTCGCTTCTCCTCTTATCAGCGGTCGCTAGATAGAACCTAGCAATGCCGGAAGCAACCTGGTGTCATATGGCGCCTGCTTCACTTTTGCCTGTAGCCCGATGCGCCGTGCCGGGAAGAGGGCAGTCAGTCCGCGTAGTCCACGGTGAACGGGGCGTGGTCTGAGAAGCGCTGCTCGCGGTAGATCGAGCAGCCGCGCAGCCGCTCGCGCAGCGACGGGGTGACGAACTGGTAGTCGATCCGCCAGCCGACATTGTTGGCGCGCGCCGCGCCGCGGTTGCTCCACCAGGTGTAGTCCTGGCCTTCCGGGTGCAGCACGCGGTAGGCATCGACCCAGCCGCGTCCGGACGTCGCGTCGGCCTCGTCGCCGCAATCGGCGCACAGCCCGTTGAGCCAGTCGCGCTCCGGCGGCAGGCAGCCGGAGTTCTTCTGGTTGGAGGTCCAGTTCCTGATGTCCAGCCGGGTGCGGACGATGTTCCAGTCGCCGCACAGCACGTAGTCGCGGCCGCTGGCCAGCCACTGGTCGAGGATCGGCTTGAGCCACGCCATGACCTGGAACTTGTAGCCCTGGCGCAACTCGCCGGACGAGCCGGACGGGATGTAGAACGAGACCACGCTCAGGTTGCCGAAGCGCGCCTCGATGTAACGCCCTTCCTCGTCGAAGTCCGGCCGCTCCAGCGCCGTGCGCACCTCGTCCGGCTCGCGCCTGGCATAGATCGCCACGCCGCTGTAGCCCTTCCTGGTGCTGGCGTCGCGGTAGAAGCAGTGGTGGCCGTCCGGGCGGAAGCGCGGATCGGACAGCTGGTCCTCCTGCGCCTTGGTCTCCTGCAGGCAGACCACGTCGGCGTTCTGCGCCTCCAGCCAGTCGAAGAAACCCTTGTTGGCGGCGGAGCGGATGCCGTTGGCGTTGAAGCTGATGATGCGCATGCGGGGAGAGGAAGCC
>CAZBDE010000306.1:0-3252 GCA_964490415.1 uncultured Pseudoxanthomonas sp. | reverse complement strand
GGGAGAAGGGGGCGCGGCTGGAGGAACTGCTGGAGTTCTCGCGGGTGCGCGAAGCCGCCGCCACCGCTCCCCAGGGCAGCCTCCCCCTGTAGGAGTGGCTTCAGCCGCGACCCGACGCATCCGGCAGGAGCGACGCCACAGGTTCCGACGTCCTCGGGTCGCGGCTGAAGCCGCTCCTACAAGGGCGCCGCCCTTGACCGCGCGGCTGGCCATGGCCGAAGGTGCGCCTCTACCGCCGCCCCACCGGATTGCGCCATGTCCCGCCTCCTCGCCCTGCCCCTCCTCCTGCTCCTCAGCGCCTGCGCCTCCGCACGCACCCCCTGGGTCGAACTTGGCGGCGAGCGTTTCAAGGTCGAAGTGGCCGACGACGATGCCGAGCGCGCGCGCGGCCTGATGTTCCGCGACGCCATGCCCGCCGACCACGGCATGCTGTTCGTCCACGATCGCCAGGAACCCCAGGCCTACTGGATGAAGAACACCAGGATCCCGCTGGACATCCTCTACTTCGACAGCGAGCGCCGGCTGGTCTCGCAGCAGCGCGACGTGCCGCCATGCTCGGCCGGCGACCGCTGCCCGCCCTACCCCAGCAAGCGCCCGGCACGCTACGTGCTCGAGCTCAACGCCGGCCAGGCCGCGCGGCTGAAACTCGAAGACGGCGCGGAGCTGCGCTTCGGGCCCGGAGTCCCCGCCACGCCCGGCGGCTGACGCGGGGCCGGGACGCGCCATCCACGGCCCGGCATGCGGCGTGAAGGGGCTTGATTGTCGCGATTTCCGGCCCCAATCTTGCGGCATGGGGATCGACTCGCACCTGCCCGACTGGACCACGCTCGCCACGCTCGACGACGCGTCCCTGCCGCTGCTGCCGGCGGCCCTGCTGATCGCCCGCGACGAATATCCCGACCTCGATCCGCGGCCCTACGAGGCGCTGGTCCAGGCGCACGCCGACCACCTGCGCGGCGAGGTCGCCGCGATCGAGTCGCAGCCGCTGAAGATGGCCGCGATCAACCGCCACCTGTTCGACGAACTGGGTTACAGCGGCAACCACGACGAGTACTACGACCCGCGCAACAGCTACCTCAACCAGGTGCTGGACCGGCGCCTGGGCAACCCGATCTCGCTGGCGATGGTGCAGATGGAAGTCGCCCGCAGGCTGGACATTCCCCTGGACGGGGTGTCCTTCCCCGGCCATTTCCTGGTGCGCCTGCCGGTGGACGGCGGCCTGCTGGTGATGGACCCGTTCAACGGCGGCCGTCCGCTGGCGGTGGAGGAACTGCGCGAGCGCGCCAAGCCGCACCTGGGCGAAACCCCGGACGATGGCGTGCTGGCGCAGATCCTGAGCCCCGCCCCGCACCGCGCGATCCTGGTGAGGGTGCTGCGCAACCTGCACGGCCTGTACGCCGAGACGCGGGAGTGGGACCGCGCCGCGCGCAGCGCAGACCGGGTACTGAAACTGACCCCCGAACAGCCCGAAGCGCTGCGCGACCGCGGCCTGGCCTACCTGGAACTCGACCACCTGTCCGGCGCCCGCCACGACCTGGGCCGCTACCTGGAACTGGCCCCGGAAGCGACCGACGCCGAAGCCATCCGCGAGCGCCTGATCGACGCGGCCGGCACCCGCGCCGCGCTGCACTGAGGTGCCGCCAACCGCGCCGCCATTGTAGGAGCTCCCTTCAGGGGCGACCCGACGAGGTTGGAAGGCACCGACGCTTACCGCACGGCGCCCCCGGAGCGTTGATGTTGACCGCGGCTGCGTTCCGGCGCCTTCGGGTCGCCCCTGAAGGGAGCTCCTACAAGAGAGGAGGCTAGACTTCCAGCATCTCGAAGTCGGACTTGGTCACGCCGCAGTCGGGGCAGGTCCAGGTGTCCGGGATGTCCTCCCAGCGGGTGCCCGGGGCGATGCCTTCCTCGGGCAGGCCGTCGGCCTCGTGGTAGGTGAAGCCGCAGACCACGCACATCCAGCTGCGATAGGGAGTGGCGTCGGTGGCGTTCATCGGATAATGCGGACATCGCAGGTGCGGGAGCGCATTGTCCCACCGCCAGTGCCGCACAGGAAATCCTCCATGAGTCGACCCCAGGTACCGTCGTCCGCCGCCCCGGTCCCGCATCACGCGCCACCGGCAGGCCCCGGCGCGCCCGCACCGCGCGGCCTGTACCTGGTCACCCCCGACGAGGCCGACACCGGACGCCTGCTCGCCCGGGTGGCGCCGCTGCTGGGCGAAGGCGTGATCTGGCTGCAGTACCGCAACAAGGGCGCCGATCCAGCGCTGCGACGCGAACAGGCCGTCGCCCTGCAGGCGCTGTGCGCCGGCGCCGGCGTGCCGTTGCTGATCAACGACGATGCCGCACTGGCCCAGGCCATAGGCGCCGCCGGCGCGCACCTGGGCGAGGACGACGGCGACCTCGCCGCCGCGCGCGCGCGGCTGGGCGCCGGCGCGATCCTCGGCGCGTCCTGCTACGACGATCTGGCGCTGGCCCGGCGCGCGGTCGCCGCCGGCGCCAGCTATGTCGCCTTCGGCGCCTTCTTCCCGACCTCGACCAAGGCCACCACGCGCCGGGCCACGCCCGCGCTGCTGCGCGAAGCCGCCGCGCTCGGCGTGCCGCGCGTGG
Organism: uncultured Pseudoxanthomonas sp.; assembly: GCA_964490415.1. Classification (GTDB taxonomy): domain Bacteria; phylum Pseudomonadota; class Gammaproteobacteria; order Xanthomonadales; family Xanthomonadaceae; genus Pseudoxanthomonas. The sequence continues at coordinate 645 of CAZBDE010000306.1, read as the reverse complement.
CCATCGGCGGGATCACGCCCGCCAACGCCGCGCCCCTGGTCCAGGCCGGTGCCGACCTGCTGGCGGTGGTCGGCGGCGTCTTCGACGCGCCCGACCCCATCGCCGCCGTCCGCGCCTACCTGCGCTGCTTCCCTTTGTAGGAGCTCCCTTCAGGGGCGACCCGAGGACATTGGAAGGTGCCCGCGTTCGACGCGAAGCCTCCGGATCGGTGGCGTTGACAGCGGCTGCGTTCCGGCCCCCTCGGGTCGCCCCTGAAGGGAGCTCCTACAAGGGCGCGAACGGGCGGCGGGGCGGGCTTCTACAATGGGCGTTTCCGCCAGGCAGGATCCCCCGATGAACCACGACCGCTCACACGAACTGTTCTCCCGCGCGCAGCAGCTGCTGCCGGGCGGGGTCAACTCGCCGGTGCGCGCGTTCAAGTCGGTGGGCGGCGAGCCGTTCTTCGTCCAGCGCGCCGACGGGCCGTACCTGTACGACGTCGACGGCAACCGCTACATCGACTACGTCGGTTCCTGGGGGCCGATGATCGTCGGCCACAACCATCCGGCCGTGCGCGAGGCCGTGGCGCAGGCGATCGGCAACGGCCTGTCCTTCGGCGCGCCCTGCCCGGCCGAGGTGACCATGGCCGAGACGATCACCCGGCTG
>CAZBDE010000305.1:0-3261 GCA_964490415.1 uncultured Pseudoxanthomonas sp. | reverse complement strand
AGGCCTGGGCGCGGTGCGCGGTGCCGAACGCGTCCATCACGAACACGTCGCACAGCGCGGCGTACTTCCTGGACAGCGCTTCGTCGTCCTTGCCCTCGCCGGCGTTCATGCGGCAGTTTTCCAGCAGCACGATCCGGCCGGGCTGCACCTCGACGCCATCGACCCAGTCCTTGACCAGCGGCACGTCCACGCCCAGCAGCTGCGACAGGCGCGCGGCCACCGGCGCCAGCGAATCGGCCTCGCTCCACACGCCTTCCTTCGGCCGGCCCAGGTGCGAGGTGACCATCACCGCCGCGCCCTGCTCCAGGGCGAGCCTGAGCGTGGGCACCGAGGCGGTGATGCGCTGTTCGGAAGTGATCCTCCCGTCGTCGATCGGCACGTTCAGGTCCTGCCGGATCAGCACGCGCTTGCCGGCGAGGTCGAGGTCGGTCATCCGCAGGATCGTCATCGTGGGGCTCTCATCGTTCGTGTGGGGAAGGACTCCCGGCATTGTCCCGTCCGCGCGTGGCCACGGCAAACCCCACGCAGGCCGCGCGTCAGTCGCGCGGCGGCCGCTGCCGCAGCAGGCTCAGGCCCAGCGCGGCGACCAGCAGCGCGCCGCCGATCAGCAGGCCCCACAGCAGCAGCGATTTCCAGTCGACGTGGCGCTGCGCCTGCAGCGCGCGGTCGCCGGCCAGTTCCTCGGGCGCCGCGGCCAGGTAGGCCGGCGCGGGCTGCCAGCCCGCGCCACGCTGGCGGCGCAGCGCATCGAGCAGCGCCGGGATCGGCGCCTCGGCACGCTGCGCGTTGGCGCTGCCCGCAGCCAGCGCGAACGGCGGCGTGCCCTGGGCCAGGAACACCACCACCTCAGGCCGGTAGCCCAGCCGCAGCACCGGCACCACCTCGCCGACCGGGCTGCCGGCGGTCAGGCGCCACTGGCGGTCGCGCACCGGCGTGGCCAGCGGCTTCGGCTCGGACTGGTTGGCGCCGCCGGCACCGCCGACCTGGAAGGCCATCCACGGGCCGGCCCGCCACAGCCACGCCGCGTCGCTGCGCTCGCGGCTGTGCAGGGTCCATTCCACCGCGCTGTTGCCGGGCAGGCGCACATCGGCGCGCTCGACCGGGAAGCGCCCGGGCAGGACGAATTCGAACGTGTCTCGGCCTGCGTCGCGGCGGCGCTCGCCCTCGATCTCCACCCATTCCCAGCGCGCCTCCGGCGGCGGCGGCGCCAGTTCGGCGGTGACGCCGGTGAGCACCGGTACCGGGCCGCTGCGCACCGGCAGCAGGCGCAGGTAGCGGGCCTGGCCGTCGAGTTCGATCCGGCCCTGGTGCAGGCGCTCGCCGCCGCGCTCCAGGTCCAGCAGGGTGGTGCCTTCGTTGAGCGTGCGCCACTGGCGCAGGTCGTTGCTGCCCTCCACGCGGTAGCGCGCCTGCAGCGACTGCCGCGGCCGCTCCCACTCCAGGCGCAGCGCGCGCACCGGTTCGCGCAGGCGGCTGGCGTCGACCAGCCACTGCCCCGGCGCATTGGCCGCGCGTGCGCTCGACTCGGTCCCGGCCTCGATGCGCACGATGCCGCCATCCGCGTCGCGCTCGGCGACCAGGCGCAGGTCGCCGCCGCCGGCGGCCGGGTCCAACGCCGGCAGCGGGAACCAGGGCATTCCCAGCGTGCGCGGCGCCTGCGCCAGCGGCTGCGCCGGCGACAGCAGCGCCGCCGGCAGCGGCTGGCCTTCGTGGTTGAACACGTCGATGTCGCCCAGCGCCGGCTGGCTGGCGCTGCGGTACACCGCTTCGTCCACGACCACGCGGTAGGCGCCGCTTTCCTCCTGGCCGAGGCTGAGCGGCCACTGCCGCGCATAGTCCTCGCGCGTGCCGGCGACCGCCAGCAGCGGCAGCAGCAGCGCGAGCGCCGCGAACACCATGCCCGCCGCCGCGCAGGCCTTCGCCATCGCCGCGACTTCCCTGCCAGCCTTGCTCATGCGCGCGACTCCTCCTGCGGAACATGGCCGGCGCGCGGCGGCGCTGGCGCCAGGTAGCCGACGATCGTGCACAGCACACCGTAGGCGATGAACGAAACGATGCCGAGCATGCCGCCCAGGTGCTGGCGGTCGACCAGCAGCAGCTTGGCCAGGACCACGCCCATCAGCACCGCGCCGGCCAGCCACAGGCCGCGCTGGCCGCGGCGCGAACCGACGATCCAGCCGATCACGCCCGCCACGCTCCAGACCACGGTCAGGCTGGTCTGGGCCAGGCCGGTGGAGAGCAGGTCCGCGTTCCAGGCCACACCGCCCCAGTGGTGGACGCTGCGCAGCGTGGTCGCGCTCAGCAGCAGGAAGCCCCCCAGCGCCAGCATCACCGTGCGCAGGCGCGACAGCGACGGCGTGCCCTCGGACCACAGCCAGGCCGCGCCCAGTCCCAGCGCGACCAGCTGCGCCAGTTCACCCGGATTGAGCAGCGGCAGCCATGGCAGCGGCGCCGGCGACAGCGGCCGGGCCAGCGCCAGCAGCCAGCCGGCGGCGATCACGGCGAAGGCCACGCCCAGCAGCGGCACGCGCAAGCCGCCGCTCGCCCCCGCATCGCGCGGGAACGCCAGCCATGCCCAGCGCCACAGCGCCAGCGCGGCCAGCGCCAGCCAGGGCAGCGCCAGCAGCGCCTGGTGCCAGCCCTGGGCCAGGCCGGCCCGCCCGGCGATCCACCCGCCTTCCAGCGACAGCAGCAGCGGCCACAGCAGCCACCATGCGAACTGCGCCAGGTCGGCCGCGCCGTCGTGGTCGCGCAGGCACCACAGGCTGCGCAGGCCCAGCGTCGCGAACAGCAGCCACGCCGCCGCGCCCCAGCCGCCACCGGACGGATGCGCGTGCACCGCGTCCTGCCACGCCAGCAGTGGCAGCGCCGCGACGAACGCGGCGAACACGGTCCAGGCCAGCGCGCGCGCCGGGCGTACGCGATTCACTTCCGCCGCGATCCAGCCGGTGACCGCGGCGAAGGCGAGCAGCGCGTCCGGCCGTGGATCGCCGGCGACGAAGCGGTCGATCTCGTGCACGCCATTGCCGGTCCACCAGGCCAGCGCCCACAGGTAGAACAGCAGCGCGCTGCCGCCCTGCGCATGCGCGCGCAGCGCCCAGGCGCTGGCGAAGCCGGCCAGCGCGATCAGCAGCGCGCCCATCGCGGTCGGGTTGAGCACGGGCTGCAGGTCGGCGCCGCCATGATCGAAGAAGCCGACCAGCAGCGCGCCGGCCGCCAGCATCTGCAGCACCGTGCCGCCGAACTGCGGCAGCAGGCGGC
>CAZBDE010000304.1:0-3281 GCA_964490415.1 uncultured Pseudoxanthomonas sp. | reverse complement strand
GCAGGGTGCGGATCTTCTCCACCACTTCCGGCGGTACCGGCGCGCCGGCCGAGGTGACCCGACGCAGGGTCGGCAACGGTCGGCCGTAATCGGCCAGCACCCGCATCAGCGCCGGCGAGCCGAACAGCTGGGTCGCACCGAAGCGGCGGATCGCATCGTGCAGGCGGCCGGGATCGGCCCGCGCCGGCCGGGTGGGGTCCATCTCCGGAATCACCGAGGTCAGCCCCAGCGCCGGATCGAACAGCGCGAACGGCGGGAAGGTCGGCAGGTCCACGCCACCCGGCTCGATGCCGAAGGCCTCGCGCATCATCGCGATCTGGGCGACGAAGTGGCGGTGGCGGTAGACCACGCCCTTGGGCACGCCGGTCGAGCCGCTGGTGAACAGGATCGCAGCGACCTCGTCCGGCGCGGTGTCGGCCAGCTGCGGCCCGTGCCCGGCGCCGTCGCGCTCGACCCTGGCCAGCGTGGTGCCGCCCCAGCCCCAGCGCGCGCCCACCGTGACCGCCCGCTTCGCCGACTTCGCCCAGCCCAGCAGCCGCCGCGCCACGTGCGCCAGCGGGATGCCGATGAAGGCCTCGGCCTGCGCCTCGTCCAGGCATTGCTTCAGCGCGCGCCGGTCGATGCCCGGGTCGACCAGCACCGGCACCGCGCCCGCCTTGAACAGGGCGAACATCAGCAGGAAGAACTCCGGCGAGGGCCGCACCATCACCACCGTCCGCACCCCACGACCGATCCCATGCCGGGCCAGGCCGGCGGCGATCGCGTCGCTGCGCGCGTCCAGCGCGCGGTAGTCCAGGACCACGTCGTAGGCGGCCGGCCCGTTGCCGGCACCGCGGCGGCCGGGGCAGCGGATCGCCGGCTGTCCGGGGCGTTCGGCGGCCAGCCGCGGCAGGGCGGCGGCGATGTTGCACGGTTCGCTCATCGCCGGATTATCGCCGATGGGTCCGTGGCTCCGGAAACGCGGCCCCGGGTGCGCTCCCCTGTAGGAGCGGGCATGACCGCGACCCGACGCCGTCGGCCCAGGCGACGCCCCCGCGACCCGACGCCCGTGTCGCCAGCAAGCTGGGCCCCTACAGGGGATGGGTGTCGAGGAAGGTGCGGATCGCGGGCACGAGGACTTCGTGCCTGTCTTCCAGCACGTAATGGCCGGCGTCCTCGAATGCATGCACCTCGGCCTGCGGCAATGCGGCGCGGAAGCCGTCGAGGAAGTGCCGGTCGAACACGAAGTCCTTCAGCCCCCAGCCGATGAAGGCCGGGCGGTCTGCGAACGACGGCAGCGCCTTGCCGGCCGCCTCCAGCAGCGGCCACGCCGCGTCCTTCGGCGAGAGCGGGATGTCCTGCATGAAGCGGATCGTCGAGATGCGGTTCTTCCATGAGTCGTACGGCGCCACGTAGGCGCGGCGCACCTCGGCCGGCATCTTCCGCTCCACGCCCTGGTACGAGGCGCCGGCGGAGAACGCGTTGAACGCGCGGATCACCACCTCGCCGACGAAGTAGTCGCGGCCCAGCGCGATCTGCCACGGCATCGCCTTGTCGGCCGGCATCGGGAACGCGGCGGTGTTGAGGATCACCAGCCGCTTGACCTGCGCGGCGTGCTCCAGCGCCCAGCCGAAGCCGATCATCCCGCCCCAGTCGTGCACGGCCAGGGTCACCGGCGTGGAGTCGTCGACGCCGGCATGGCGCAGCAGCGCCTCCAGATCGTCCACCCGCGACTGCAGGGTGTAGTCGTAGCGCGGCACCGAGGCCCGGTAGTCGTCGGGCTTGTCCGAAAGGCCCATGCCGACGTGGTCGGGCACGATGCAGCGGTATTGCTTGCCGAAAGCCGGGTCCGACAGCCCCGCCACCAGCGTGCGCCAGTAGTAGCTCCACGACGGATTGCCGTGCAGCATGACCACGACCTCGCCGTCGCGCGGACCTTCGTCCAGGTACGACATCGAGATGCCGGGACGGACCTCGAAGCGCCTGGGGTGCGGGGGATAGCCGGGAAGATTCATGGGCGTGCCGTAGAGCGATTCCCGGATTATCCGCGGTCGATTCCCGGATTATCCACCCAGCCCCCACGGAACGCCGCGCCGTCAGGCCGGCCCGACGATTCCAACTCGTTGTTCCGAAAGCGAATCACCCATTACGTCACCCCAGCTGACCTGATCCACGCGGGGACAGGCTTGGCATCCCTCGGCTTCCCGGCGACGCCACGGACTATCATGCGCAGCTCCGTCAACGCCAAACGCCATGTCCATTTCCGCCACGCCCCCGTCCCACCTCGACGATGACCAGATCGAGCGCCTGTCCGGACTGCTCGATCAGCGTGCAGTGCCGTTCAAGGGCTTCAACCTGGAAGCGCTGGATGGATTCCTCTCGGCCCTGGTGGTGGCTCCCTCCCTGGTGCCGCCCAGCGAATGGGAGCCCGTGGTCTGGGGCGGCCAGCCGCCGCGCTGGAACAGCACGGAGGAAGCCCTCCAGGTCCAGCAGCTGCTGATGGGCCACTGGAACATGTGCGCCGCACGCGCGCGCCAGGACGGCGACACCCTGCCCGACCACCTGGCTCCGCTGCTGTGGCTGCCCGAAGACCCGGAACTGACCGGCGAGGACGCCCTGCGCGAGGACGAACTGGACGTCGGCCAGGACTGGGCGCTGGGTTTCTTCACCGCGGTGATGCTGCGCGAGCAGGAATGGGACCAGTGGCTGGACGAGAACGACTGGATCGAGGAGATCTTCGACCAGCTCGACCGCCTGGCCAGCGGCGAGGCGATCAACCCCGACGACCCGGGCGCGCCGGGTACGCCCGTCGGTTACCGCGAGCGCCTGGCGATCGTCGTCGACCTGCCCTCGATGCTGGCCGACCTCAACCACCACCGCGTGCACGCCCTGACCCCGCGCACCCCGATCCGCCGCGACGCCGAACCCGGTCGCAACGACCCGTGCCCCTGCGGGAGTGGGAAGAAGTACAAGAAGTGCTGCGCAACGAAGTGAAGTCGCGGCCGTGAGCGAACCCTTCGATGCCCTGATGGCGCGCATCCACGCCTGCCGCCTGTGCCAGGCGCAGCGGCGGGTGGCGGAGACGGTGGACGGGTGATGAGGTCGGGGCTGTCTCTCGATCGAATGAGATACGCATCCTTGCCTCCCCCGAAGGGGGTCTCATAAACTCCCCCCAAGTGGACTGGGAGTACCCGGTCGGCGCTAAGCCTCGGTGGGTTCACCGGGGCTTTTCGCTGTCTGGGGTCGGACGTCACCGGCTCCTTTGCCTGCTGCGACGCTTCGACGTTGCGGCGGGCAGCAGC
>CAZBDE010000303.1:0-3284 GCA_964490415.1 uncultured Pseudoxanthomonas sp. | reverse complement strand
GGCCGTTGGTGCGCTGGCGCTGCACGCCGTTGACGCTGTAGCCGGTGTTCTGCGGACGTGCATAGACGTCGTCCAGGCCCGGGCGGTTGGTGATGCGGTCGGCGTAGCCCTCGCCCGGCAGCGGCAGCGCGTTCCAGCTGTTGGAGTCGCCGGGGAAAGTGATCCAGCCGTCGGCCACGCTGGCCTGGCTGTAGCCGGACTCGCGCTCCTGGTAGCTGCCGCTGAGCATGATGCCGAACTTGCCGTCGGCATAGGTCTGGCTGAAGATGCCGGACAGTTCGGGCGTGACGATGGCACCTGGGAAGCTCTCCGGCAGGTTGCGCGCCGAAGTGTCGTGCACCGCCTTGAAGCCGATGCTGGCCAGCGGCTCGCCGATCTCCAGCGGACGGGCAGTCTTTACATTGAGGGTGGCGCCGATGCCGCCGGTGGGCAGCTCGGCGCGGCCGGTCTTGTGCACCTCGATCGCGGAGATCGCCTCGGCGGCGATGTTGGCGAAGTCGAAGGAGCGCGAATTCGAGGTGCCGCCGCCGCCCGGGCCCAGGTTGGAGGCCGGCATCTGGCGGCCGTTGAGCAGGACCAGGTTGAAGTCCGGGCCGACGCCGCGGACGGTGACCTTGGAGCCCTCGCCGCTGGACGTGCGATCGATCGACACGCCGGAGATGCGCTGCAGCGCCTCGGCCAGGTTGGTGTCGGGGAACTTGCCGATGTCCTCGGCGACGATGCCGTCGACGATGCCCTGCGAGTCGCGCTTGAGGTTCATCGACGAGGTGAGGCTGGCGCGGATGCCGGTCACCACCACCGTGTCGAGGTCGGTGGGGTCCGCATCGGCGTTGGGGTTGGCGGTCTGGCTGGCCGCCGCCGGCGGCTCCTGCGCGGCGGCCTGGATGGCCGGTGTCAGCGCCAGCAACAGCGCCGACGCGAGCAGCCGCTTCTTTGGCAAGGCTTGCACGTGCTTCATGGATTTTCCCTCCCGGAATCACACGAATCGATTTGAGTTATGGCCAAACGCTGCCCCAGGACAGCGTCGACGGGCGGATTAGAGGAGTGCTTGACAGCGTTGTCAAACAGAGGTGTGCCGACACCCGCCTGGAGGCCCGAAAAGGGCAAAAAAGCCCGTTATTTGATGCTGCAAGGCAGCAATTAACAGCGCTGTCATGCGCAAAAACCTCAGCGGGATATTGGCTGGCAGTTGCTTTTGTTAGCGCTAACTATTTGATTTTGAATTCAAACCAATGTTTCATATGTGAAATTAACACTTCTTGTTAAGAGCAGGCCAGATAAAGTTATCCACAGGCTGTAGCGATCGAGCCACTCGTCTGGAGGCACAACCTGTCCATTTTTGAAAGAAATTCGACTTTGGCGAAATTGATTGAACTTGGCAGAACTTGAGTGTATTTCGAGGAATTGTCCCCGCAAGCCGCTTCGGTTATTCCGACAACGCTGTCATGCAGCAGGACAAGGGCAGGACAACCCGCGGGACAGTCGCGGGCCAGCGGCGGGGAGCCATAGCTCCGGATCCGGTCCCACCCTGTCCGGCCAGCTGCCGGAGCCGCACCTTCTACAATGCGGGTCCGATGAGTCCCGCCGACCGGAACGCTGCATGCGCCTTGCCCTCCCCGTCCTGCTGATGACGATGCTCGCCACCGCCCCGCTCCACGCCGCGAAACTGACCCTGGAAGCGATCACCGGCCCGGCGCCGCTGTCCGGTCCGACCCTGATGAAACCGCAGGTTTCCCCGGACGGCGCACGCGTCACCTTCCTGCGCGGCAAGGACAGCGATCGCAACCGCCTGGACCTGTGGGAGTACGACATCGCCAGCGGCCAGACCCGCCTGCTGGTCGATTCCAGCGTGGTCCTGCCAGGCACCGAGACCCTCAGCGACGAGGAAAAGGCCCGGCGCGAACGCCAGCGCATCGCCGCGTACTCGGGCATCGTCGACTACCAGTGGGCGCCGGACGGCAAAGCGTTGTTGTTCCCGCTCGGCGGCGAACTCTATTTCTACGACCTGGGCAAGACCGGCGCGGCCGCCGTGCGCAGGCTCACCAGGGGTGGCGGCTTCGCCACCGATCCGCGGATCTCACCGCGCGGCGGCCATGCCAGCTTTATCCGCGGCCGCAACCTGTGGACGATCGACCTGGCCAGCGGCGAGGAGATCCAGCTCACCGTCGACGGCAGCGACACCATCGGCAACGGCGTGGCCGAATTCGTCGCCGACGAGGAAATGGACCGCCACACCGGCTACTGGTGGGCGCCGGACGACAGCGCCATCGCCTTCGCCCGGATCGACGAATCGCCGGTGCCGGTGCAGAAGCGCTACGAGGTCTACGCCGACCGCACCGACGTGGTCGAACAGCGCTACCCGGCCGCCGGCGACCGCAACGTGCTCGTGCGGCTGGGCGTGATCGCGCCGAAGACAGGCGCGAAGCCGCAGTGGATCGACCTGGGTGCCGAGCAGGACATCTACCTCGCCCGTGTCGACTGGCGCGACCCGCAGCGGCTGACGTTCCAGCGCCAGTCGCGCGACCAGCAAAAGCTCGAGCTGGTTGAAACGACCCTGACCACCGGTGCACAGCGCGTGCTGACCACCGAGACCGCCCAGACCTGGGTGCCGCTGCACAACAGCCTGCGCTTCCTGCCCGACGGCCGCTTCCTGTGGTCGTCCGAGCGCAGCGGTTTCCAGCACCTGTACCTGGCCTCGGAGGACGGCGCCACGCTGGTGCCGCTGACCAGCGGCGAGTGGACCGTGGACGAGGTCGTGGGCCTGGACGCGAAAGCCGGCTGGGTGTGGTTCACCGGCAGCAAGGATTCGCCGCTGGAGAAACACGTATACCGTGCGCCGCTGGCCGGCGGCGCGGTGGAGAAGCTGTCGCAGGCGCCGGGCATGCACGCGGCCAGCTTCGCCCGCAATGCCAGCGTCTACGTCGACAACTGGTCCGCGCCGGGCACGCCGCCGCAGATCGAGCTGTTCCGCAACGACGGCGCCAGGCTGGCCACGCTGCTGCGCAACGACCTGGACGACCCGCAGCATCCGTACGCGCAGTTCCGCAACGCGCAGCTTCCGCTCGAGTTCGGCACGCTCACCGCGGCCGATGGCCGCACGCCGCTGCACTACAGCCTGATCAAGCCCGAAGGCTTCGATCCGGCACAGCGTTACCCGGTGGTGGTGTTCGTCTACGGCGGCCCGGCCTCGCAAACGGTGACCCGCGCCTGGCCGACGTCCGGCAACGCGCTGTTCAACCAGTACCTGGCCCAGCGCGGCTACGTGGTGTTCTCGCTGGACAACC
>CAZBDE010000302.1:0-3302 GCA_964490415.1 uncultured Pseudoxanthomonas sp. | reverse complement strand
GGAAAGTGCACTCTGACCCCGGTTTTAGACCCCGGTTTTAGGCGCGTGCTATTTGACGACGCGCAGGTGCGGGCGCTTGCCGGGTGCCGGGTCGGCGGGGCCATCGGGCGGCGTCTCGGGGCCGTCGGCGGCGTCGATGCCGTGCGTGCGGTGGTCCCCCTCGGATGGATGCGGGGCGCCGGCCTCCTCGGGCAGGACCATGCCCTGGCCGGTCTCGCGCGCGTACACCGCCAGCACCGCGCGGACCGGCACGTTGACCGACTGGCTGACCCCACCGAAGCGCGCGGTGAAGCCGATCCACTCGTTGTCCATGTGCAGCCCGACCACGGCGCGGTCGGCGATGTTCAGCACCACCTTGCCCTCGCGCACCGCACCCGGCGGCACGCGCACGCCCGGCATGCCCGCGTCCACCAGGATGTGCGGGGTCATGCCGTTGTCGTTGATCCACTCGGTCAGCGCCCGCAGCAGGTACGGGCGGTAGCTGGTCATGCGCGGTGCTTCATCGCTCATTCGGGCAGTCTACGCCGGCGCGGCGGGCGGTCAAAAAGGAGGACGGGGACAATTGAACGCAGCTTAATTGTCCCCGTCCCCCTTTTTGTCAGGCCGGCATCTCGCGCAGCTTTCTTTCCTGGTCGGTGAGGCTGCGCAGGAAGCCGGGGTTGCGGAAGATCCGGTTGCCGTAGTCCTCGATCGCCTTGCCGTCCTTGGGCAGCGGCACGTCCAGCGCGTGCAGGCGCCAGATGATCGGCGCCATCGCGCAGTCGGCCAGGCTCATCTCGGGATTGAGGAAGAACTTGCTGGCGCGGAACAGCGGCAGCGATTCGGTCAGCAGTTCCTTCAGCCGCTTGCGGCCGGCCTCGGCCTGCTGCCGGTTGCCCAGCTGGATCGCCTGCACCTGCGGCACCCAGTCGTGCTCGATGCGCAGCATCGCCAGGCGCAGGCGCGCGCGCGACAGCGGGTCCACCGGCATCAGCGGCGGGTGCGGGTAGCGCTCGTCCAGGTACTCGCTGACCACCGAGGCCGCGTACAGCACCAGCTCGCGCTCGACCAGGGTCGGCACCGAGTGGTACGGGTTGAGGTGGATCAGGTCCTCGGGCGGGTTCTGCGCGTCCACCGGGACCAGGTCGTAGGTGACGCCCTTGGCCGCCAGGACCAGGCGCACGCGATGACACAGCACGTCATCGACCGAGGAGAACAACGTCAGGGTATTGCGCATGCGCACGCTCGCCGCCATCTAGGCCTCCGAGACGGCCGGAATCCGCCGGCCGTACCGACGCTGCCAGGCCCCTCGCCGGCAGTCGTCACATTCCCCCGAGTGTGCCGGGACGCGCCGGAAAAGCGCAAGGCCGGGAATACCCGGCCCTGGCTTGCCGCAGGCACGCCCCCCCCCGGGGGGCACCCCGGGCTCAGTGCACGTCCGACCAGTATTCCTGCTTGAGCAGGTAGGCCAGGAAGGTCAGCGCCACCAGGAACAGGATCACCCACACGCCCAGCGCCTGCCGCTTCAGCGCGGCCGGCTCGCCGGCGTACTCGAGGAAATTGGTGATGTCGCGCACGGACTGGTCGAAGTCGGCCGCCGACTGGCGCCCTGCCGAGGTGACCATCAGCCGCTCGGGATGGCGGCTGCCGGCCGCGTCGGGCTCGCCGAACTCGGCGTGCTGCAGGCCCTGCAGCTCCCACAGCGGGTTGGGCATGGACACGTTCGGGAACAGCTGGTTGTTCCAGCCCAGCGGCCGCGACTCGTCCAGGTAGAACGACTTGAGGTAGGTGTAGATCCAGTTGCTGCCGCGCACCCGCGAGATCAGGCTCAGGTCCGGCGGCATCTTGCCGAACCACTCGGTGCCGTCGGCATTGCGCATGGTCACCTGGATCTGCTCGCCGAACTTGGCGCCGGTGAAGTTGAGGCTGGACATCACCTCTTCCTCGGTCAGGCCCAGGTCCTCGGCCATGCGCGAGTAGCGCAGGAACTTCAGCGAGTGGCAGCCGGAGCAGTAGTTCATGTACAGCTGCGCGCCGCGCTGCAGCGAGGCCTGGTCGGACAGGTCGTTGCCGGCCTGCTGCACCGGGCCGCCGGCGGCGGCCAGGGCGGCGACGGAGAACAGCAGCCCGGTGGCGGCGGTGGCCAGCAGGGCGATCCACTTCTTAGTCATGCGTCGTCACCCGTTCCGGCACCGGCTTGGTCTTGTCCCACCTGGTCCACAGCGGCATGGTCAGGAAGAAAAGGAAGTAGTAGGCGGTCAGGAAGCGGCCGATGATCGTTTCCACCGGGTCGGTGCCGGGACCGGCGCCGATCTTGCCCAGCCAGACGAAGCTGAGGGCGAAGCCCAGCAGCAGCGCCCACGACAGCTTGCCGCGGTAGCGGTAGGACTTGACCCTGGCCCGGTCCAGCCACGGCAGGAAGAACAGGACCACGATCGCGCCGAACATCACCAGCACGCCGCTGAGCTTGTGCGGGATCACGCGCAACATCGCGTAGAACGGGGTGTAGTACCACACCGGCTTGATGTGCTCGGGCGTCACCAGGCGGTTGGCCTCGGTGAAGTTGTCGTGCTCGAGGAACCAGCCGCCGAACGCCGGGGCGAAGAAGATGATGAACGAGGCGATGATCAGCATCGCGAACACGTAGAACGTGTCCTTCACGGTGTAGTACGGGTGGAACGGGATGCCGTCGGCCGGCGCGGTCGGCGACCAGCGGTTGCCCTTCGGACCCTTCTTGATCTCCACGCCGTCGGGGTTGTTCGAGCCGACCTCGTGCAGCGCGCCCAGGTGCAGCACCACCAGCAGCAGCAGGACCAGCGGCAGGGCGATCACGTGCAGGGCGAAGAACCGGCCCAGGGTGGCGTCGGACGGCAGGTAGTCGCCCATGATCCACTCGGTCAGGCCCTGGCCGATCACCGGCACCGCGCCGAACAGCGAGATGATCACCTTGGCGCCCCAGAACGACATCTGGCCCCACGGCAGCACGTAGCCCATGAAGGCCTCCGCCATCAGCACCAGGTAGATCAGCATGCCCAGGATCCAGACCAGCTCGCGCGGCTTCTGGTACGAGCCGTACATCAGGCCGCGGAACATGTGCAGGTAGACGACGATGAAGAAGATCGACGCGCCGGTGCTGTGCATGTAGCGGATCAGCCAGCCCCACTCCACGTCGCGCATGATGTACTCGACCGAGGCGAAGGCTTCCGCCGCGCTCGGCTTGTAGTGCATCGTCAGGAAGATGCCGGTGACGATCTGGTTGACCAGCACCACCATCGACAGCACGCCGAAGATGTACCAGATGTTGAAGTTCTTCGGCGCGTAGT
>CAZBDE010000301.1:0-3319 GCA_964490415.1 uncultured Pseudoxanthomonas sp. | reverse complement strand
ACGACGTCAACAACGACCAGCGCAAGGTGATCTACGCCCAGCGCGACGAACTGCTGGACGCCGATTCGGTGAAGGACAACGTCGACGGCATCCGTGGCGACGTGATCAACGAACTGGTCGTCCGCTTCGTGCCGCCGGAGTCGGTGGACGAACAATGGGACCTGCCGGGCCTGGAGGCCGCGCTGCAGGGCGAACTGGGCCTGGACCTGGACCTGCAGGGGCTGACGAAGACCGCCGAGGAGCTGGACGCCGAGGCGATCGAGCGGCACGTGCAGGGCGCGGTGGAGGCGATGTTCGCGTTCAAGGAAGGCCAGCTCGGCCCGGAGACCGCGCGCGCGCTGGAGAAGCACATCATGCTCAACGTGCTCGACCAGGGCTGGAAGGAGCACCTGGCGCGCATGGACTACCTGCGCCAGGGCATCCACCTGCGCGGCTACGCGCAGAAGCAGCCCAAGCAGGAATACAAGAAGGAAGCCTTCGAGCTGTTCTCGGAGATGCTGGACAACGTCAAGCGCCAGGTCGTGACCCTGCTGGCGCGCGTGCGCATCCGCAGCGAAGAGGAAGTGGCCGAACTGGAGGCTCAGGAGCGCGCCCAGGCCGAGGCGAAGCTGCGCCAGGCCCAGTTCCAGCACGCCACCGCTCAGGGCTACGACACCGAGGACGAAGTGGCCGCGATCGAGCGCGAGCGCCATGCCAGCGTGATGGGCGCCGCCTCCGCCGGCACGGTGGTGCGCGAGGCGCCCAAGGTCGGGCGCAACGATGCGTGCCCGTGCGGGAGCGGGAAGAAGTACAAGCACTGCCATGGGCAGTTGAGCTGAGGCGAGGAAAAAGGGGACGGAGGCAATTAGAAAAAAGGGGACGGAGGCAATTAAGCGCGTGCGCTTAATTGCCTCCGTCCCCTTTTTTCTAATTGCCTCCGTCCCCTTTTTGTCCCGCGCCGGTTAATCTCCCCCCATGGAGTCCCCCCTGCGTTCCATCCACGTCGTCGCCGGCGTCATCACCGACGTGCGCGGCCGCGTGCTGCTGGCCCGGCGCGGCGAGGACAGCGACCTGTCCGGCCTGTGGGAATTCCCCGGCGGCAAGCGCGAGCCGGGCGAGACTTCCGAAGCGGCCCTGATCCGCGAACTGCAGGAAGAGCTCGGCATCGACGTCGAAGTCGGCGACGCCCTGATCGAAGTGCCGCAGGAATACCCCGGCAAGCGCCTGCGCCTGGAAGTGCGCGCGATCGTGCGCTGGAAAGGCACCCCGCGCGGCCGCGAGGGCCAGGCCCTGACCTGGGTCACCCCCGAGCGCCTGGCCCGCTACTCCATGCCCTCGGCCGACGTGCCGGTGGTCGGCGCGCTGCGCCAGCCCGACCGTTACCTGGTCACCCCCGAACCGGGTGTCGACGCGACCGCCTGGCGCCAGTCCCTGCAGCGTGCACTGGAAGGCGGCATCGCCCGCGTGCAGCTGCGCGCCCGCAGTCTTCCCGCCGACGCGGCCGCCGCCCTGGCCCGCGTGGTGGCGGAAGACTGCCGCCAGGCCGGCGCCGGATTGCTGCTCAACCGCGACATCGCCCTGGCGGCCGAACTGGGCACGGGCGTGCAGCTGGGCAGCGAACAGCTGGCCGGCCTGCACGAGCGGCCGCTCCCGGCCGGCCAGCCGGTGGGCGCCTCCTGCCACGACCTGGACGACCTGCGCCAGGCCCAGGCCCTGGGCTGCGATTTCGCCGTGCTCGGCCCGGTGCGGGAGACGGCGACGCACCCGGGCGCCGCAACCCTGGGCTGGGACGGCTTCATTGCGCTGCGCGAACAGGTCGCCATCCCGATCTATGCCATCGGCGGCTTGACCGAGGACGACCTGCCGACCGCCCGCGGCCATGGTGCCCAGGGCATCGCCGCAATCCGCAGCCTCTGGCCCGCCTGACGCAACGTCCAAGGCACCGTTGTAGGAGCCCGCATGAGGGCGACCCGACGCCGCCCGATCACCGCCGTTGGCTCCCTAAAAGGGCTCCCTAAAAGGGGCCAGAGGGAATTACCGCTTCAAACGGTAATTCCCTCTGGCCCCTTTTAGGGAGCCATCCCCCGATACCGCCCATCCAGCTCCCCCACCCGCGCATCCAGATGCTCCGGATGCCCGTCATTGACGATCACATCGTCCGCCATCCCCAGCCGCACCTCGCGCGCCACCTGCGCATCGATCATCCGCCGCGCCAGCGCCTCGTCCACGCCGTCGCGCCGCATCAGCCGCGCCAGCTGCAGTTCCACCGGCGCATCCACCACCAGGATCCGGTCCAGCCACGGATAGCCCGCGCGCCCGCCGGCCTCGGCCAGCAGCGGAATCGCGGCGATCGCATACGGCCCCGGCGCGGCCGCACACTGCGCCTGCAACAGCACCCGGATCGCCGGATGGGTGATCGCCTCCAGCTCGCGCCGGGCCTGCGCATCGGCGAAGACCAGTTCACGCAGCCGCCGCCGGTCCAGGCTGCCATCCGCCAGCAGGATCCCGCCGCCGAAACGCCCGGCGATGGCCGCCAGTGCCGGCTGCCCCGGCTCGACCACCGCCCGCGCCGCCACGTCCGCATCGGCCACGTGCACGCCCAGCGCCTCGAAGCGCCGGGTGACCTCGCTCTTGCCCGAGGCCACGCCGCCGGTGAGACCGATGATGAAGTCGCTCATGCGGCCGGGCCCCATCGGCTCACGCCACGCGGGCCTCGCGCTCGGCTTCCTCGATCAGGCGTGGATCCACGCCGCGCTTGCGCAGGGCCTCGGCCATGCGCTGCGTCGCACCGAACAGGAACTCGGCCTCGTCCTGGCGCAGGCCGGCGCTGACATAGGCCTTGAGCAGGGCCTGGTAGCCGCTCATCCCCTTCAGCGGCGCGATCGTCTTCATCGACTCCACCACGTCCACCGGCATGCGCACGGTGATCGTGGTCATCTCGCGGTCCTTTTTAAGGCGTTGCTTGAGGGTGTCAGGAATCATAGTAGGCGCGCTCTGCTGTGGTAGCCGGCCAGGCGGAGATGATGCGGTAGGCGTCGCCGTCCATTTCCATGTGCACGACGGCAGACAGTCGCCTGTCGTCCACCACGCGCGCAAAAGGATCGAAAAACGCCTCCACCGCTGTCCGGAATGAGATTCCGTGGCGGTGCTGATTGGCGGCATCCTTGCCCTCGCCCCAGACGAACGATGTGCCGCTTCGCACGTACGTGACATCGGTCATCGGGACCAAGTCTGTGTCTGTGTATTTACTTTGTCAATAACCGGGCGGGCTCGCTCTTGCGAGTCGGCCGCGTTGAATGCGGCGGTGGTCGGGTGGCGTCGGGTCGCCCTCATGCGGGCT
>CAZBDE010000300.1:0-3341 GCA_964490415.1 uncultured Pseudoxanthomonas sp. | reverse complement strand
GCTGTGGCTGCCCCTGCTGTTCGTGGCGGGCACGGCGCTGCAGGTGGCGGTGCTGCGCTTCGTCGATCCGCCCACCACGGCGTTCATGCTGGCGCGGCAGGGCGAGGCCTGGCGGGAGGGCGACCGGGGTTTCCGCGTGGCCCACGACTGGCGCGACCTGGAGCAGATCTCCCCATACCTGCCGCTGGCGGTGATCGCCGCCGAGGACCAGAGCTTCGCGGTCCACTCGGGTTTCGACTTCAAGGCGATCGAGAAGGCGATCGACCACAACGCGCGCGGCAAGCGCGTGCGCGGCGGCAGCACGATCAGCCAGCAGGTGGCCAAGAACCTGTTCCTGTGGCAGGGCCGCAGCTGGCTGCGCAAGGGGCTGGAGGCCTGGTACACGCTGCTGATCGAGCTGATGTGGCCGAAGCAGCGGATCCTGGAGGTCCACGTCAACGTGGCCGAGTTCGGCGACGGCATCTACGGCGCGCAGGCGGCCGCGCGCAGCTTCTGGGGCAAGGACGCGGCACAGCTCACCCCCGAGCAGAGCGCGCGCCTGGCCGCGGTGCTGCCGGCGCCACGCCGCTACAGCGCGGTGGAGCCGGGGCCGTACGTGCAGCGGCGCGCGGCCTGGGTCCAGCGGCAGATGCGGCAACTGGGCGGACGCGAATACCTCGAGCGGCTCGACTGACGGCTCGGCCGGCGGCTCGACGGGGCCGCTGGCCGCGGCCCCGGGGGCTGTTTACCATCGGTGGCCATGGACACCCGCGACCCGCGACACGACCTGCTGACCGTGGTGGTGGCCGCGCACGACGAAGCGCAGGCGTTGCCGCTGCTGCATCCGCGGATCCGCGCCGCGCTCGACGGCCTGGCCGGCCTGCGCACGCGCGTACTGTACGTGGACGACGGCAGCGGAGACGGTACCTGGGAGGTGCTGCGCGGCATCGCCGCATCCGACCCGCGGGTGTCGCTGCTGCGGCTGTCGCGCAACTTCGGCAAGGAGGCGGCGCTGACCGCCGGCCTGGACCAGGTGGCGGAAGGGGCGGCCATGATCCTCGATGCCGACGGCCAGGATCCGCCGGAACTGATCCCGGACTTCGTCGCGCGCTGGCGCGAAGGCTGGGACGACGTGTACGGCACCCGCATCGCGCGCGAAGGCGAGGGCTGGCTGAAGCGAGGCACCGCGGCGGTGTTCTACCGGGTGATGCGCCGGCTCTCGCACACGCCGGTGCCGGCCGACACCGGCGACTACAGGCTGCTGTCGCCGCGCTCGCTGGCAGGGCTGGCGCAACTGCGCGAGCGGCACCGGTTCATGAAGGGCCTGTTCGGCTGGGTCGGCTTCCGCAGCATCGCGCTGCCCTACCGGCGCGCGCCGCGCCTGGCCGGGCACAGCAAGTTCGGCCTGTGGCGGTTGTGGAACTTCGCCCTGGAAGGCATCACCAGCTTCTCCACCGCGCCGCTGCGGGCGGCGACCTACGTCGGCCTGCTCGCCGCGACCGGCGCCGTCGTCGCCGGCGTGGTGGTGGTGGCGAAGACGCTGCTGTGGGGCGACCCGGTCGCCGGCTGGCCGACGATGATGGTCGTGATCCTGTTCCTGGGCAGCGTGCAGCTGATCGCGCTGGGCATGATCGGTGAATACCTGGGCCGCCTGTACGACGAGGCCAAGCAGCGGCCGCTGTACCTGGTCGACACGTGGCAACCGGCGGCGGCAGGAGTATCCTGCGCGCAGGAACCCGCTGACGGAGGCGCCGATGCGCACGGTACGTCAACTGCTGGCCGACAAGCCGGCTGAAGTCTACGCGGTGGCGCCGGAGGCGCCGGTGGTCGAGGCGATCCGGCTGATGGCCGACAAGTCGATCGGCGCGGTGCTGGTGCTGCGCGACGGGATGCTCGCCGGGATCCTGTCCGAGCGCGACTATGCGCGAAAGGTGGTGCTGCAGGGCCGCTCCTCGGCCGACACGCCGGCCAGCGCGATCATGACCTCGCAGGTGATCACGGTCGCCCCGGACACGTCGGTGCCGGCCTGCATGCAGCTGATGACCGAATGCCGGATCCGCCACCTGCCGGTGGTCGAGGGCGGGAGCGTGGTCGGCGTGATTTCCATCGGCGACCTGGTCAAGGCGGTGATCGCCGACCAGCAGCTGGAACTGGAGCAGCTGCAGCGCTACATCGCCAGCTGACGGGCATGACGCGGCTGCGGCCGTTCCTGCAAGACCATCGCGGCGTTGCTTTTGTAGGAGCTCCCTTCAGGGGCGACCCGAGGTGGCTGGAAGGCGCCGCGTCCAACGCGGAGCCTCCGGATCGGCCGCGTTGAACGCGGCTGCGGCCAGCCACCCCGGGTCGCCCCTGAAGGGAGCTCCTACAGAAAAAGCGCCGCTCAGCGCGCGTAGGCGCCGCCGCAATCGCTGTCCTCGCCCGGGCCGGTTTCGATGGTCGCCAGCAGCGCCGCCGGCGGCGTGATGGTGCCGAGCGCCAGTGCGATCGCACCCCGCAGGCCCAGCGCGGCGAAATCCGGGCGGAACGACGGATCCTTGAACGTACCGCCCACCCGCAGCGGCGAGCGCAGGGAAAGGATGCTGCGGTCCTTCGGTCGCGGCTTCAGCAGCAGGTCCAGGGACTCGTCCTCCAGGTTGATCGTGCCCTCGCCGACGATGATGGTGTCGGTGCTGTCGAAGGCCAGCGCGCGCGAGGTCATCCGCCCGTCCTCCACCGCGAAGTCGGCGAAGGCGCAGCGGATCGGCACCTGCCGGTCCTCGGTCAGCAGGAACTTGAGCGCTTCGGCGATGTCCAGCCCGGCCAGTTCCATCACCAGGTTGCTGATCCGGCCGCGGCCCATGCCCAGGGCGACGTCGCCGTCGGCGCTGCCGAGGATCGCGGCCACCGAGTCGCCGTGGCCGCGCACGACGATGTTGCCGCCGATCCGGCCGGCCGCGCCCTGCGCCAGTTCGGCGTTGGCCAGCAGCTTCGGCAGTTCCACGCCGCGCACGGTGATCCTCGCCTGCGTGTCGATCGGCGCGCGCCGCGCGTCCATGCGGATGGTCGAACGCACGTCGCCGCCGGCGACGCCGAAATCGAGCGGCTCCAGGCGCAGCAGCCCGGCGTCGAGCAGCAGGTGCGCGTCCATGTCCTCGATCATCGGCAGCTTCGGCGCATGGATGCGCTGCGCGCGCCAGCGCACGTCCGCGTCCATCGCGCGCAGCTTGGCGAGGTCGTACGGCGTGTCCGGGAGCAGGCGCAGGCTGGCGGCGCGCTTCGCTGCTTCGGCCTTCTGCACGGCGTTGGCGGTCTCGCCGCTGCCGGTGGCGGGCGGGGCGCCGATGAAACCGGCGAGGTCGTCGAAGTCCAGCTTCTTCGACAGC
>CAZBDE010000299.1:0-3344 GCA_964490415.1 uncultured Pseudoxanthomonas sp. | reverse complement strand
TGGCTGCAGATGCTGGGCACGGTCTCGGGCATGGTCGCCTCGCTGCGCGCGGCGGTCGCCTCCGAGGATGCCGGTGCGGCGGCCGACGTGGCCGCCGAACAGGCCGCTTCGGCGAACCGCAACGTGGCCGAGGCCACCGGGCAGGTGCCGCCGGTGCCGGTCGACCCGGCTGCCGCGCGGGCGGGCGCCGACGCACCCGACGCCGACGCGCGGGTGCGGGCGCCCGCGCCGGCCGAGGCGGCCACCGAGATCTCCGAGCGCTGACCGCGCCGCTTCCCTGAGGCCGCCCCCGGCCGGTCCCGCCCCCGCCACGACGCATGTCCGCCCCCCCGCCCGCGCCGCCTGCCGAAGAAGAGCCGCACCCGGCCACCGACGGCCCGGCCGCGCCCGCGTCGCTGGCGGCGGATGCGCCGCCGCCGCGGCCACGCGCGTCCACCGCCGTGCTCGTGCTGGCCACGCTCGCGGTGGGCTACACGCTGTGGGCGGCGCAGGAAGTGATCCTGCCGGTGCTGCTGGCGGCGTTCTTCGCCCTCATCGGCAACCCGCTGATCCGCGGGTTGCGCCGGCTCCACGTGCCGCGCTTCCTCGCCGCGCTGCTGGTGCTGTGCGCGGGCCTGGCCGGCGCCGGCACGCTGGCGGTGCAACTGGTGGAGCCGGCCACGGCCTGGGCCGAGCAGGCGCCGCGCGAGGCGCGCAAGCTCGGCCGCCAGCTGCAGGAACTGACCCGGCCGATGCACGAGGCCAACCGCATCGCCGAGGACATGGCGCGGGCGGCGGCCGGCGACGGCAGCCGCCGGGTCGAGGTGGTGCGCACGCGGGTGGACGATCCGTACGCGGCGCTGACGCGCACGCCGCGGCTGGCCGCGTCGGTGCTGGCGGTGGTGCTGCTGACGTTCTTCTTCATGGTCTACGGGGAAAACCTGCAGCGCAACGCGATCGCGCTGCTGCCGGGGCGCGCGCAGAAGAAGTTCACGGTGGAGATCCTGCATTCGATCGAGCACGAGGTGTCGCGCTACGTGCTGACGATCAGCGTGATCAACGCGGTGGTGGGCCTGGCGTTCGCGGGGATCCTGTACCTGCTGGAGTTCCCGCTGCAGGAGGCGCTGCTGTGGGGCACGCTGGTGATGCTGCTCAACTATGCGCCCTACGTGGGGCCGCTGATCGGGATGTGCCTGATGCTGCTGGTGGGCTTCGTGGCCTTCGACGACACCTGGCATTCGTTGTTGCCGGCGTTGCTGTACCTGTTGCTGCACACGATCGAGGGCCAGGTGGTGACGCCGATCGTGCTGGGCCGGCGGATGGCGCTGTCGCCGCTGGTGCTGATCCTGGCGCTGATGGTGTTCGGCTGGCTGTGGGGGCTGATCGGGCTGCTGCTGGCGGTGCCGCTGCTGGTCTGCGTGAAGCTGGTGCTGGCGCAGGTCGACGGCATGCAGGGCTGGGCGCGGCTGCTGGAGTGAGGCGGTCGCGGAATCCGCTTTTTTTGTAGGAGCTCCCTTCAGGGGCGACCCGATGACGCCTGAACGCCGCCACGGTCAACGCGGCCTATCCGGGGATTGCGCGTTGAACGCAGTACCTTCCATGTGCGTCGGGTCGCCCCTGAAGGGAGCTCCTACAAGGACCATGGCGGCTTTGCCGTTGTTGTCGAACCGCAGGCGCGAACCCCGACGTGCCCGAAGGCCGCCGGTGAAGCGCTCCGCCGGGCGGAGGCCTACAATGCGCCGGTGAGCTTCGCCGTCCGCGCCATCACCCTCGACCTCGACGACACCCTGTGGCCGTTCGCGCCGATCGGTGCGCGCATCGACCAGGTGCTGCACGACTGGATGCTCGAGCACAGCCCGGCCACCGCCGCCATGTACCCGCTGGCGGCGATGCGCGAACTGCGCGAACGTTCCTTCCGCGACCATCCGCACCTGCACCACGACCTGTCCGCGTTGCGCCGGCTGACCCTGCGCGAGGCGCTGGAAAACAGCGGCGCCAGCCTCGACCTGCTGGAGCCGGCGTACGAGGCGTTCTACGCCGCGCGCAACCAGGTCGAGTACTACCCCGACGCCATGGACGGCCTGCTGCGGATCGCCGCGCGCGTGCCGGTGGCGGCGCTGAGCAACGGCAACGCCGACCTGCACCGGGTCGGCATCGCCCGGCATTTCGCCTTCCAGCTCGGCGCCCGCGAGCACGGCGCGGCCAAGCCGGAGGCGAGCATCTTCCTGGCCGCCTGCGAGCGCCTGGGCTGCGTGCCGGGCCAGGTGCTGCACGTGGGCGACCACGCCGAGATGGACGTGGCCGGCGCCGCGCGCGCCGGCCTGCGCAGCTGCTGGCTCAACCGCGAAGGCCAGGACTGGTTGCACGGGGAGATCGTGCCCGACCTGCAGTTCACCACCCTCACCGCGCTAGCCGACTGGCTGGACGCGAACGCCCACATCCACGATTCCGCCCGGGAACACGTCGCATGAACCACCAGGCCCACTACGCCGATTCCGCCACCACCGCCCTGCCGCTGCACCTGCTCGACCGCGACGGCTACGCCGCCTGGCGCACCGGCCAGCCGGCGGCGGTCGTCGCCTGGCTGGATGCGCAGGCGTTCCAGCCCGCGCCGGGCTGCGTGGCGCTGCTGCCCGGCGACGGCGGCATCGCCGCCGCGGTGGTGGGCGTGGGCGACCGGCTCGATCCGTGCAGCTACGCGCATGCGCCGGCCGCGTTGTCGCCGGGCGCATGGACCCCGGCGGTGGACATGCCGGCGGCGGAACGGGCCGCGCTGCAGCTGGGCTGGGGTCTGGGCAGCTATCGCTTCGACCGCTACAAGACGCCCCCGCGCGCGCCGGCACGGCTGCGCCTGC
Source organism: uncultured Pseudoxanthomonas sp. (assembly GCA_964490415.1). Classification (GTDB taxonomy): domain Bacteria; phylum Pseudomonadota; class Gammaproteobacteria; order Xanthomonadales; family Xanthomonadaceae; genus Pseudoxanthomonas. The sequence continues at coordinate 510 of CAZBDE010000299.1, read as the reverse complement.
CGCAGCTGGACGAGGAAGCGCTGGAGCTGCTGCTGGCCACCGCGCGCGTACGCGACTGGGTCAACACGCCGACCCAGGACATGGGGCCGGCGCAGCTGGAGGCGATCGCCCGCGAGCTGGCCGGCGAGCATGGCGCGCACATCGAAGTGGTCGGCGGCGACGCGCTGCTGGCGCACAACTTCCCGGCAATCCACGCGGTCGGCCGCGCCTCGCACCGCGCGCCGCGGCTGATCGAACTGCGCTGGGGCGACGCTGCGCACCCGCACGTGGTGCTGGTCGGCAAGGGCGTGTGCTTCGACACCGGCGGCCTGGACATCAAGCCGGCCGACGGCATGCGCAACATGAAGAAGGACATGGGCGGCGCCGCACACGCGCTGGCGCTCGCGCAACTGGTGATGGCGCGGGAGTTGCCAGTGCGGCTTCAGTTGCTGATTCCTGCGGTCGAGAACGCCATCGCCGCCGATGCCTATCGGCCAGGCGATGTGATCGCCACACGCGCGGGTTTCAGTG
>CAZBDE010000298.1:0-3350 GCA_964490415.1 uncultured Pseudoxanthomonas sp. | reverse complement strand
AGAAGCCGGCCAGCGAGCTGTACGGCGCCTACCTGGCGCTGGTCTACGCCGGCGCGATCTTCGGCGGCTACGTGGCCGACAAGCTGGTCGGCTTCCAGCGCTCGATCCTGCTCGGCGCGGTGTTCATGGCGATCGGCCTGTTCCTGCTGGCCTCGCCGACCGAGATGATGTTCAAGCTCGGCCTGGCCACGATCATCGTCGGCAACGGCCTGTTCAAGCCGATCATCTCGACCATGGTCGGCAAGCTCTACTTCCAGGGCGACGCGCGCCGCGATGCCGGCTTCACCATCTTCTACATGGGCATCAACATCGGCGCGATGATCGCGCCGGTGATCACCGGCTGGCTGGCGCGGCAGATCTTCGGCACCAACGACGACCCGCATTACCACTGGGTGTTCATCTCCGCCGGCATCGGCATGGTGATCAGCCTGGTCTGGTTCTGGGTCGGCCGCGCCCAGCTCAAGGGCATCGGCCTGCCGGCGCCGGGCCAGGAAGGCCTGGGCCGGATCGGCCTGGTCGCGCTGCTCGGCGCGGCGGTCGGCATCCCGCTGTTCTATTTCCTGCTGACCATCGACGCCAGCGCACTGCAGGCGATCCTGATGGCGCTGTTCGTGGTGCCGGCGGTGATGCTGGTGGTGGAGGGCATCCGCGAGGGCAAGGTCGAGCGCGACAAGGTCATCGCGATGCTGGTGATCTTCACGTTCAACGTGCTGTTCTGGATGTTCTTCGAACAGGCCGGCAGCTCGTTCACCTTCCTCGCCGACCAGATCGTCAACCGCCAGTTCGGCGACTGGACCTTCCCGCTGGAATGGTTCCAGTCGGTGAATTCGATCGCGATCATCACCCTGGCGCCGCTGATGGCCTGGATGTGGGTGAAGCTGGGCCGGAACAATCCGTCGATCCCGCGCAAGTTCGGCCTGGGCCTGATCTTCAACGGCCTGGCCTTCCTGCTGCTGATGGTCGCGCTGTCGAGCATGGTCGACGACGCCGGCAAGATCCCGTTCTGGACCCTGTTCGCGGTCTACGTGATCCAGTCGGTGGGCGAGCTGTGCCTGTCGCCGATCGGCCTGTCGATGACCACCAAGCTGGCGCCGGTGCGGCTGGGCGGCCTGGCGATGGGCTGCTGGTTCCTGTCGATCGCCATCGGCAACAACCTGGCGGGCATCTTCGCCGGCCGCGTCAGCGGCGAAGGCGGCATGACCGTGGAGTCGGCGCACGCCGGCTACACCTTCGGCTTCTATGCGCTGGTCGGCGCGGGCGTGCTGCTGTTCCTGATCGCGCCCCTGGTCAACCGGCTGATGCACGGGGTGAAGTGAGGATGGCCGGCGTCCGCGGCATGGGGGTCTGCGCGCTGCTGCTGGTGCTGCTGTCCGCCTGCGGGCAGGAGCCGGAGCCGCCGCCGTCCGGGCCACCGCTGCCGGTGGACACCACGCTGCAGAAGCCGCCCGTCGCCGACGTGAGCGAACCGGTCGCCTCGGGCAACACTCCCGCGGCGGCCGACATCGCCGCCATCGCCGGGCTGGGCGCCGCGTTCGATCCGGACCGCAGCGCCAGCGCCGACCTGGAAACGGCCAAGGTCGAGGCCAAGCGCGGCGGCAGGCGCATCGTGCTGGAACTGGGCGATGCCTCGTGCGGCGAATGCGCCGCGCTGGACGAGATGATCGAAGGCCAGGCGCCGCTGCGGCATCGCCGCGACGCAGGTTTCGTCTGGGTCAAGGTCGACCGCGGCGCGCCGGGGAATGCGGCGTTCCTGGCCGGCTTCCCGGGTGCGGTCGATGCGCCGGCGCCCTACCTGCTGGTGCTCGACGCCGACGCGCAGGTGCTGCACGCGCAGGCCGGCGCCGACCTGCTGCGCAAGGGCCAGCCCGAGCGGCGCGCGATCCTGGCGTTCCTGGAGGAGTGGGCGCCACCGGCGCCCTGACCGCGCGCCTGCCTTTTTGTAGGAGCTCCCTTCAGGGGCGACCCGACGCACCTGGTACGCAGCCGCGTTCAACGCTCCCGATCCGGAGCGTTCGCCTTGAACGCGGCGCCTTCCAACTGCGTCGGGTCGCCCCTGAAGGGAGCTCCTGCAAGGGGTTCGATGGCGTGGGGGCTCAGGCGCCTTCGCGCAGGGCCACCAGGCCGGGGCCGCCGAGCTTGGCCAGCAGGCGGTCGAGCATCTCCCGTTCCTCGCCGTCGAGGGTGGCGATCAGCCGCTGCTCGCAGGCCAGCGCCATCGGCGCGATCTCGTCGTACACCGTGTAGCCCACCTCCGACAGCGCCAGCACCGAGCGGCGGCGGTCGTCGCTGTGGATCTCGCGCTTGATCAGGCTGCGCTCGAGCAGGCGCGCCACCGCGCGGCTGACGGCGACCTTGTCCATGGCGGTGCGTTCGGCCACCTCGTTGGCCGACAGGTCGGGGAAGCGGCCGAGCACGGCCATCACCCGCCACTCGGTGATCGCCAGCCCGAAACGCTTCTGGTAGATGTCGGCAATGGTCTGGCTGACCCGGTTGGAGAGCACGCTGAGCCGGTAGGGCAGGAAGTTTTCCAGCTCGAGCTGGGCGTGGCGGGGGGCATCCGCGGCGGGCGCGGTGCCGGAGGCTTCGGGAGCGTTCGGAGCGGACATTGCGGCGGGACACCTTGCTTATGGTTGCAGTGGTAACTATAAAGGGGGCTGGATCAGAACCCGCTCCCCCCCGACGGGATGTTCAGGAAGCCATCATGAGCGCGCAATCGCAAGTCCTCCCGCCCACTTCGGCCCCGAATCCGGGCATCACCGTGAGCCAGTTCGACAACCCGATGGGGATCGACGGCTTCGAATTCGTCGAGTTCGCCGCGCCCGCCGGGCAGGCGCCGCAGCTGCACGACTATTTCCGCCAGCTGGGCTTCGTCCAGGTCGCCCGGCACAGGACCCGGCCGATCAGCACCTACCGGCAGGGCGACTGCACCTTCCTGATCAACGAGGACCCGGACTCGTTCGCCGCCCGCTTCGCCGCCGAGCACGGCCCCAGCGCCTGCGGCTTCGCGATCCGGGTGAAGAAGCTGGCCGACTGGGCCCGCACCCAGGCGCTGAAGAACGGCGCTGAGGCCTTCGACGCGAAGGACGAACTGAGCAAGGCGGTGGCCGCGCCGGTGATCAAGGGCATCGGCGACTGCATGCTCTACATCGTCGACCGCTACGACGAGAAGGGCACCATCCACGACCCGGACTACGAATACCTGCCGGACGTGGAACTGATGCCGACGGGCTTCGGTCTGACCTTCATCGACCACCTGACCCACAACCTGTACCACGGCAACATGGCCAAGTGGGCCGACTACTACGAGCGGCTGTTCAACTTCCGCGAGATCCGCTACTTCGACATCAAGG
>CAZBDE010000297.1:0-3355 GCA_964490415.1 uncultured Pseudoxanthomonas sp. | reverse complement strand
GGGCGTCTCGCCGATGACCGCCTCGCGGGTGATCAACGGCAACCCGCGCGTGGCGGCGGAGCTGCGCGAGCGGGTGGAAGCCTCGGTGCGCGAACTGGGCTACCGGCCGAACCTGGCCGGGCGCTCGCTGCGCACCGCCGGCACCGCGCGGGTGGGCGTGCTGTATTCCAATCCCAGCGCGGCCTACCTCAACGAACTGATGCTGGGCATCCTCGAGCAGAGCAGCGCCAGCGGCGTGCAGGTGCTGGTGGAGAAGTGCGGCGGCATCGGCAGCCAGCGCGCGGCGATGCAGCGGCTGCTGGATGCCGGCGTGGACGGAATCATCCTGCCGCCGCCGCTGTGCGACTCGGCGCAGACCCTGCGCGAGCTGGAGCAGCGGCGGATCCCGGTCGTGGCCGTGGCCACCGGCGCGCCGGTGGCCGGGGTCGCCTCGGTGCGGATCGACGACTACCAGGGCGCCCGCGCCATGACCCGGCACCTGGTCGAACTGGGCCACCGCCGCATCGGCTTCATCCAGGGCGACCCGAAGCACACCCCGACCCGGCTGCGCACCTCAGCCTTCCTCGAAACCATGGCCGAAGCGGGCCTGCCGGTGCCGGCCGAACTGCTGGCCGACGGGCTGTTCACCTACCGCTCCGGCCTGGCCGCCGCCGCGCAGCTGCTGGCGCTGCGGCCGCGGCCGACCGCGATCTTCTGCAGCAACGACGACATGGCCGCCGGCGCGATGGCGGTGGCGCACGGCCTGGGCCTGCGCATCCCCGGACAGCTCACCGTGGTCGGCTTCGACGACACCCCGGTGGCCACCACCCTGTGGCCGGAGCTGACCACCGTGCGCCAGCCGGTCAGCGCGATGGGCAAGGCCGCCATCGAGCTGGTGCTGGAACAGATCCGGCGCCAGCGCGAGGGCCGCGCCGGCGAGGCAGTGCACCAGGTGATGAAGTACACCCTGGTCAAGCGCGATTCGGCGGCGGCGCCGGGCTGAGCGCAGCGGTCGGCCGATCGCCCTGCAGCGCGTCCACCGCGTTGCAGCATGTAGCGAAAATCCAGCGCTGGTAACCTTACCTCAAAGCCGGCGCCGGACTGCCGGCAGGCACGCCAGCGGCGGAGGCGCAGAGGATGACGGCAACACAGCCAGGCCCGGGCACGCAGCCCGACTTCCGCTCGCGCCAGTTCCTGCTCGGCCACGTGCGCGACACGATGGCCTTCTACCACCCGCGCTGCATCGACCCGGCCGGTGGCTTCTTCCAGTTCTTCAAGGACGACGGCAGCGTCTACGACCGCCGCACCCGCCACCTGGTCAGCAGCACGCGCTTCGTCTTCAACTATTCGATGGCTTGGCAGGCCTTCGGCGAGCCGGCCTACCGCGACGCGGTCGCGCACGGCCTGGCCTTCCTGCGCGACGCGCACCGCAACCCGGACAGCGGCGGCTACGCCTGGGTGCTGCACGACGGCCAGGTGCAGGACGCGACCAACCACTGCTACGGCCTGGCTTTCGTCGTGCTCGCCTATGCCAAGGCGCTGGAAGCGGGCTTCGAGCAGGCGCGCGAGTGGCTCGACGAAACCTGGGAGCTGATGGAACAACGCTTCTGGGAGCCGCAGCACGGCCTGTACGCCGACGAGGCCAGCGCCGACTGGGTCGTGTCCGGCTACCGCGGCCAGAACGCGAACATGCACGCCTGCGAAGCCTGGCTGGCCGCGTTCGAGGCCAGCGGCGAGGCGCGCTACCTGCAGCGCGCCGCGCTGCTGGCGGAGAACATGACCGTCCGCCAGGCGGCGCTCGCCGGCGGCCTGGTCTGGGAGCATTACCACCGCGACTGGAGCGTGGACTGGAACTACAACCGCGGCGACCGCAGCAACATCTTCCGGCCGTGGGGTTTCCAGCCCGGCCACCAGGTCGAATGGGCCAAGCTGCTGCTGATCCTGGACCGGCATGCGCCGGCCGACTGGCACCTGCCGCGCGCGCGCGAACTGTTCGACCGCGCCGTGGCGATGGCCTGGGATCCACGCCACGGCGGCCTGGTGTACGGCAACGCTCCGGATGGGACTTTCTACGACGAAGACAAGTACTTCTGGGTGCAGGCCGAGGCGCTGGCCACCGCCGCGCTGCTGGGCGCGCGCAGCGGCGAGGCCGGGTACCGGGAGTGGTACCAGCGGATCTGGGAGTACAGCTGGGCCCATTTCGTCGACCACGCGCATGGGGCGTGGTATCGCATCCTGGGGAACGACAACCGCAAGCTCAGCGACGAGAAGAGTCCGGCGGGGAAGACCGATTACCACACGATGGGGGCGTGTTACGAGGTGTTGAAGGTGGTTTGAGCTGCGGTGCGCTTCGGTGGGGAGGGCGTTGAAGGACGCTTCGGTTGGGGTGTCGGGTCGCCCCTGAAGGGAGCTCCTACAAAAGCGCAGCGTCGCTGCTTTTCCTGTAGGAGCTCCCTTCAGGGGCGACGCGACGCCCTCTACACAGCCGACGCCCCCACCACCAGCGCCTCCACCTCCCCCGGCGCGGGCGCATGCGCACCCGGCCGGGTACACGCCGCCGCCGCAGTGGCCGCGGCAAAACGCACGTGGGTGGCGATGCCCGCCCCGGGATGCTGCAGCCGACTGGCAAGAAAACCGCCAACGCAGGCATCCCCGGCGCCGACGGTATCGACCACCTCCACCCGCAACGCCGGCTGCTCCACCACCCCGCCATCGGGCGCGAACGCGGTCATCCCCTCGGCGCCGCGCGTATACAGCAGCGTGGCCCGCGGCGCGATGGCGCGCACGCGGGCGAGGGCATCGTCCGTGGCCAGCGCCGGGTAGATCCGGCGCAGGTCCTCGTCGGAGACCTTGAGCACCTGCGCGATCGCCGCCAGCCGCTCGAACAGCGGCGGATAGTCCGCACCCATCAGGTTGCGGCAGTTCGGATCGAAGCTCACCGGTACGCCGTCCGCATGCAGCGATTCGGCCAGCGCCACCAGCCGTGCGCCCAGCGGTTGCCGGACCAGGCTGATGCAGCCGAAATGGGCGAACGCGCAGGCCTGCCGCCAGCCGTCCGGCAGCAGGGCCGCATCGAACCCCAGGTCGGCCTCGCCGACGAAGAAGTACTGCGGCGGATCGAGCTGGTGGACCATGGCCAGCAGCGGCGGCCGCTGCACCACCTGCCAGAAGCGCGGATCCAGCCCGGCCTCGCGCGACAGCGCGAGGATGCGGCGGCCGAACAAGTCGTCGCCCACCGATCCGCCCCAGCCCGTGGGCACGCCCAGCCGTGCGGCCACCCGCGCCACGTTCCAGCAGGCCCCGCCCGGCACGCTGCGCCAGCCATCCTCGCCGCTGCGGACGAAGTCGGTCAGCGCCTCGCCGAAGACCACCAGGC
>CAZBDE010000296.1:0-3355 GCA_964490415.1 uncultured Pseudoxanthomonas sp. | reverse complement strand
CCCTTGCCGTTGGTGCCGGCGATGGTGACCACCCGCTCCGCAGGACGCTCCAGTCCCAGCCGCGCGGCGATTCCGCGCACCCGCTCAAGCCCGAGTTCGATCGGGTCCGGGTGCTGCTTCTCGATGTATTCGAGCCACTGCGCGAGTTGCATTGCGTCAGCCTAGCGCTTCACCGGCGGCGGCGTGGCGGGCACGGGCGCCCTGCGGGAGATGCGTCACAGCGCCCGGTGCTTGGCCTCGCCGAAGAACGGCGTGTGGTGGGCGCAGTCGTTCAGGCGCACCACTTCCAGGCTCTCCACATCCGGGCCTTCGAGCAGGTTGAGCGTGGTCGGGGCCTGGCGGAAGGTCCACAGCTTGCCGATCGGCAGGCCCAGGATCCTGCACAGCAGCACGCGGTTGACCGCGTCGTGGGCGACCAGCAGCAGGGTGTCGTCCTCGCCCAGGTCCTCGGTGGCGCGGGCCAGGCCGCGCCAGGAACGGTCCAGCACCTGGCGCAGCGATTCGCCGCCGGGCATCAGCACGGTGTCGGGTTCCTGGCGCCAGGCGCGCAGGCGCGCGGGGTCCCTGTCGCCGATCTCGGCGGCCAGCAGGCCCTCCCATTCGCCGTGCGCGATCTCCTGCACGTCCGGGTCCAGCTGCAGCAGCGCGGCGCGCTGCTCGCCCAGGGCCAGCTCGGCGGTGCGGCGCGCGCGCGACAGCGGCGAGGCCACCGCGCGGGTGATCGGCACTTCGCGCAGGCGCTCGCCCAGCGCGCGCGCCTGGGCTTCGCCGACCGGCGAAAGCGGGATGTCGATCTGGCCCTGGTAGCGGCCTTCGGCGTTCCACGGCGTTTCGCCGTGGCGGGCAAGCAGGATGCGCATGCAGCGGTTCCGGTCTGGGGGACTGTTCCGTGTCCGTTCCGGCTGCCGGCTTTCCGGGGACCAGACGCGAGGACGGGAGCGGATGATACCCGCTCCCCCCACGTACGAGGACGGGAGCGGAGATCCGCTCCCGTCGTCTGGCCCCACCGCGGGGCGCCTGCGCGCCCGGTTCCAGGTCCGTCCGGGGGCGTTCCCGCCACCCGCCGGACCCCGGCCTCACTTGCCGACGTTCAGTTCCTTCAGCACCTGCGGCGCCGGGAACACCTCCTGCATGATCCAGCGCATGTAGCGCTGGTCCACCGAGATCATCCGGGTCATGGTCGGGTCGAACACCCAGTTCGAGGCCACCGACTCCCAGTTGCCGTCGAAGGCGAGGCCGACCAGCCTGCCCTGCGCATCCAGCACCGGCGAACCGGAATTGCCGCCGGTGATGTCCAGGTCGGCGAGGAAATTCACCGGCACCGAACCGAGGCGCGCGTCCTCCAGCCCGCCGGTGCGGCCGGCGGCGACCGCGTCCAGCAGCGCCTTGGGCGAGTCGAACGGCTCCTCGCCGGTTTCCTTGGCGACCACGCCCGGCAGGGTCGTGAACGGGGTGTACTTCACGCCGTCGCGCGGCACATAACCGGTGACGTTGCCGAAGGTGATGCGCAGCGACAGGTTCGCGTCCGGGTAGACGAACTCGCCCTGGCTCTCCTTGTAGTCGGCCAGCGCCTGCAGGTAGACCGGGCGCGCGGCCAGGTTCTCGCCGGCGCGGGTCTTGCGCTCCTGCTCCAGCCTGAGCAGGGTCGGCATCACCGCCACCGCGTACTGGATCGCCGGGTCCTTGCTGGCCTCGAACGCGGCCCGGTCGGCGGTCATCCACGTCAGCCGCTCGGCGGTGTCGCCCAGCCGGGTGGTGGCCAGGCGGTCAAGCGCGCGCTTCACCGCCGCCGCGTCGTTGCCGCCGAGCCACTGGTCGACCGCGGCCACGCGCTGGTCCGCCGGCAGCTTCAGGTACTCGTTGAGCCAGTACTCCTGCAGCTGGCGGTCCATCGAGGCCACGTAGCGGCGCTCGAGCTGCTTCAGGCTGCCTTCGATCGCCGGCAGGTCGCGCTCCTGGTAGCCGGACTCGCGCTCGGCATTCGGCCTGGCCCGCTCGATCGACAACCGGTACAGCTGGGTGGCGGCGCCGAGCATGGCGGTGTTGTTGAACATGCCCAGGGCCAGGTCACGCTCGCGCGTGGCCTTGGTCTGCTCCAGCAGCGCGACGAGCCTGTCGTGCGCGGCCAGCGCGTCGGCGCCCTTGGCGCCCTGGCCCTGCAGCCAGGCCAGCACCGCCGCTTCCTCGGCGTGCTTCTGCCCGGCCGCGTCGATCCGCTTGAAGCCCTCCAGCTGGCCTTGGTAGTTCTTGCTGGTGTTGTTCCAGCCGGCCATGCTGCTGGCGTACTTCACCTGCACCTGCGGATCCTTCTTCCCGGCCGCCTCGACCAGCGCGATCTGGTTCTTGAAGTGGCGCGCGACGGTCGGATAGGTCCACTGCGCGGTGTTGTCGAACTCGGCCGCCAGCGCATAGCGGTTGGTCGAACCCGGGTAGCCGGCGACCATGACGAAGTCGCCCTCGCCCAGCGGCTGGTCGGCGATCTTCAGCCAGCGCTTGGGCTGGTATGGCACGTTGTCGGCCGCGAACGCCGCCGGCTTGCCGTCCTTGCCGACGTAGGCGCGGTAGAAGGCGAAGTCGCCGGTGTGGCGCGGCCACATCCAGTTGTCGATGTCGCCGCCGAACTTGCCCACGCTGCCCGGGGGCGCATAGGCCAGGCGCACATCGCGGATCTCGAGGTTCTTGAACAGGCGGTAGGTGTTGCCGCCGGAGAAGCTGTACAGGCGGCAGCGGAAACCGGCATCGGCCTCGCATTCGCCGATGAGCTTCTTCTCGAAGGCTTCCAGCGCCCTGGTGCGCGCCAGCGCGTCGTCGCCGGCGTCGGCGATCGCGGCCTTGGCCTCGGAGGTCACGTCGGTGATCTCGTCGAGCACGAACACGCGTGCGTTCGGCCCGGCGCTGACCTCGTCGGCCGGGGTCGGCGCGTTGAAGCCATTGCGGATCAGGTTGTTCTCCGGGGTGGAATTGAGCTGGATCGCGCCGTAGGCGCAATGGTGGTTGGTCACCACCAGGCCATTGGGCGAGACGAAGCTGGCGGTGCAGCCGCCCAGCGCCACGACCGCACCCATCGGGTCGCCGGTCAGGTCGGCCAGCTGCTGCGGCGAGAGCTTCAGCCCCGCCTTCTTCAGCGGACCGGCGATTTCCGGCAGTTGCTGCGGCACCCACATGCCCTCGCCGGCCCAGGCGGCGGGGGCGGTGGCCAGCACGGCCAGGACAGAAGCGGAAAGCAGGCGTAGGCGCATCGGGGCGGTTCCACTTGAAATGATCCACGATTCTAGCCGGCCGGGCGTCCGCGGCAGGCCATGACCTTCGGCAGGGGGCAAAAAAGGGGGTCAGAGTGCCTTTTCCAAAAGGGGGG
>CAZBDE010000295.1:0-3376 GCA_964490415.1 uncultured Pseudoxanthomonas sp. | reverse complement strand
TCTGCGGCCAGGGCCCGTCCGACCACCCGGACCTGGCCGAGTGGCTGATGCAGGAGGGCATCGAGTCGGTGTCGCTGAACCCGGACACCGTGGTCGATACGTGGCTGCGCCTGGCCAAGTCGAAAGCAAGCTGACACCGCCCCCCTTGTAGGAGCTCCCTTCAGGGGCGACCCGAGGCTGCCTGGACGCAGCCGCGGTGAACGCGGCCGATCCAAAGGTTCGCGTTGAACGCTGGATCCTTCCAGCCTCGCGGGGTCGCCCCTGAAGGGCGCTCCTACAAGGCCAGCTTCGCCAGGTGCAGGCGGTAGTGGCGCAGCTCCTCGATCGAATCGTGCACGTCGCTCAGCGCGGTGTGGGAGGACTGCTTGCGCACCGCGGCCAGCACGTCCGGCGCCCAGCGCCGGGCCAGCTCCTTGATCGTGCTCACGTCCAGGTTGCGGTAGTGGAAGTACTGCTCCAGCCGCGGCATCAGCCGGTGCATGAAGCGGCGGTCCTGGCAGATCGAGTTGCCGCACATCGGCGAAGCCCTGGCGGGCACCCATTCCTGCAGGAAGGCCACGGTCCGCGCTTCGGCCTGGCCCAGGCTCGCCTCGCTGTCGAGCACGCGCTGCCACAGGCCGGAGCGGCGGTGCTGGTTGCGGTTCCATTCGTCCATCGCCTCGAGCGCGGCCAGCGGGTGTGCGATCGCCAGTTCCGGCCCTTCGGCAAGCACGTTGAGCTGCGAGTCGGTGACCACGGTGGCGATCTCCAGGATCGAGTCGGCGCCGGTATCCAGTCCGGTCATCTCCAGGTCGATCCAGATCAGGCGGTCCTGTCCTGCGGCGATGGTCATGCGCGTTCGCTTCCTCGTTCAGCGCGGCAGCGGGCCGCGCGGTGAAGTGCGGCACGGTACGCCGCGCGGTTGAAGCACGGCACGGCGCACCGCGCGGTTGAAGCGCGGCACGGCACACCGCGCTGTTTCCGATGCAAGTTTCCCTCGTGCGGGCGGGCGCTTTTGCAGTCCGTGCACGGGCTGGCATGATAACGCAGACCACCCCGCCGGCCGCCCGATGGACACTCCCAACATGCACGCCGTGCTGGCCGCGATGCTGGCGCCGGCGTTCTTCCTCACCGCCACCGCCTCGCTGCTGCTGTCGGCCAACAACCGCCTGGCCCGCATCATCGACCGGGCGCGCACGCTGCTGCGCGAACTGGGCGGGATCGAGGACCCGGTCGAACGGGCGCTGTTCGAGCGCCGCATCGCGCTGCAGCGCCTGCGCAGCCTGACCATCCTGCGCGCCGGCCAGCTGCTGTACGTCGCGATCAGCTGCTTCGTCGGCACCAGCCTGGCCGTGGCGGTCGACACCTTCACCGGGCACAAGCTCGGCTCGCTGCCGATCTGGCTGGCCTCGCTCGGGGTGCTGTGCATGTTCGCCGCCAGCCTGCTGCTGGCGCGCGAATCGACCCTGGCGGTGACCGCGATCAACGAGGAAATGGACCACCGTCCCATGCAGCGCAAGGCGGATTGAGCATTGCCGGAGGGTGGGGGGCCGCCCTGCCGCTGTGCTTACGGGTCCGGTACGTGGGCAGCGGGGCCAGCCCCGCCCTACGGGGGTGATTCAGAGCAGCGCCTTGCCGCGCTTGGCCCGGAAATAGTTGCTCAGCCGGCGTCCCGCTTCCTCGCCCAGCACCCCCCCCCGCACGTCCACGCGGTGGTTGTGGCGCGGGTCGGCGACGAGGTCGAACACGCTGCCGCAGGCGCCGGTCTTGGGATCGCTGGCACCATAGACCAGCCGCGCCACCCGCGCATGGACCAGTGCCATCGCACACATCGCGCACGGCTCGAGGGTGACGTACAGCGTGGCCCCGACCAGGCGGTGGTTGCCGAGCTTCCGCCCGGCTTCGCGCAAGGCCATGATCTCGGCATGCGCGCTGGGATCGTGGTCGGCGATGTTGCGGTTCCAGCCCTCGCCGAGCAGTTCGCCGCCGGCGCCGACCAGCACCGCACCGACCGGGATCTCGTCGAACTCGCGCTCGGCCCGGTCGGCCAGGGCGAAGGCATGGCGCATCCAGCGCTCGTCCAGCGCCGCCTGTTCCGGCTGGGTCGCCGGGGTGCCGTCGGTGGCGGGAATGCCTGTCATCGATGCGCCGGCGCCGCGCTCACCAGCGCTGGTGGACATGGGGCCGGATGTCTTCGTCGTAGATCCGCGCCACCGCCTCCATCGTCGCCTGAGGCAACGCCGGCATCGCGGCCGCCGCGATGTTGCCCAGCGCCTGCGCCGGGTTGCGCGCGCCCGGGATGACCACGGTCACCGCCTCGTCCATCAGGATCCAGCGCAGCGCCAGCTGGGCCAGGGTCGCGCCTTCCGGGACCAGCGGGCGCAGCTTCTCCACCGCCGCCAGGCCGGCTTCATACGGCACGCCGGAGAAGGTCTCGCCCACGTCGAAGGCCTCGCCGTGCCGGTTGAACTGGCGGTGGTCGTCGGCCTCGAACCTGGTGTCGCGGCGGAACTTGCCGCTGAGCAGGCCGCTGGCCAGCGGCACCCGGGCGATGACCGCCACGTCGCGGCGCTTCGCCTCGCGGAAGAACAGCTCGGCCGGGCGCAGGCGGAACATGTTGTAGATGATCTGCACGCTGGCCACGCCCGGGTACTCGATCGCCTTCAGACCCTCTTCCACCCGCTCCACGCTGACGCCGTAGTGGCGCAGCTTGCCGCGCTCGGCCAGGCGCTCCATCCGCTCGAACACCTCGGGATGGTAGTAGGCGTCGGTCGGCGGGCAATGCAGCTGGACCAGGTCGAGCGTATCGACCCCGAGGTTGCGCAGGCTGCGGTCGATCCAGGCCTCCAGGTTCTGCGCGCTGTAGCCTTCCACGGCCTGTTGCGGCAGGCGGCGGCCGGCCTTGGTCGCCACGAACGGACGCGGACCGCCGCGCTCCCCGAGCACGCGCGCGATCAGCTTCTCGGAATGGCCATCGCCATAGACATCGGCGGTGTCGATGAAATCCAGGCCGGCGTCGAGCGCCGCATGCAGCGCCGCCACCGACTCGGCATCGTCGACCCTGCCCCAGGCCGCGCCGATGGCCCAGGCACCGAAACCGATCTGGCCGACGTTGCGGCCGGTGCGACCGAAAACCGCAGAACGCATGCGCGACTCCTGTTGTCCTGGTTGCGGGCAGGCACGCGGCTAAGCGGCCGCCGTCATTCCCACTCGATCGTCGCCGGCGGCTTGCCGCTGATGTCGTAGACCACGCGCGAGACGCCGCGCAGCTCGTTGATGATGCGGTTCGACACCCGGCCGAGGAACTCGTACGGCAGGTGCGCCCAGTGCGCGGTCATGAAATCGATGGTCTCCACCGCACGCAGCGCGATCACCCACTCGTAGGCGCGGGCGTCGC
>CAZBDE010000294.1:0-3460 GCA_964490415.1 uncultured Pseudoxanthomonas sp. | reverse complement strand
CCGCGAGGCGGTGAGGTGGGGCGAACTGGTGGAGGCCGACCTGCTGGAGCCGGCGTCGCTGGAGCGCGCTTTCGCCGGGCGCCGGTTCGATGCGGTGATGCACTTCTGCGCCCGCTCGCTGGTGGGCGAATCGGTGCAGCAGCCATACGACTACTACGCCAACAACGTCGCCGGCACGCTCCACCTGCTCGAGGCCATGCGCCGTCACGGGGTGGACCGGCTGGTGTTCTCCTCCACCGCGGCGGTGTTCGGCAACCCGGCCAGCGACCTGATCGACGAGGACCATCCGAAGGCGCCTATCAATCCCTACGGCGCTTCCAAGCTGATGGTGGAGCGGATCCTGGCCGACGCGGCGCACGCCTACGGGCTGCGTTCGGTGGCGCTGCGCTACTTCAACGCCGCCGGCGCGCTGCCCGAACACGGCATCGGCGAGGCGCATGCCTGCGAAACCCACCTGATCCCCAACGTGCTGCGCTCGGCGCTGGGCACCGGCCCGGCGCTGAAGGTGTTCGGCGACGACTACCCCACGGCCGACGGCACCTGCGTGCGCGACTACGTGCACGTGCAGGACCTGGCCCAGGCCCATGCGCTGGCGCTCGAGTACATGGACCGCGAGCCGGGCGCGCATGCGTTCAACCTGGGCAACGGCCAGGGCTTCTCGGTGCGCGAGGTGATCGCCACCGCCGCCCGGGTGGCGGGCGCCGGGATCGCCTTCGAGATGGCACCGCGCCGCGCCGGCGATCCGGTCACGCTGGTGGCCTCCAGCCGCAGGGCGCGCGAGCTGCTGGGCTGGCAGCCGGCGTGGACCGGGCTGGAGCCGATCATCGAGAGCGCCTGGCGCTGGCACCGCGAACAGCGGTTCTGATTGCCCACAGGTCTTGCGGCTGGGGTTTGCGGTTGGGCTCTTCTGTAGGAGCTCCCTTCAGGGGCGACCCGAGGGCGTTGGAAGACGCGGCGTTCAACGCGCCCCTTCCCCCCGGAGCGGTTACGTTGACCGCAGCTGCGTCCAGGCGTTCTCGGGTCGCCCCTGAAGGGAGCTCCTACAAGGGGCGGGCCGGTCGCATCCATTGCTCGACGGGCCATAATTGGTGCCTGCTTCCGTCGGGAACCTGCCCATGTCCGTCTCCGTCCAGATCGATGACCGCGTCCGCGTCGCCAACGACGCTCCGTTCGTGCTGTTCGGCGGGCTCAACGTGCTGGAGGACCTGGACTCGACCCTGTTCGCCGCCGCCGCGTACGTGGAGGTGACCGCCAGGCTGGGCATCCCCTTCGTGTTCAAGGCCTCCTACGACAAGGCCAACCGCTCCTCGATCCGCTCGTACCGTGGCGTGGGGATGGAGGAAGGGCTGCGCATCTTCCAGGAAGTGAAGGCCCGCTTCGGCATCCCGGTGATCACCGACGTGCACGAGCCGGGGCAGGCCGCGCCGGTGGCCGAGGTGGTGGACGTGCTGCAGATCCCCGCGTTCCTGGCCCGGCAGACCGACCTGGTCCACGCCATCGCCGGCACCGGGCGGGCGGTGAACATCAAGAAGCCGCAGTTCCTCAGCCCCACCCAGATGAAGAACATCGCCGAGAAGATCCGCGAGGCCGGCAACGAGCGGATCATCCTGTGCGAGCGCGGGGTGCAGTTCGGCTACGACAACCTGGTGGTGGACATGCTCGGCTTCCGCGAGATGGTCGAGGCCACCGGCGGGCTGCCGGCGATCTTCGACGTGACCCACAGCCTGCAGCGCCGCGAGGCGGGCGCGGCGGCCTCGGGCGGGCGTCGGCGGCAGGTGGCGGAGCTGGCGCGGGCGGGCATGGCGGTGGGGCTGGCCGGGCTGTTCCTGGAGGCGCACCCGGATCCGGACAACGCCCACTGCGACGGGCCCAGCGCGCTGCCGCTGGCGGTGCTGGAGCCGTTCCTGGCGCAGGTGAAGGCGATCGACGACCTGGTGAAGGGATTTGCGGCGCTGGATATCCGCTGAGGCGTGATGCGCCGGCGGGAACGGCCGCCCTTCTTTTGGGGCCTTTTGTAGGAGCTCCCTTCAGGGGCGACCCGATGCGGCACGAAGGCGCGACGCCATTGGGCGGGGTTTCCGGAGTGGCGCGTTGGGCGCGGTGGTGTTCCGGCGGCCTCGGGTCGCCCCTGAAGGGAGCTCCTACAAAAAGCAAAAGGCGGGGCGCGGGGTCTTCATCGGGCCGCGACATTTTCAGGCATAGTTTGAGGGCCTTGTCGGACCGGAGCGTTCCCATGCAGCACGTCATTCGCGCCAGCCTGGCGCTCGCCGTCCTCTCACTGGCCGCCTGCGCCGGTACCCCCATCGCCGGCGTCGAACCCATCGACGGCACCATTTCCGGCGAGTGCCATACCGACATGGTCCGCGGTGCGGTCGGCCTGGCCGCTTCCGACGCCACGATCCAGCGTGCGCGGGTCGACAGCGACAGCACCGAGGTGCAGCTCGTGCGCGGCGCCGACACGCGTCCCGGTGGCGCCAGCACGCCGGTGGAAGCCACCTCCGGCGGTGCGCGGTTGACCATCGAGACCGGCACCAACAACGCCATCACCGGGATGTCCTGCAGCTGACGGCGGGCCTGGCGGATCGGCGGGCGCATGTGCGGGGGCGCATCGGCCTACGCCCAGATGGGATGCTCGGTGGTTCCGGGTGCTTCGTCCTCGCCAGGGTAACCGCAGGCGGTGGTCAGCGCGCCCGGCTCCACCGCGACGAGCGGTGTGCGCGGCGCAGGAACGCCAGCACCGCCTGTTACCCACTGGCGCTGGCCTCGGCGGTTAACGCATCGCGAATGTCCGCTGCTGCAAGCTGGGACGTCATTCCACAGGAGCCGTCCATGTCCCTGCGCCCGAACCTGCTGCTGCCGCTTGCCCTGCTGGCCGCGCTCTCCGCCTGTTCGGCCGGCAACGCGCCGGAAGACGACGGCGCCGAGCAGGAACAGGCGCTGACCGCGGCCCAGCAGGCCGCCGACTCGGCGGCCACGCCGCCGCCCAACGGCACCGTCGATGCCGCGCCGCCGCTGGAGTGCGATGCCACCCCGGTGCAGGGGCTCGTGGGCCAGACCCTGGAAGAGGCCACCGCCGAGCAGGCCCGGGTCGACACCGGCGCCAAGAGCGTGCGCGTGCTCGAACCCGGGCAGATGGTCACCATGGAGTTCGACGGCGAACGCTTGAACATCGAGGTCGACGCGGCACGCAAGATCATCGCGCTGCGCTGCGGTTGATCGTGGGGCTCGTTGTAGGAGCTCCCTTCAGGGGCGACCCGACGCCGTCGGAAGGCCCTGGTTCGCCTCGCGCGGATGCTCCGGAGCGACGGCGTTGAATGTGACTTGCGTTGCGGGTTCGTCGGGTCGCCCCTGAAGGGGGCTCCTACAAAAAGATGGTTTCGGATGCATCTTTTGCGGGGGTTGGGCGCCGGTTGCGGCACCGCAGCACTTATGTTTTAGTCGGGCTTCCGGTGACATCCAG
>CAZBDE010000293.1:0-3481 GCA_964490415.1 uncultured Pseudoxanthomonas sp. | reverse complement strand
CGCTTGAGCGTGCTGTCGATCTTGCCGATCAGCTTGCGGTAGCGGTCGCGGGTGCGCAGTTCCAGCGAGTTCTCGGTCTCGCGGGTGGCGCGCTCGGCTTCGTCGCCGATGTCGCGCACTTCGTCCTTGAGGTTCTCGATGGTCTGCTTGGACTCTTCGACCAGGTCGGCGCGCCAGTCCAGCAGGCGCTGGCGGAAGTATTCCTGCTGCAGCGGATTCATGTATTCCTCGTCCGCCGAGGGCTTGTAGTCCTTGGGCAGCAGCGGACGGCCGGAGGTGTCGTCGACCTTGTAGTCGACCACGCGGGTGGCGGCGCGGGGCGCGGGCGCCTCGACCTTCTTCGAGACCACGGCGACGGCGACCTTGCCCTTGGGAAGGGGCGGCGGCGGCGGAGCGGCGGGCCTGGGGGGATTCTTGGCGGGGGATTTCGATGCGGACACGGTCTTCGATGAGGCTGGAGCAGCCGCAGGCGCCGGCTTTGCAGCCGCGGGCCGGGTCGGCGCGGGCTTGGCGGGAGCGGGCTTGGGCGCCGCTTTCGCGACAGCCGGCTTGGCGGGAGCAGTCTTGGCGGGAGCGGCCTTGGTGGCCGCCGGCTTGGGGGCGTTCTTGATTGCCGGCCTGGGTGCCGGCTTGGTGGCGGCCGGCTTCGCGACCGGCTTCGAGGTGGACTTGGCGGGAACCTTCTTCGCCGGGGCCTTGGCTACCGTTGCCTTCTTCGCGACCGGCCTGGCAGCCGGCTTCGCAGCAGGCTTGGCAGGCTTGGCGGCCTTCACGGCCTTCGCCGGCGCCTTCACCGCCTTCTTCGCCGCCGGTTTGGCGGCCTTCTTGGCGGGCGCGGCCTTCCTGGCCACCGGCTTCTTGGCGACAGCCTTCCTGGCGGCAGGTGCGGCGGGCTTCTTGGCCGGCTTGGCGGCCTTCTTCACGGGTTTCTTGGCAGCCACGATACGAAGGTTCCTCTCTGGATTTCCCCGTTGCCGGGAAAGCGCGCCTTTATAGCCCACCCGCCCCCACGCGGCAACCTTGGACACCGCCGGGTATCATGCCCGTGTGATCGATCGCCTGCTCATCCTGGCGCTGCGCGGCTACAAGCGCTTCGTCAGTCCACTGCTCGGCCCGCGCTGCCGTTTCGTGCCCAGTTGCTCGGAATACGCGATGCAGGCGATCGCCCGTTACGGTGCGCTGCGCGGCGGCTGGCTGGCGCTGCGCCGCCTGGCCCGCTGCCACCCGCTGCATCCCGGCGGCCTGGATCCGGTCCCTGAACGCTCCGCCACTGCCCCGCCCTGCTCCTGCACAGGACACCCCCGATGAGCACGCTGATCGTCAATGCCCGCCTGGTCAACGAAGGCCATGAACGCGAGGGCGACCTGCGCATCGAACACGGCCGCATCGCCGCGATCGGCAGCGGACTGCAGGCGCGGGCCGACGAGAGGGTGATCGACGCGGCCGGGCGCTGGCTGCTGCCGGGCATGATCGACGACCAGGTCCACTTCCGCGAGCCGGGCCTGACCCACAAGGGCGACATCGCCAGCGAATCGGCCGCGGCGGTGGCCGGCGGCCTGACCAGCTTCATGGACATGCCCAACACCAACCCGCCAACGCTGGACGCGGCGGCGCTGGAAGCCAAGTACGCGCTGGCCAGGGGCCGCGCCTGGGGCAACCACGGCTTCTACCTGGGCGCCAGCAACGACAACCTCGAGGCGGTGCGCACGCTCGACCCGAAGGCCGCGCCGGGCATCAAGGTGTTCATGGGCGCCTCCACCGGCAACATGCTGGTCGACAACCCGGAGACGCTGGACGGCATCTTCCGCGAGGCGCCGGTGCCGATCATCACCCACTGCGAGGACACGCCGACCATCGACCGCACGCTGGCCGGGTTCAAGGCGGAGTACGGCGAGGACGGCCTGACCCCGGCGATGCACCCGGACATCCGCTCGCGCGAGGCCTGCATCAAGTCGACCCGCCTGGCGATCTCGCTGGCGCGCCGGCACGGCACCCGCCTGCACGTGCTGCACATCTCCACCGCCGACGAGCTGGCGCTGTTCCAGCGCGGCCCGCTGGTGCATCCGGACGGCGCGCGCAAGCGCATCACCGCCGAGACCTGCGTCCACTTCCTGCACTTCGCCCGCGAGGACTACGCGCGGCTGGGCAACCTCATCAAGTGCAACCCGGCGATCAAGGACGCCTCCGACCGCGAGGCGCTGATCCGGGCGCTGGTGGACGACGTGGTCGACGTGCTCGCCACCGACCACGCGCCGCACACGCTGGAAGAGAAGCAGAAACCCTACCTGCAGGCGCCCTCGGGCCTGCCGCTGGTGCAGTACGCGCTGCTGTCGGCGATCGAGCTGGTCCACGAAGGCCGCATGGACATCGCCCGGGTGGTGCAGAAGACCGCGCACGCGCCGGCGCAGCTGTTCGACGTGAAGGAGCGCGGCTACCTGCGCGAGGGCTACTGGGCCGACCTCGTGCTGGTGGACGACGAGCCGCTGACCGTGCGCCGCGAGGACGTGCTGTCCAAGTGCGGCTGGTCGCCGTTCGAGGGCGCCACCTTCCGCTCGCGGATCGGCGCGACCTGGGTCAACGGACGCCTGGCCTGGAACGGCCGCGAACTGATCGGAACGCCGGGCGGGCAGCGGCTGGAATACGCCCGCTGATGCGGCCGGGCATGGCCGCCGGCAGGTATCGGCCCGGCATCCTGCTCGCCCTCGTGCTGCTGGCCGCAGGCGTCGTCCCGCGCGCCGTGCCGGCGCAGTCCGATGGGCGCGTCGTATTCCCCGCAAGCGTGCCGCAAGGCTCGATGGTGCTGGGCAAGGTGCCGCCGGGCAGCCGCGTGGAGTACGCCGGCCGGCAGCTGCGCAGCACGGGCTACGGCACCGTGGTGTTCGGCGTCGGCCGCGACGAGGTGGGGCCGGTCAAGGTCGCGGTGGTGCGCCCGGACGGCAGCCGCGCCGATGCGACCATCGCCGTGACCGCGCGCGACTGGCCGGTGCAGCGGGTGGACGGGGTGCCGCCGAAGACGGTGGATCCGCCGCCGGAGATCGCCGAGCGCATCCGCCGCGAGCAGGCGCAGGTCACCGCGGCACGCGGACGCGACGACGACCGCGCCGATTTCGCCAGGGCCTTCGTCTGGCCGGTGCAGGGACGGATCAGTGGCCGCTTCGGCAACCAGCGCGTCTACAACGGCAAGCCGGGCTCGCCGCATTCGGGCATGGACATCGCCGCGCCGAACGGCACGCCGGTGAAGGCGCCGGCCGCGGGCGTGGTCACCTTCGCCGCGCCGGACCTGTACCTGACCGGCGGGACGCTGCTGCTCGACCACGGCTTCGGGATCAGCTCCAACTTCCTGCACCTGTCGCGGATCGACGTGAAGGTGGGCGAGCGGATCGAACAGGGACAGGTAGTGGGTGCGGTCGGCGCGACCGGGCGGGCGACCGGGCCGCACCTGCACTGGGGGATGAACTGGTTCGACGTGCGCATCGACCCG
>CAZBDE010000292.1:0-3507 GCA_964490415.1 uncultured Pseudoxanthomonas sp. | reverse complement strand
ATCGAGGAAATGCTTGAACTTTACCTCGCGGTTGCACAGCACGTCCGGGTTGGGCGTGCGCCCGGCGGCGTATTCGGCCAGGAAGTGCTCGAACACCCCGGCCCAGTACTCCTTCGAGAAATCGCGGAAATGGAACGGGATGCCGAGCCGGCCGCAGACTGCGACGGCGTCGCGCCGGTCCTCCTCGGCACGGCAGTCGCCGCTGCCGTCGTCGTCCCAGTTCTGCATGAACAGCCCGGCCAGCGGCTCGCCGGCCTGGACCAGCAGCCAGGCGGCGACCGAGGAGTCGACCCCGCCGGAGACGCCGACCACGGTGCGCGGCGCGCTCATCGCGTCCGCTCCGGGACGGTCGGGCCGCTCACAGCGCCTGCACCAGCGACAGTGGATGGCGGCGGCCGGCCAGCCAGTCGGCCGCCACCTGCCAGACCAGCGGGCTGCGGTGGCGGTCGGCCTGCGCGCGCAGCTCGGCCGGCGTCAGCCACAGCGCCCGCTCGATGCCTTCGTCCAGCGGCCGCGCCGGATCGTGTCCCAGCGCCTGCGCGGCGAAGGCGAAGCGCAGGTACTGCTGCCCGCCCGGCGCGGTCCACTGGTAGGCGCCGACGAACGCCTCCAGGCGGATGTCCCAGCCGGTCTCCTCGCGGGTCTCGCGCACCGCGGCCTCGGCCAGGCTTTCGCCGGGTTCGAGGTGGCCGGCCGGCTGGTTCAGCACCAGCCGGCCCTCGATGCGCTCCTCGACCAGCAGCAGGCGGCCGGCGCGGGCGACGACGCTGGCCACGGTCACGTCCGGATGCCAGCCGGGACCGGGCAGGGTGGCGGCCATGCTCAGAACTCGTCGCTGGCCGGGTCGCCGGCGAGTTCCCTCTCCATTTCGTCCGCGCTGGTCACCGCGGCGGTGATCGCCTGATCCAGCGCCTCGGCGCTGGCGTCGGCGTCGATCTTCACCACCAGCAGCGCATGCCCGGCGTTCTTCACCCAGGCGCCGAGCTTGAGATCGTTGGAGGCTTCCAGCAGGCGGTTGGCGACCGGGCCGGGAAAAGCGGCGCCTTCGGCCTTGTAGGCCGGCGACCAGATCTCGCGGATGCGGTGGCTGCCATAGGTCTCCACCGGCGAGCGGATGAATACCATCTGGCTGCGGTCGTCGTCTTCGATGGCCATGACCAGCTTGTAGTCGCCATCGGCATCCACTTCGTACTCGTAGCCGAGCCGGTCCAGCAGCGACGCCACGGCCGGGTCGGCTTCCCCGACGGCGTAGGCATGGGCCGGCAGGGCGGCCAGCAGGAAGGCGCAGGCGAGGCGATACGGCGACATGGGATTCCCGGGTGGATGGCGGCGATGTGGACCGGATGCGCATTGTCCGGCAGCCTGCGCGACCGAGTCCACCCGCGCGCGCCCCGTATAATCGCGCCATGCCCCGCACTCCCCGACACGAACACGAACACGGCACCCTGGTCGATCCAGGCAAGCCCGAGGTCGCGCCACCGCCGATGTACCAGGTGGTCCTGCTCAACGACGACTACACTCCGATGGACTTCGTGGTCGCGGTGCTGCAGCAGTTCTTCGCCCTGGACCTGGAGCGGGCCACCCAGGTGATGCTGCACGTGCATACCCGCGGCCGCGGCGTCTGCGGCGTCTTCACGCGGGAAGTGGCCGAATCCAAGGTGGCCCAGGTGAACGAGTTCTCGCGGATGAACCAGCACCCGCTGCTCTGCACCATGGAGAAAGCCTGAGTCCCGCGGGGCGGGCGCCACGGGCGGGCGCCCGGCGGCATGCCGCCGGCTGAACGCAGCGATCCGCGGGGGGTTGTGGAAATCCGCACGGCAGGCCGCATATTGTTGGCAAGTCCCCGGAGCAAGCCATGTTCAGCAAAGACCTCGAACAGACCATCGGCCAGTGCTACAAGCGCGCCCGCGAGGCGCGGCACGAGTTCATGACGGTCGAGCACCTGTTGCTGGCGCTGCTCGACAATCCTTCCGCCCAGGGCGTCCTGCGCGCCTGCGGGGCCGATTCCACCCGCCTGCGCGGCGAGCTCGAGCAGGCCATCGAGGCCTCGGTCTCGCGCCTGGCCGAGGACGACGGCCGCGACACCCAGCCGACCCTGGGGTTCCAGCGCGTGCTGCAGCGGGCCGTGTACCACGTGCAGTCCTCGGGCAAGAAGGAGGTCACCGGCGCCAACGTGCTGGTGGCGATCTTCGGCGAGAAGGACTCGCACGCGGTGTATTTCCTCACCCAGCAGGACGTCACCCGGCTGGACGTGGTCAATTACCTCTCGCACGGCATCGCCAAGCTCGGCGACGAGCAGGACAACGGCGGCGGCGCCCCGCCCCAGGGCGAAGGCGAGGGCAAGGCCGAAGGCGGCGACGGCGACGGCAAGACCGACGCGCTGGCCGAGTACGCGACCAACCTCAACGAGCAGGCGCGGATCGGCAGGATCGACCCGCTGGTCGGCCGCGCCGACGAGATCGAGCGTACCATCCAGGTGCTGTGCCGCCGACGCAAGAACAATCCGCTGTACGTGGGCGAGGCCGGCGTGGGCAAGACCGCGATCGCCGAGGGCCTGGCCAAGCGGATCGTGGAGGGCGACGTGCCGGATGTGCTGACCGACGCGGTGATCTATGCGCTGGACCTGGGCGCGCTGGTGGCCGGAACCAAGTACCGCGGCGACTTCGAGAAGCGCCTGAAGGGCGTGCTGTCCTCCATCAGGAAGATCCCCGGCGCGATCCTGTTCATCGATGAGATCCACACCATCATCGGCGCCGGCTCTGCTTCGGGCGGCACCATGGACGCGTCGAACCTGATCAAGCCGGCGCTGGCCTCGGGCGAGCTGCGCTGCATCGGCAGCACCACCTTCCAGGAATACCGCGGCATCTTCGAGAAGGACCGCGCCCTGGCCCGCCGCTTCCAGAAGATCGACATCGTCGAGCCGACCGTGGGCGAGGCCTACGAGATCCTGCAGGGCCTCAAGCCGCGCTACGAGGCGCACCACGGCGTGACCTACGCCGACGAGGCGCTGCAGGCGGCGGTGGACCTGTCGGTCAAGCACATCGGCGACCGCCTGCTGCCGGACAAGGCGATCGACGTGATCGACGAGGCCGGCGCGCGCCAGCGGCTGTTGCCGGAGGGCACGCGCAAGGAGCTGATCGACGTGGAGGAGATCGAGACCATCGTCGCCAAGATGGCGCGGATCCCGGCCAAGCAGGTCAGTGCGACCGACAAGGACGTGCTCCAGCACCTGGAGCGCAACCTGAAGATGGTGATCTTCGGCCAGGACCCGGCGATCGAGACGCTCGCCTCGGCGATCAAGCTGGCGCGCAGCGGCCTGGCCAACCCGGACAAGCCGATCGGCAACTTCCTGTTCGCCGGCCCCACCGGCGTGGGCAAGACCGAAGTGACCAAGCAGCTGGCGCTGCAATTGGGCATCGAGCTGGTCCGCTTCGACATGTCCGAGTACATGGAGCCGCATTCGGTGTCGCGCCTGATCGGCGCGCCGCCGGGCTACGTCGGCTTCGA
>CAZBDE010000291.1:0-3534 GCA_964490415.1 uncultured Pseudoxanthomonas sp. | reverse complement strand
TCGAACTTGCGGAAATAGCGCCACAGCCCGCGGTGCTTGTGCCATTCCACGAACAGCGGCCGCGATCGGCTGGAAACGCCGCGCACGTGCAGCACCGCCACGTCGTTGGCCACCGCCACCACCGCCCCGGCCAGGCGCGCGCGCCGGCACAGGTCCAGGTCCTCGGCGTGCAGGCGATACCCCGGGTCGAAACCGCCGGTGCGCGCGAACAGCGTGCGCGGCATCAGCATCAGCGCGCCGGAGACCGCCTCGACCGGCTGCAGCGCGCGCGAGGCGTCCATCGCCACGTCCAGGCGGGTGCCGCCGCCGTGCCCATGCAGCATCGCGCCGAAGTCGGGGTCGCGCCGCCGCGCCGCGCCATCGCGCCGCCCGTCCTCGCCGAGCAGGTCGGCGCCGAGCAGGGCCTCGCCGCCCAGTGCGTGCGCATGCGCGCGCAGCCGCTCCAGCGAATCCGGGCGCACCTGCAGGTCGGGATTGACGAAGGCCAGCCAGGGCGCATCGCTGTCGGCCGCGCCCTGGTTGCAGGCCACGCCGAAACCGGGGTTGTCCGGGTTGGCGATGAAGTGCACCCGGGGGTCGGCCAGTGCGTGCCGCTGCAGGATTTCCAGGCTGCCGTCGCCGGAACCGTTGTCGACCACGCGCACCTGGGACACTCCACGCGCGGCGCGCAGCCGGACCAGGCACTCGTCCAGCGTCGATGCGCTGCGGTAGCTCACCACCACCGCGGCGATGCCGTCCTCGGCTTCCGCCCCGCTCATCCGGCCGGCTCCGCCGAAGCGGCGAACAGGTCGTGCTGCGGCGTCGTGCCCAGCCGTGCGTGCAGTTCCTGCAGGCGCGCGCGCGTTTCGTGCAGCGGGTCGTGCATCAGGAACCCGGCCAGCCGCGGATGCCAGGTGGGCCAGCGCGCGGCCAGCGCCTCCAGGTCGCCCTCGACCGGCCCGCCCTCGCCGCCGCGGGCGACGAACGCGGTTTCGCACAGCACGTTGCGCCAGCCCAGTCCGGACAGGCGCAGCGACAGGTCGGTCAGCGCGGCATACCAGGAGCCGTAGCTGGCGGCGTCCAGCCCGCCGGCGCGCACCCGCGCGCTGCCGCGCAGGGCCACGGCGTGGCCGACCGCGGCCGGCAGCTCGGGATGCCGCGGTGGCATCGCCGCGCAGGCCTGCGCGGTGAACGCCGGATCGGCCGGCGGCGGCGAGATCTCGCCCAGGCGCGGCCAGCCTGCGGTTTCGCCGGCGTTGCACCAGGGGGTGGCGGTGGCCACGGCCGCGTCGCGGGCGAGGCAGGCGGCCAGTTGCACCAGCCAGCCGTGCAGGGGCCGGGCATCGGCGGCCAGGACCACGACGTCGGCATCGCCGCAGGCCTGCAGCATCTCCTGCAGGTGCGCGACTTCTCCGATCGAGTGGGCGCGGCGGGTGTATTCGGCGCGCAGGCGGGTGCGCTGGAGCCAGCGTTCGACGATGGCGATACCGCGCGGCCCGGCCTGGCCATCGTCGGCCAGCCAGGCGGCGGTGCCGGCGGGCGTGGCGGCGTCCAGTGCGGCCAGGCAGGCGTCGAGCGCGTCCTCGTCGGAACCGAGCGGCAGCAGCACGATGGGCAGGTCGCTCACAGTCCTGTGCGGTCTCCTCGGGTTCCGGGATGAACTTTAACAGCTGGGGCTGAAAGGCATGGAGTCGCGTCGGTTCCGGATGCGTCGCTTCCTGGCCTCCCGGCTCTTTGTAGGAGCTCCCTTCAGGGGCGACCCGATGACATCGGAAGGCACCGCGTTCAACGCACCGCCTCCGGATCGGTCGCGTTGAACGCGGCGGTATCCGGCTTCCTCGGGTCGCCCCTGAAGGGAGCTCCTACAACAAAGCCTGGCCCCGGTGGAATGGATCGACCCGGCTGTTCCCCAAACCGCCGGCGCGAACCCCGCCGTGCCCGAAGCCGTCGCTCCCGCGGTTGCGCGTGTCAGCCGACCCAGGCCCGCGCGTTGCGGAACATGCGCATCCACGGCGAGTCCTCGCCCCATTCCGGCGGATGCCAGCTCAGGTTGACCGTGCGCACCACGCGCTCCGGGTGCGGCATCAGGATCGTGGCGCGGCCGTCGTCGCTGGACAGGCCGGTGATGCCGTCCGGCGAACCGTTCGGGTTGAGCGGATAGACCGAAGCCGCCCTGCCGTCGCCGTCCACGTAGCGCAACGCCACCCGCGCCGCCGCCTGGTCGACCGCGCTGTCGAACTCGGCGCGGCCTTCGCCGTGCGCCACCGCCACCGGGATCCGCGAACCGGCCATCCCGCGCAGCAGGATCGACGGCGATTCGACCACCTCCAGCAGCGCGGTGCGCGCCTCGAACTGTTCGCTGCGGTTGCGCAGGAACTTCGGCCAGTGCCGCGCGCCGGGAATGATGTCGCGCAGCTGGCTCATCATCTGGCAGCCGTTGCACACGCCCAGCGAGAACGTGTCGGGGCGGGCGAAGAACGCGGCGAACGCCTCGCGCAGCGCGGACCGCTCCAGGATCGAGGTCGCCCAGCCGCGGCCGGCGCCGAGCACGTCGCCGTAGCTGAAGCCGCCGCAGGCGGCCAGGCCGGTGAAGCCGTCCAGCGCGATGCGGCCGGCGACCAGGTCGCTCATGTGCACGTCGACCGCGGTGAATCCGGCGCGGTCGAACGCGCGCGCCATCTCGACCTGGCCGTTGACGCCCTGTTCGCGCAGGATCGCCACGCGCGGGCGCGCGCCCTTCGAGACGAACGGCGCGGCCACGTCTTCGGCCGGATCGAACGCCAGCTTCGGCTTCAGCCCGGGCGCGTCGAAGTCGCGCGCGATGGCGCGCTCCTCGTCGGCGCTGTCCGGGTTGTCGCGCAGCTTCTGCATGGCGTGGCTCACCGACCACCATGCGTCGAACAGCTCCTCCCAGCGCCATTCGGCCAGCAGCGCGCCATCCAGGCGCACGCGGACCTTCGGCAGCGCGGTCGGCCTCGCAATACGCTGCGCGCATTCGGTCAGCGCATGGCGTTCGACCAGGTCGGCGAACGCGGCGCGGTCCTCGTCAGCGACCTGCACGACCGCGCCCAGCTCCTCGTTGAACAGGCTGCCGAACGGATCGTCGCCCCAGGCGTCCAGGGTGATGTCCAGGCCGCGGCGCGAGGCGAAAGCCATCTCGCACAACGCAGCGAAGGCGCCGCCGTCGCTGCGGTCGTGGTAGGCCTGCAGCAGGCCGGCCTCGCGCGCGTCGCAGACCAGGGCGAAGAAGTTGCGCAGGCGCTCCGGGTCGTCCAGGTCCGGCACTTCGCCGCCGAACGCGGGCCATGCGCTGTGGTCGGCATGCGCCTGGGCCAGCACCGAACCGCCGAGGCGCCGCTTGCCGCCGCCCAGGCCGATCAGCCACAGCTCGCTGTCGTCGCCGGCGGCCAGCAGCGGGGTGAGCTGGCCGCGCACGTCTTCCACCGGCGCGAACGCCGAGACGATGAGCGACACCGGCGATACCGACTTGTGCGCCTGGCCGTCGGCCTGCCACTGCGCCTGCATCGACAGCGAGTCCTTGCCCACCGGGATGCT
>CAZBDE010000290.1:3176-3555 GCA_964490415.1 uncultured Pseudoxanthomonas sp. | reverse complement strand
CGACGGCCCGTTCAACGACTTCAACGGCGTGGTCGAGGAAGTCAACTACGAGAAGAGCCGCCTGCGCGTGGCGGTGCTGATCTTCGGCCGCTCCACCCCGGTGGAGCTGGAATTCGGCCAGGTCGAGAAGGCCTGAGCCCGCGCCGGGCGGGCGCCGGACGGCGCTGCCCACGGCGCCGGAAAACCTGCTATAGTGCGCGGCTCCCTGCCCGGGACAGCCGGGCACCCCCCAATGGCCGCCGTCCTGGCGGCCTTTGGCGCGAATGGGATCTTCGCTTCGACGCGACGCCGGGACGCGTGATTTTCCCGGAACGATGGGGAGCCTGCCCTGCAGGCGCTAGCACCCGGAGAGCATTGAAATGGCAAAGAAAGTTGTCGG
>CAZBDE010000290.1:1687-3166 GCA_964490415.1 uncultured Pseudoxanthomonas sp. | reverse complement strand
AAGGCCGGCCAGGCCAACCCCTCGCCGCCGGTCGGCCCCGCGCTGGGCCAGCGCGGCCTGAACATCATGGAGTTCTGCAAGGCGTTCAACGCGGCGACCTCCAAGCTCGAGCCGGGCCTGCCGACCCCGGTCATCATCACGGCCTATTCGGACCGTACCTTCACCTTCGTCACCAAGAGCACCCCGGCCACCGTGCTGCTCAAGAAGGCCGCCGGCATCACCTCCGGCTCCAAGCGCCCGAACACCGACAAGGTGGGCAAGGTCACCCGCAAGCAGCTCGAGGACATCGCCAAGGCGAAGGAACCCGACCTGACCGCGGCCGACCTGGACGCGGCGGTACGCACCATCGCGGGCTCGGCCCGTTCGATGGGTCTCGTGGTGGAGGGCTGAGGACATGGCACTGAACAAGCGACAGAAGGCGATCAAGGCGGCTGTGGAGCCGGGCAAGGCCTACTCCATCGATGAGGCGCTGAAGATCATCAAGGGCTTCACCAAGGCCAAGTTCGTCGAGGCCGTCGACGTGTCCGTCCGCCTGGGCGTCGACGCGAAGAAGTCCGACCAGCAGGTGCGCGGCTCGACCGTGCTGCCGGCCGGCACCGGCAAGAGCGTGCGCGTGGCCGTGTTCGCCCCGGCCGGCGCCAAGGCCGACGAGGCCGCCGCCGCCGGCGCCGAGGCCGTGGGCATGGACGACCTGGCCGAGAAGATGCTGGCCGGCGACCTGAACTACGACGTGGTCATCGCCACCCCGGACGCCATGCGCGTGGTCGGCAAGCTCGGCCAGGTGCTGGGCCCGCGCGGCCTGATGCCCAACCCGAAGGTCGGCACCGTGTCGCCGAACCCGGCCGAGGCGGTGAAGAACGCCAAGTCGGGCCAGGTCCGCTACCGCACCGACAAGGCCGGCATCATCCACACCACGATCGGCAAGGCCGATTTCGGCGATGACGCGCTGAAGTCGAACCTGCAGGCGCTGCTGCTCGACCTGATCAAGGCCAAGCCGGCGACCTCCAAGGGCCAGTACCTGCAGAAGATCTCGCTCAGCTCGACCATGGGCCCGGGCGTGACCGTCGACCAGGCGTCGCTGACCCTGAAGTAATCGCTTTACCCGTGCCGGCGCCATGCGCGGGCACGGAAGTTTGAGGGCAGTCGCCGGCTCACCCCGGCGACAGCCGTCAAAGACCGCAGGCGCGGTCGGCGCACATCGACGACGGGCAGGGACGCTCGAACTGGCACGGATTCGCCGTCGATGCAGCGGGGCTGCTTAATCGAAGGTCCGCGAGGACCCGAAACCTGCGCAGATGGTGCCGCCTTCTGGAAGTTCCACCGGCAGACCGATCTTTCGGGACACCGGATCAGAAAGGCCAGCACCGGGATGCCCGAGGCATCCCCGGCGCGCACGGAAGGGCGCCGCCCAGGACCGCAACCGGCAGGAGCCGCGAGCGGAGTTCATACGGAGGAGTGTTATGGCTCTCAATCTGTCCC
>CAZBDE010000290.1:0-1677 GCA_964490415.1 uncultured Pseudoxanthomonas sp. | reverse complement strand
ACGTCGCCGCCAAGGCGCACTCCCTGATCGCCGCCGAATACGCAGGCACCTCGGTCTCCCAGATGACCGCGATGCGCAAGAAGGCCCGCGAGAACGGCGTGTACTTGAAAGTCGTCAAGAACACGCTGGCCGCGCGCGCCGTCGAAGGCACGGAGTTCGAGTGCACCAAGGATGCGCTCGTGGGTCCGCTGCTGTATGCGTTCTCGACCGAGGAGCCCGGCGCCGCCGGTCGCCTGATCAAGGAGTTCGCCAAGGGCAACGACAAGCTGCAGCCGAAGGTGGTCGCCGTGGGCGGCCAGCTGTACCCGGCCAGCCACGTCGAAGTCCTGGCCTCGTTGCCGACGCTCGAGCAGGCCCTGGCCATGCTGGCCCGCGTCCTGGCCGAGCCGGCCACCATGTTCGCCCGCGCGGTCAAGGCCGTCGCCGAGCAGCAGGGTGGTGGCGACGAAGCCGCGCCGGCTGAAGAGGCTCCGGCCGAGACGGCCTGAGTCGCGTCGACGATTCCCCTTTCCCTTTAGATAAACATCCAGAAGGTAATCACAATGTCCCTTTCCAACGAGCAGATCGTCGAAGCCATCGCCGGCAAGACCCTGATGGAAGTGATGGAGCTGGTCAAGGCCATCGAAGAGAAGTTCGGCGTCTCCGCCGCCGCCCCGGTCGCCGCGGCCGCCGGCCCGGCCGCCGCCGCCGCCCCGGTCGAGGAGCAGACCGAGTTCACCGTCGTGCTGAAGGCCGCCGGCGAGAAGAAGGTCGAGGTCATCAAGGCCGTCCGCGCCATCACCGGCCTGGGCCTGAAGGAAGCCAAGGACCTGGTCGAAGGCGCGCCGAAGGACGTCAAGGAAGGCGTGTCGAAGGACGACGCCGCCAAGTTCAAGAAGGACCTGGAAGCCGCCGGCGCCACCGTCGAGCTCAAGTAAGCGGCATCTTGCATCGCCGGTCCACTCGGTGATGCGCGGAGGCTGGGGGCGAGAGCCCCCGGCCTTTGGTCGTTCCGGAGCTTCGCGCCCCGGGCGGCGCCGAAGCGACGAAGCAACACCTGAAAACCCAGTCTCCAGACAAGGGAGCTGGTAGTCGGAAGTAGCGGGACAGGGCGTGCTGGTGCCGGCAATACCAGCGACTACCGACTGACAGCTTCATGTTCACCCGGGCCGCGGACGCGCAGGCCCACTGCCAAAGGTGGTACATCCATGACGACGTATTCGTTCACCGAGAAGAAGCGCATCCGCAAGGATTTCGGCAAGCAGCGCTCGATCCTCGAGGTGCCGTTCCTGCTGGCCATCCAGGTCGATTCGTACCGCGAGTTCCTGCAGGCCGACACCGACCCGGCCAAGCGCCGCGACACGGGCCTGCACGCCGCCCTGAAGTCGGTGTTCCCGATCTCCAGCTACAGCGGCAACGCCGCCCTGGAATACGTCGGCTACAAGCTCGGCGAGCCCGTGTTCGACGAGCGCGAGTGCCGCAACCGCGGCCTGTCCTACGGCGCGCCGCTGCGCGTGACCGTGCGCCTGGTGATCTACGACCGCGAGTCGTCGACCAAGGCGATCAAGTACGTGAAGGAGCAGGAGGTCTACCTCGGCGAGATCCCGCTGATGACCGACAACGGCACCTTCATCGTCAACGGCACCGAGCGCGTCATCGTCTCGCAGCTGCACCGTTCGCCGGGCGTGTTCTTCGACC
>CAZBDE010000289.1:0-3571 GCA_964490415.1 uncultured Pseudoxanthomonas sp. | reverse complement strand
TTCCAGGGTCACGTTGCCGAAGGTCTCGCTGCGGCTGGGGAACAGGAACAGGTCGCCGCTGGCGAAGTGCCGTGCCAGTTCCGCACCGCGTTGCACGCCGCAGAACACGAAGTCGGGGTTGGCGCGCGCCAGCGCTTCGCGCGAGGGACCGTCGCCGACCCAGACGCAGCGTGCGTCCGGGCGCCGCTGCTGGATCGCCCGGAACGCGCGCACGGCCAGGTCCAGGTTCTTTTCCGGGGCGATGCGCCCGACATGGATCGCCACCAGCGCGTCGGGGCCCGTCCCCCAGGCCGCGCGCAGTGCGGGGTCGCGCAGCACCGGCGACAGCTGCAGGGTATCGACCGCGCGCGCCAGCCGCGCCACGCGCAGGAAGCCGCGCGAGCGCAGCATTTCCTGCAGTTCGCGGGTCGGCACCAGCGTGGCGTCGGCGCGGTTGTGGAAACGCCGCATCCAGCCCAGCGCCGGTCCTTCCAGCCAGGGCATGCCGTAATCGCGCATGTAATGGTCGAAGCGGGTATGGAAGCCCGAGGCGACCGGGATCCCCAGCCTTGCCGCCGCGCGCAGCGCCGACCCGCCCAGCGGGCCTTCGGTGGCGATGTAGACCGCGTCGGGCGGCGCCCGCCGCCAGTGCTTCAGCAGCATGCCGGCGGCGGGCAGGCCGAAGCGCAGGCCGGCGTAGCGCGGCAGGCCCGCGCCGCGCACGAGCAGGGTCGCGATCGCATCCTCCACGGTGTCGTGCGCTGCATCGGCCGCCTGCCGTGGACGCACCACTTCGACGCCATGGCCACGTGCACACAGGCCGCGGGCGAGGCCCTGCACGGTCAGGGCGACACCGTTGACCTCCGGCGGCCAGGTTTCGGTGACGAGGGCGTAGCGCATGCGCGGGCTCCGGGTTTTGCCCAGCCTGCGCCGCATCGATGCCAGCCCCATGACTCCCCCGTGACGCCCCGATGACGCCACGCGATGCTCCTTGCAGGAGCTCCCTTCAGGGGCGACCCGATGACATCGGAAGGCGCCGCGTTCAGCGCAGAGCCTCCGGATCGGTCGCGTTGAACGCGGCGGTGTGCAGCCCCCTCGGGTCGCCCCTGAAGGGAGCTCCTACAGGGAACCCGTGCCGTGCCCGTCGGGCGACGCCGCTTCCACCGAGAGCACCAGCACGCCATCGCGCACGCGTGCGTGCAGCCGTTCGCCGGGCGCAGCCTGGGTCATCGACTGGACCAGTCGGCCATCGTCGGCGCGGGTGAGGATCGAGTAGCCGCGCGCGACCGTGGCCAGCGGGCTGCAGGCCTCCAGCGAACGCGCCAGTGCGCGCAGTTGCAGCTGGTCGCGCTGCAGCACGCGCGCGATCGCCGCCTGCGGGCGCGCCTGCAGGCGCTGCAGCCGCGCCTGCAGCTGCAGCAGGCGTCGTGCCGGATGGTGCGCGCGCAGCACCGCCGAAGCGTGGCGCAGTTGCGCCTGGCGCTGCTGCAGGCGTTCGCGCCATTGCCCCTGCAGCCGGTGCAGCAGCGCGTCCTGGCGTTGCCGCAGCAGGCGCAGCCGGGCCTGCGGCGATTGCGCCTGCAGCCGCAGCGCAGCGCGGTCGGCGCGCTGCATCGCCTGGCGCAGGCGCTGGCGCTGCAGCGATCCGGCCCGCGCCTGCAGCGTGCGCAGGCGCGCCTGCAGGTCGCGGCGGTCCGGCACCAGCAGTTCGGCGGCCACCGATGGCGTGGGCGCGCGCACGTCGGCGGCGAAGTCGGCGAGGGTGAAGTCGGTCTCGTGGCCGACCGCGGACACCACCGGCACCGGCGAGGCGGCGATCGCGCGCACCAGGCGCTCGTCGTTGAACGCCCACAGGTCTTCCAGCGAGCCGCCACCGCGGGCGAGCAACACCACGTCGTAGCGACCGTCGGCGCCGGCGCGGCGCAGCAGGTCGGCGATCTGCGCCGCGGCGCTCTCGCCCTGGACCAGGCTGGGCAGGACGTCGACGTCGAGCAGCGGCAGGCGCCGCGACAGCACGCTGAGCACGTCGCGCACCGCGGCACCGGTGGGCGAGGTGATCACCGCCAGGCGCCGCACCCAGGCGGGCAGGGGGCGTTTGCGTCCGGCATCGAACAGGCCTTCGGCCTCGAGCCTGGCCTTCAGGGCGTCGAAGGCACGGCGCAGGGCGCCCTCGCCGGCTTCCTCGAGGTGGTCGAAGACGAGCTGGTAGTCGCCGCGCGCTTCGTAGAGGGTGAGGCGCCCGCGGCCGAGCACCTTCAGGCCTTCGCGCGGGACGAACTTCAGCCACTGGCTCTTGGGCTTGAACATGGCGCAGCGCACCTGGGCGCGCGCGTCCTTGAGGGTGAAGTACAGGTGCCCGGAGCCGGGGCGGGTGATGTTGCCGAGTTCGCCCTCGACCCAGACCAGCGGGAAGGCGCTCTCCAGCAGGTCGCGCGCCAGGGTGTTGAGCTGGCTCGGGGTCAGGACGGGATTCTGCTCGGACATCGGGGCACGGCGGGCGGTGGGACAGGATAGCGCGGTGGGGGCGGGGGGCGTCGGGGTTCGCGCCTGCGGTTCGGGAAAAGCCAGGCAGGGCCCTTTCACCGGGGTCGGGGCTTTGTTGTAGGAGCTCCCTTCAGGGGCGACCCGATGGCATTGGAAGGTGCCGCGTTCAACGCACAGCCTCCGGATCGGTCGCGTTGAACGCGGCGGTGTCCAGCCCCCTCGGGTCGCCCCTGAAGGGAGCTCCTACAAAGAGCCGGGAAGCCCGAAGAAGGCACAAGGCTCAACGCGCGCGAAGGCCACGCACGCCGATGCCTTTGATCTTGCGGTTGCCGTTGCTGTCGCTTCAGTCCGGACCGCAACGAAGCGCCGGATCATGCCGCGCCAGTGCCCAGGCGACATGCTCGCGCACCAGGGCGGAAGGATGGTCGCGGCGCGACGCCAATGCGCTGAGGACCGCAGGCGTGGAAGGCGCATTGCCCAGCGCCACCGCGATGTTGCGCAGCCAGCGCTCGTGGCCGCTGCGGCGGATCGGGCTGCCCTCGGTGCGGCGCAGGAACTCGTCCTCGTCCCAGGCGAACAGCTGCGGCAGCGTCGCGGTGTCGAGTTCGTTGCGCGCACGGAAATCCGGCTCGTCGGTGCGCCGCGCGAACTTGTTCCACGGGCAGACCAGCTGGCAGTCGTCGCAGCCGAAGATCCGGTTGCCGATCGCCGGGCGCAGTTCCTCCGGGATCGGACCCTCGTGCTCGATGGTCAGGTAGGAAATGCAACGCCGCGCATCCAGCCGGTACGGCGCGACGATCGCCTGCGTCGGGCAGACCTCGATGCAGCGCATGCAGGTGCCGCAGTGCGCGCCGGCGGGCGCGTCCACCGGCAGCGGCAGGTCGATGAAGATCTCGCCGAGGAAGAACCACGAGCCGCCGTCGCGGTCGATCAGGCAGGTGTGCTTGCCGATCCAGCCCAGCCCGGCGTTGCGCGCCAGCGCCCGTTCCAGCACCGGCGCCGAATCGACGAACACCCGGTGGCCGAACGCACCGACCTCCTCCTGCACGCGCTCGGCCAGCTTCTGCAGCCGGTTGCGCATCAGCTTGTGGTAGTCGCGGCCCAGCGC
>CAZBDE010000288.1:0-3581 GCA_964490415.1 uncultured Pseudoxanthomonas sp. | reverse complement strand
CGGCCAGCGCGCGGGCCAGCTCGAGCAGGCCGGTCTTGTCGGAAACGGACAGCAGTGCCCGGCGCACGGGCAGGAGGTCGACGGTCATGGGGAAGGGGCGGAGGCGGGGGAAAGGAGCGGAATTATAGCCGCCCCGCCGGACCTGGCCCCGGGTGCCGCGCCATCGTCGCGGCCGGGGCGGCTCAGGCCAGCCCGTAGTCCTTCAGCTTCTTGCGCAGCGTGGCCCGGTGGATGCCGAGCAGCGCGGCGGCGCGGCTCTGGTTGCCTTCGCAGTGGTTGAGCACTTCCACGAACAGCGGGATCTCCATCTCGCGCAGCACGATCTCGTAGACGTCATTGGCGTCCACGCCGTCCAGGTCGCGCAGGTAGCGGCGCACGGACAGGGCGACGTGCTCGCGCAGCGGCGGACGGGAAGTGGTGCGACCGGCGTCGGCGCGGGAGGTGGCGTTCTGCTGCACGGGAATTCCGGAGATTGCTGCTGGCCGCTCGGAAGCGGGCAGGGGAGTCTAGCGCGGGAATCCGGTCGCTGCCATTGAACGGCGTCGCGGATTGCGCGTTCAGCGGAACTCGAACGAGAAGGCGACCGTGCCCGGCGCCGGCTCCTGCACCAGAAAGGTGGCCTGCGCGCTCTGTCCGGGAGACAGGCGCGTGGTGGGGACCGCGCCCAGGTATTCGGCGGGCGGGAACACGCGGCTGCCGAGCACGCGCCCGTCGGCATCGGACAGGGCCAGCTGCAGGGCCGGCCACGCTTGTGGCCAGCGTGCGTCGTTGCGGAACGTGGCGTCCACGCGCAGC
Organism: uncultured Pseudoxanthomonas sp.; assembly: GCA_964490415.1. Lineage (GTDB taxonomy): Bacteria > Pseudomonadota > Gammaproteobacteria > Xanthomonadales > Xanthomonadaceae > Pseudoxanthomonas. The sequence goes on along the minus strand of CAZBDE010000288.1, from coordinate 2,786 downwards.
GCGCCGGGCTGCGGCGCCGGCCGCACCTTGCGGTCGAGCATGGTGAATGCGTCCGGCTCGTGCCACGCCGGCAGGTCGCAGCGCAGCGCGCCGCACAGCGCTTCGACCCAGGGGCGCCAGCGCGGATCGGCGGCCAGGCGCGCGCGGTCGGCGAGCAGGACCTGCAATGCCAGCAGCAGCGCCAGCAACGCGATCAGCGGCACGCTCCAGCGCGCCCGGCGGCCGCGCCGGGCACCGGCGGCGAACGGGGCCGGCGCATCGCCGGCGGAGGCAGCCAGGGCGGCCGCCGTATCCGTGCCTGTCCCGTCGGTCGCATCGGTCGCGCCTGCATCGGCCGCATCGGCGACGCGGCCATCGTCCGTCGCCACGGGCTCCTCCTGCAGCGGCCGCCCGCAACGCGGGCAGTCGGCCGGCAACGGCTGCCGCTGCGGATGGTGGGCGACCAGGAACTGGCAGTGCGGACAAGGAACGAACATGCGGCCTATTCAATCATGCCGGGCCGGCCGCCCGCGATGCCCGGGCGCGCGTTGCACGCTCAGCGGCGCACGCCTTCGATCCGCACCCAGTCTTCCTCGGTGGCCACCTGCAGGTCGTCGAACCAGGCGGCATAGCGCTGCAGCAGTTCGTCCTCCTGGCCGCGCAGGATGCCGGACAGGGCGATGCGCCCGCCCGGCGCCACGCGCGCAGCGAGCACCTCGGCCAGCGCGTCCAGCGCCGAGGCGAGGATATTGGCCACCACCACCGGGTAGGTCGCCACCGGTTCGTCTCCGGGCAGGTATACCGCCAGGCGCGCATCCACCGCATTGCGCTGCGCGTTGTCGCCGCTGGCCTGCAGCGCCTGCGGATCGTTGTCCACGCCCACCGCCGTCGCGGCGCCGAGCTTGAGCGCGGCCAGGGCGAGGATGCCGGAGCCGCAGCCGAAGTCGAGCACGCGCGCCCCGCGCAGCGCGCCACCGGCGGCGAGCGTGTCGAGCCAGCGCAGGCACAGCGCGGTGGTCGGGTGGGTGCCCGAACCGAAGGCCAGGCCCGGGTCCAGCCGCACCACCGCCGCATCCGGCGTGTCCGCTTCGGCCGGCAGTTCGTGGTTCCAGGGCACGATCCAGGTGCGCGCGCCGAAACGCATCGGCTGGAACTGGTCCAGCCAGGCGCGCTCCCAGTCCTGGTCCTCGACCTGGCGGAACGCGGCGCCGGCCCAGTCCAGTTCCGGATCGAACGCTTCCAGCGCGGCCAGCAGCGCCAGCGCGTCGGTGCCGGCATCGAACAGCGCGGTCAGCACCATCGCCTTCCACACCGGCGTCTGGCCCACGCCCGGCTCGAGGATGGCGCGCTCGTTGGGCGTGTCGGCGTCGGCGTCGAGCAGGGTCACCGCCAGCGCGCCGACGTCCTCCAGCGCGCGCTCGTAGCGCGGCTGCTCGGCTTCGGTGCTGCGCAGGCTCAGCTCCAGGTACGGCATCGTCGCCTCAGCCCAGCGCGATCGACTTGTTCTTGCGCTCGGCCAGGCGCTTTTCCAGGTAGTGGATGTTCTGGCCGCCGGCCTGGAAGCCCTGGTCGCGCATGATCCGCTGCTGCAGCGGGATGTTGGTCCTGATCCCGTCCACCACCATCTCGCTCAGCGCCACGCGCATGCGCGCGATCGCGGTGGCGCGGTCGGGCGCGTGCACGATCAGCTTGCCGACCATCGAGTCGTAGTTGGGCGGCACCCGGTAGCCCTCGTAGATGTGGGTGTCCACGCGCACGCCCGGCCCGCCCGGGGCGTGGAAGTGCTGGATCAGGCCGGGGCTGGGGATGAAGGTCTCCGGGTCCTCGGCGTTGACCCGGCATTCGATCGCGTGGCCTTCCAGGACCACGTCCTCCTGGCGGATCGACAGCTTCTGCCCGGAGGCGATGCGCAGCTGCTCGGCGACCAGGTCGATGCCGGTGACCATTTCGGTGACCGGGTGCTCGACCTGGATGCGGGTGTTCATCTCGATGAAGTAGAAGCGCCCGTCCTCGTACAGGAACTCGAAGGTGCCCGCGCCGCGGTAGCCGATGCGGACGCAGGCCTCCACGCAGACCTTGCCGATCTGCGCACGCTGTTCCGGGGTGATGCCCGGCGCCGGCGCTTCCTCGACCACCTTCTGGTGGCGGCGCTGCATCGAGCAGTCGCGCTCGCCCAGGTGGATGGCGTTGCCCTGGCCGTCGGCGAGCACCTGGATCTCCACGTGGCGCGGATTCTCCAGGAACTTCTCCATGTAGACCTCGCCGTTGCCGAACGCGGCCTTGGCTTCGGTCTTGGTGGTCTCGATCGCGGCCTTCAGCGCGGCTTCGGCGTGGACCACGCGCATGCCGCGGCCGCCGCCGCCGCCGGCGGCCTTGATGATCACCGGGTAGCCGATCTCGCGGGCGATCTTGGTGTTGGCGACGATGTCCTCGCCCAGCGGGCCGCCGGAACCGGGCACGCAGGGGACGCCGGCGGCCTTCATCGCCCGGATCGCCTCGACCTTGTCGCCCATCAGGCGGATGGTGTCGGCCCGGGGGCCGATGAAGACGAAGCCGGACTGCTCCACGCGCTCGGCGAAGTCGGCGTTCTCGGAGAGGAAGCCGTAGCCCGGATGGATCGCCTGCGCGTCGGTGACTTCCGCGGCGGCGATGATCGAGGCCATGTTGAGGTAGCTGTCCGACGACGGCGCCGGGCCGATGCAGACCGACTCGTCGGCCATGGCCACGTGCTTGAGGTTGCGGTCCACGGTGGAGTGCACGGCGACGGTGCGGATCCTGCGCGCCTGCCACGCGATGGGCATCCGCAC
>CAZBDE010000287.1:0-3620 GCA_964490415.1 uncultured Pseudoxanthomonas sp. | reverse complement strand
CTTTACTCGGATGCGTGCAGATGGTCGGATAGATCTGGATATCCGCGCCGTCATAGAAACGGATGACGGCCACCGGATTGCCCTCTCCGCGGATGGGGTTGCCACGCCGCGGGCATCCGAGCCGGTCGCCGATCTTCTCGAGAACGTGGCGCTGACCACCGCCGCCTCCGGGTATGAGTGGGTCAATACGCGACAGGTTTGGGGCGTTGGCACCGTGGACTTCGCCGCTGGCAAGATTCATATCGAAGCCTACATGCAGTGATACCGCACCAGCAGGCTCGCTCCGAGGATCGAGGCCGCGTCCGGCCAGGCGCCTGGTGCCCGTCTGCCGAGTCGCGAAACGGTTTCGGGCGATCCTATATGCTGCGCCGCTCACCCGGGAACCCTGCCATGACTGCCACCGTCGTTCGACGCTCCGTTCTTTTGTCCGCCCTGTTCCTCGCGGCGCCCGTGGTCTGCGCCGAGCAGGCGCCGGCCGATGGCCCGAAGCCGCGCTTCAGCGCGCTCGACGTGAACGGCGATGGCGTGGTCAGCCGCTACGAATACGACGGCGATGCCGCCTTCGCGGCGATCGACGCCAATGGCGACAAGCGCATCTCCGCCGAAGAGCTGGCCACGTTCCTGGGCGATGCCAACCCGGCCGGTCCCACCGCGGCCGAGCGCATCGTGGTCGCCGACCTGGATGCCGATGGCGCGCTGGACCAGGACGAGGTCTACCGCGCCGTGGAAATGCGTTTCGAGGCGCTGGACCGCAATGGGGACGGCAACCTGGAGCATGAGGAGTTCGCCGTCGGCTTCGGCGTGCGCGCGCGCTAGCGCCGCAACCTCGACAACCACGCGCCCACCCACATCCGGCCGGGCTGGCGCGGGGCCGCCAGCGGCTCAGCGGCCCAGTTCGAACGCCGTATCGAAGCCGCCGAAGATCATCCGCTTGCCGTCGAACGGCATCGGGTTGGCCGCCGGGTCCATGCGCGGGTCTTCCATCATCTTCTTGATGCCGGCGTCGCGGGTGGCCTTGTCCGGCCATTCGACCCAGGAGAACACCACCGTCTCGTCGTCGGTGGCCTGCACGGCACGGTAGAAGTCGGTGACCTGGCCACGCGGGACGTCGTCGCCCCAGCACTCCAGCACGCGGGTGGCGCCGAACTCAAGGAACATCGGATCGAACTCGCCGGCGTGGGCGAGGAACTTGTCCTTGTTGGCGGTCGGGACGGCGAGCACGAATCCATCGACGTAGGGCATGGTGGGTCTCCTGGGGAAGCGGGAATGGTTGCGGGCGATGTCGCCTGCATCGGCACGACGCGCCGGGGGCCGATGGATCGACATGGACGCACCGGCACCGGTGGCGCAAGCGTGCACCGGCCCGCGTTCAGGACGCGGCAAGGCCGGGTGACGATCCGGTCCCCGCTGAGCGGCCGCGGCCGCGGCCGCGGCCGCGGCCGCACCGGCGAGGCCAGTGCCCTGGGCGTGCAGCTGTACCTGTGGGCACGGCTGGTGTACGTGCCGCTGTACCTGTCCGGCGTTCCCTACGTGCGCTCGCTGGTCTGGGCCGTGGCCATGGCCGGCCTGGCGCTGGTGCTGTGGCCGCTGCTGCACTGAGGGGGCGCTTCGCGTTCATCGCCGGTTGGCGGGACGGGCGCTGCAGCGCCTAGACTGGACGCTGTTCCATTCCTGCGTGCCCGCTTCCGTGATGCCCATCCTGCGCGCCTGCCTGGCCCTGGCCTGCCTGTCCCTGCTGGCCGGCTGCGGCCGCGATGCCGTGCAAGAACCGGTGGCGCGGATCGAAACCCAGACCGTGGCCTCGCCGGAGGAGGGGGGCGCGGTCAGCCGCGCGCCGGTGGTCACGCCGGAGCAGCCTGCGCCCGTTGCACCGGTCGCACCTGCGGTGAAGGTGGCGGACTGGTCGCCGCTGGAACTGGCGTCCGGCCAGGCCTGGATCGACTGCGGGCTGGACTACCGCCACGGCGATGGCGAGCTGCTGTCGTCGCCCAGCCGCGACAACCTGCGCCACCTGCTGGAGCTGTGCCGTCCCGGCGATGTGCTGCGCCTGCGGTACCGCGGCAAGATCGCCGCCGATTTCACCGTACTGGTCGAGCGCGTGACCCGCGTCGCCGACAGCCTCGGCATCGGCAGCCGCGTGCTGGACCTGGACTCCACCGGCGGCCAGGTCGAGGACGCGATCCGCGCCGGCGACTTCATCGCCAACCACCGCTGGACGATCTGGGTGCGCGAGGATTCGCTGTGCCACAGCGCCTGCGTGTTCGTCCTGGCCGGGGGCGACAGCCGCCGCCTGGCCGGGCGCATCGGCATCCACCGCATCATCCGGCTCAGCTCCACCGCCACCAGCCGCACCGAGCTCAATACCGAACTGCAGGCGGTCTACGCCACGGTGCGCGAGTACCTGGAACGCAACGGCGCCTCGCCGCTGCTGGCCGACGTGATGAAGACCGTGCCCAACCGCAGCCTGCGCCTGCTCACCGGCGAGGAGCTGCGCATGTACGGGCTGGACGGCAACAACGCCGCGCAGGACGACCTGGACCGGGTGCGCCTGCTGGACAAGTGCGGCGACGACTTCATGCGCCGCCGCGATGCGTGGGTGCGCGCGTTCGAGGAACGCTGCCGCATCCGCGACGAGGTGTACGCGCTCAACGCCTGCGGCCTGCAGCTGCGCCGCGACTTCGGCTTCCCCGACGACGAATGCCCCGCCGAGAGCCCGCTGGCCGAGTTCAACGAGTTGCCGGATGTGTTGCCGCCGGAGGTGTCGCCTCCGGTGCCGGCCGCGGCGGAGACCGGCGCGGTCAATGCCGACGTGGAGCAGGTCGCGCCGGTACCGGCGGCCACGGCGGCGGAGCCGGTGGTGGAGGGGGCAGCGGGACAGGGCGGGTGACGGAATCCGCTGTCGCTCATCGTGGGGAGCAGCCGGGCAAGCCCGGCTCTACGTAGAGCCGGGCTTGCCCGGCTGTTCCCCCTGAACAACCCCGCACCCCCTATTCAGCCCCGCCGCGACAACCCCCCGCCGTCGGGCGCACAATATCCACCCCCTTCCGCCGCGCCCTTCCGGCGCGCGCCGCCGGAGCCCCGGATGTCCGCCCCCGCCCCAGAATCCCCCGCCGCGCCGCGTTTCGGTGACCTCGGCCTCCCCGAGCCGTTGCTGGCCACCCTGTCGGAGGTCGGCTACGAATCGCCGTCGCCGATCCAGGCCGCCACCATCCCGGCGCTGCTGTCCGGCCGCGACGTGCTCGGCACCGCCCAGACTGGCACCGGCAAGACCGCCGCGTTCGCGCTGCCGGCGCTGGCCAGGCTGGACCTGTCCAGGCACAAGCCGCAGGTGCTGGTGCTGGCGCCCACGCGCGAACTGGCGATCCAGGTGGCCGAGGCGTTCCAGCGCTATGCGGCCAAACTGCCCGGTTTCCACGTGCTGCCGATCTACGGCGGCCAGGGCTACGGCCCGCAGCTGCATGCGCTGCGCCGCGGCGTGCACGTGGTCGTCGGCACCCCGGGGCGGGTGATCGACCACCTCGAGCGCGGCACGCTGGACCTGTCCGAACTGCAGTGCCTGGTCCTGGACGAGGCCGACGAGATGCTGCGCATGGGCTTCATCGACGACGTCGAGGCGGTGC
>CAZBDE010000286.1:0-3633 GCA_964490415.1 uncultured Pseudoxanthomonas sp. | reverse complement strand
CCTCGCGCCTGCAGCACATCAAGCCGGGCGACAGCATCCTGATCGGGCGCAAGCCCACCGGCACCCTGCTGATCAGCGACCTGCACCCGGGCCGCAACCTGTACCTGCTGGGGACGGGCACCGGCCTGGCGCCCTGGCTGTCGGTGGTCAAGGACCCGGAGACCTACGAGCGCTTCGAACGCGTGATCGTGTGCCACGGCGTGCGCAACATCGCCGACCTGGCCTACCGCGACTATTTCGAGAAGGAACTGCCGCAGCACGAGTTCCTCGGCGAGACCATCCGCGAGAAGCTGCTGTACTACCCGGCGGTGACCCGCGAGGACTTCCCGCACCGCGGCCGCCTCACCGAGCTGATGGCCAGCGGCGGGATGATGCGCAGCCTGGGCATCGGGCCGCTGGACCCGGAGCATGACCGCGCCATGATCTGCGGCAGCCCGCAGATGCTGGCGGACTTCCGCAGCCTGCTCGACGGCCGCGGCTTCAGCGCCTCGCCGCGGATCGGCAGTGCCGGCCAGTACGTGTTCGAGCGCGCCTTCGTCGAGAAGTGAACGCGCTCAGCGCGGCGCCGGTTCGGCCAGCGCCCGTTCGATGTCGCCGGCCAGCGAAGCCGGCCGCTCGCGCGGTGCGTAGCGCGCCAGCACGCGACCGTCGCGGCCGAGCAGGAACTTGGTGAAGTTCCACTTGATCGTACCGGTGCCCAGCAGGCCGCGCTTCTCCTGCTTGAGCCAGCGCCACAGCGGGTGAGTGCCGGGACCGTTGACCTCGACCTTGGCGAACATCGGGAAGGTCACCCCGTAGTTGAGCGCGCAGAAGCTGCGGATCGCGGCCTCGTCGCCCGGTTCCTGGTGGCCGAACTGGTCGCAGGGAAAGGCCAGCACCGCGAAGCCGCGGTGGCGGCGTTCGCGCCAGAGCTGCTCGAGCCCGGCGTACTGCGGGGTGAAGCCGCAGCGCGAGGCCACGTTGACCACCAGCAGCACCTGCCCGGCGAACTCGGCCATGACGCGCTCGTGGCCGTCGATGTCGGTGGCGGTGAAGTCGTAGACGCGGGTCATGGCGGTCGTCGGCCGAGCCGGGAGCACCAGAATAACCGCACCTCCCACCGATGCGTGCGATGCCCTACCCTTGGCCGAACCCGCAGGAGTCGCCCCATGCAGGCCACGCACGACACCGCATCGATGGCAACCCTCTATGCCCACATCCGGATCCTGCTGGGCATGATCGTGGGCCTGGGCCTGACCCACCTGCTGCGCCATTTCGCCAACCTGATCGAGAACCCGCGGCGCAAGCCGGTCTACTGGGTGCACCTGGGCTGGGCGCTGTCCATGTTCCTGTACCTGATCCACTTCTGGTGGTGGCAGTTCCGGCTCGGGCACCTGGTCCAGTGGAACTTCAACCTGTACCTGTTCGTGACCCTGTACGCGCTGCTGCTGTACCTGCTGTGCGCCTGCGTGTTCTCCGACAGCGCCAGCGAGTATCCCGACTACCGCGAATACTTCCACGCGCGCCGGCAGTGGTTCTTCGGTCTGCTGGCGGTGGTCTACGCCGTGGACATCGCCGACACCTGGATCAAGGGGCCGGCCTACTTCCACAGCTTCGGCCCGGAGTTCATGGTCCGGAACGTGGTCTATATCGTCCTGTGCGTGGTCGCCGCGCTCACCCGCAACCCCTGGTTCCATGGCGCGTTCGTCAGCCTGGGCCTGGCCTACCAGATATCCTGGATCGCACGCCAGTTTGAGACGCTCTGACGCCCGGAGTGCCGGATCGCTGCCGACCCGTGCCTTATGTCACGGGTCCCTGCACCCGCGGCTGGAGTAGATTGAGAGAATTCACCCCGCAGGATTCCGCATCACATGAAGAAGACCGGCCTCTACCTGGCGCTCGCCGCCGCCCTCGGACTTGGCATGACCGCCTGCAACCGCACCGAAAGCCCCACCAATGGCAGCGCCGCGGAACAGCCGGCCGCGCCGTCCACCCAGGACAACCCCTTCTTCGTGGCAAGCGACCTGCCGCTGCAGTACCCGCACTTCGACCGGATCCGCGACGAGCACTTCGCCCCGGCCTTCGAGGCCGGCATGGCCGAGCAGCTCAAGGAAGTGGAGGCGATCGCCGGCAATCCGGACGCGCCGACCTTCGAGAACACCATCATCGCCCTGGAGAACAGCGGCCAGCTGCTGGACCGCGCCACCACCGTGTTCTTCAACCTGGTCGGCACCGACACCAACGATGCGCGCAAGAAGCTGCAGGCGGACTTCTCGCCGCGCTTCGCCGCGCACCGCGACGCGATCTCGCTCAACCCCGCCCTGTTCGCGCGCATCCAGGCGCTGTACGACACGCGCGACACCCTGGGCCTGGACGCCGAGGGCGTGCGCCTGGTCGAGCGCTACCAGGACGATTTCATCCGCGCCGGCGCCAAGCTGTCCGAGGCCGACAAGGCCACGCTGAAGGACATGAACGCGCAGCTGGCGACCCTGGGCACCCAGTTCAACCAGAACGTGCTCAACGAGGTCAACGCCTCGGCGGTGACCTTCGACAGTGCCGAGGCGCTGGCCGGCTCGACGGATGCGCAGATCGCCGCCGCCGCCGAGGAAGCGAAGAAGCGCGGCCAGGACGGCAAGTACGTGGTCACCCTGCTCAACACCACCGGCCAGCCGCCGCTGACCTACCTGGGCGACCGCGCCGCGCGCCAGAAGATCTTCGAGGCCTCCGCCGGCCGCGGCAGCCGCGGCAACGAGTACGACACCACCGCGATCGTCTCGCAGGTGATGAAGCTGCGCGCCGACCGCGCGAAGATGCTGGGCTTCCCGAACCACGCCGCCTACTCGCTGGCCGACGCCACCGCCAAGACCCCGGAAGCGGTCAACGCCATGCTCGGCAAGCTGGCCCCGGCGGCGGTCGCCAATGCGAAGCGCGAGGCCGCCGACCTGCAGGCGATGATCGACAAGGAACAGGCGGCCAAGGGCGAGCCGAGCTTCAAGCTCGAGCCGTGGGACTGGGCCTACTACGCCGAGAAGGTGCGCCAGGAGCGCTACAACTTCGACGAGTCGCAGCTCAAGCCGTACTTCGAGATGAAGAACGTGCTGGAGAACGGCGTGTTCTTCGCCGCCAACCAGCTGTACGGTCTGACCTTCAAGGAACGCACCGACCTGCCGAAGTACCGCGACGACATCTGGACCTACGACGTGTTCGACGCCGACGGCAGCCCGCTGGCGATCTTCATCTTCGATCCGTTCGCGCGCGAGTCCAAGCGCGGCGGTGCCTGGATGAACGCGTACGTCTCGCAGTCCACGCTGCACGGCACCAAGCCGGTGGTCGCCAACCACCTGAACATCACCAAGCCGGCCGAAGGCCAGCCGGTGCTGCTGACCTGGGACGAGGTCACCACCACCTTCCACGAGTTCGGCCACGCCCTGCACGGCATGTTCTCGAACGTGACCTACCCCTACTTCAGCGGCACCCGCGTGCCCCGCGACTTCGTCGAGTTCCCCTCGCAGGTCAACGAGATGTGGGCCGACGAGCCGAGCATCCTGGCCAATTACGCCAAGCACCACCAGAACGGCTCGGCGATGCCGCAGGAGCTGCTGGACAAGGTGGTGGCCGCCGCCAAGTTCAACCAGGGCTTCGCCACCACCGAGT
>CAZBDE010000285.1:0-3654 GCA_964490415.1 uncultured Pseudoxanthomonas sp. | reverse complement strand
AGCGGTTGCGGCAGAACACCGGGAAGCGCAGGTCGTAGCAGACCTGCGGATTGATCCGCCAGCCCTTCCACTCCACGCTCAGGCGCTCGCGCCCGGCGGCGTAGCGCTTGTGCTCGCCGGCGTAGCGGAACAGGTGGCGCTTGTCGTACCACTGCAGCCCGCCGTCGGGCGTGGCCCACAGCAGCCGGTTGAACACGCCCTCCGACGCACGCAGCTGCACGCTGCCGGTGACCGCCGCGCCCAGCGCACGCGCCTGTGCGCCGATCCAGGCCACCGTCGGCCCGTCCATGCCCTCGGCCTTGTCGATCGCATCATTGGAGAAGCCGCTGGTGAAGGTCTCGGGCAGCACCACCAGGTCGGTCGCACCGGCCAGCGGCGCGACCAGCGCGCCGTAGTAGTCGCGGTTGGCGGCCGGGTCGTGCCAGCGGGTGTCGCCCTGGACGAGCGAGATGCGCAGGTCCTGCATCGGATTCTCCTGTAGAGCGGGGCGAGCCCCGCTGCCTTTCTGGTTTCTTTCCCGCTCCGGACGACGGAGCAGCGGAGCGAGCCCCGCGCTACAAGGCGCGCAGGCGTTCGATCGCCGCGTCCAGGGTCGCCTCGTTCTTGGCGAAGCACAGCCGTGCCAGGCGCTGCCCCTCCGGCGGACTCTCGTAGAACGGCGACAGCGGGATCGCCGCCACGCCTTTCTCGGTGGTCAGCCACTGCGCGAACTCGAAGTCCGGCAGGTCGCTCACCGCCGAGTAGTCCACCAGCTGGAAGTAGCCACCCGGCACCGGCAGCGGCTCGAGCCTGGTGCCCAGCAGCTGCGCGCGGAAGCGGTCGCGCTTGGCCTGGTAGAACGCGCCCAACTGCTCGTCGTGCTGCGGCTCGTCGCGGATCATCGCGGCGAAGGCGTGCTGCGCCGGCGCGAACGTGCAGAACACGTTGTACTGGTGGACCTTGCGGAACTCGGCGGTCAAGGCCGGCGGCGCGATCGCGTAGCCGACCTTCCAGCCGGTGCAGTGGTAGGTCTTGCCGAAGCTCGACACCACGAACGCGCGCTCGCGCAGTTCCGGCCAGCGCAACGCCGACTCGTGGCGGCGGCCGTCGAAGACGATGTGCTCGTAGACCTCGTCGGAGACCAGGAAGATGCCGGTGCCGTGCAGGATCCCGGCCAGCGCGCGCATGTCGTCGGCCGAGAACATCGCCCCGGACGGATTGTGCGGGCTGTTGACCATGATCATCCGGGTCTTCGGCGTGACCGCTGCGCGCACCCGGTCCCAGTCCACTGCGAACGTCCGCGGGTCCAGCGGCACGTGCACCGCGCGCGCGCCGGCCAGGTCGATCGCCGGTTCGTAGCAGTCGTAGGCCGGGTCGAGGACGATCACCTCCTCGCCGGCGCGGACCACGCAGTGGATCGCGTTGAAGATCGCCTCGGTGGCGCCGCTGGTGACGGTGACCTCGGTGTCCGGGTCGACCGTGGCGCCGTAGCAGCGCAGCGCCTTGCCGGCGATGGCCTGGCGCAGCGCCGGCACGCCGGTCATCGGCGCGTACTGGTTGTGCCCGGCGCGCATCGCCGCGTCCAGCTCGTCCACCAGCCGTTGCGGCACCGGGAAATCCGGGAACCCCTGGCCCAGGTTCACCGCGCCGTGCTCGGCGGCCAGCTGCGACATCACGGTGAAGATGGTGGTGCCCACCCTGGGCAGCTTGGTCTGCGGGACTTGCAACGGCATCGCGGTTCCGGCGTGGGGGATCGGGACCGCCGAGTGTACGCAAAGGCGGTGGCCGGCGATGATGGGCCATGGCGCAACACCGCATTCCCGGCGACGACACGCCCGGCCTGCTCGAGGCCTACCTGGCCGCCGTGTACCGGGTGGACGTGGGTGGTACGTGGCTGGCGCTATGGGTCGGCCAGCCCGCACCCGCCGCGCTGGACGCCGCGCGGCCTGTCTGCCCGGGCAACGAAGCGGCATGGACCCTGGTCACCGCCTGGAACCCGCAGTCGCGACCGCAGGACCCCGCCGCGAACGCGGCAGCCGATGCCGCGCTGCGCGCCGAACTGGACGCGCGGGGGCTGGCCAGGCTGCGCGCCATCGGCGGCAGCCCGGACGGATGCTGGGAAGAACAGGGCTGGCTGGTGGCCGGGCTGGACGCCGCCGCCGCCGATGCCCTCGCCCGTCGGCACGACCAGGCCGGCCTCCTGCACTGGCGCGCCGGCGAACCGGTGCGCCTGCGCATGTACCGCCCGCGCCCGGCCCACGCCCCGCCCTGCGTCGACTGGCTCCCCCCGCTGTTGTAGGAGCCCCCTTCAGGGGCGACCCGACGCCCTCGGGCGCAGCCGCGTTCAACGCCACCGCTCCGGAGAGGTCGCGTTGAACCCGGCTACCTTCCAGCGCTGTCGGGTCGCCCCTGAAGGGAGCTCCTACAAGGCGCGGCAGGGTCCTGCGTGCCGGCCACCGCTACAATGCGCGGCGATGACCGACGCGTCCCCTTCCCCGCTGCTGGCCGCCCGTGGCCTGGCGTTCGCCCGCAACGAGGCGCCTGTGTTCGGGCCGCTCGATTTCGCGGTGGACGCCGGCGAGGCTTTGCTGGTCCAGGGCGGCAACGGCTCCGGCAAGACCACCCTGCTGCGGGTGCTGGCCGGCCTGCTGCGCGCCGACGCCGGCCGGGTCGAGATCGAGGGGCGCCCCGCCGCGCCGGCGCTGCGCGCGCAGGCCATCGCCTACCTCGGCCACCTGCCGGCGCTGAAGGGCGAGCTGTCGGTGCAGGAAAACCTGGAATTCCTCTGCGGCCTGCACGGCCGCCGCCCGCGCCAGCACCCGGGCGACGCGCTGGCCATCGTCGGCATGGCCGGCTACGAGGACGCGCCGGCGCGGCAGCTTTCCGCCGGGCAGAAGAAGCGCGTGACCCTGGCGCGGATGTGGCTCTCGCCGGCGCCGCTGTGGCTGCTCGACGAGCCCTACGCCAACCTCGACCTGGAAGGCATCAACCTGGTCAACCGGATGATCTCGGCGCACCTGCGCGACGGCGGCGCGGCGCTGGTCACCACCCACGGCGCCTACGCGGCGCCGCCGGTGCGCACGCGCATGCTCGAACTGGGCGTGGCGGCATGAGCGCCAGCCCGGGGCTGCTCGAGGCCGCCCGCGCCCTGCTCCTGCGCGACCTGCGCCTGGTCTGGCGGCGCCGTGGCGATGCGCTGCAGCCGGCGCTGTTCGCCCTGCTGGTGGTGGTGATGTTCGGCCTGGCCCTGGGCGGCGAGAAGAAGGTGCTGGAGACCGTCGTCGCCCCGCATGCGATCTGGGTCGCGGTGCTGCTGGCCGGCCTGCTCTCGCTGGACAGCCTGTTCCGCGGCGACGCCGAGGACGGTTCGCTCGAACAATGGATCCTGGCACCGGTGCCGCTGGCCTGGCTGGTGGCGGTGCGCACCTTCGGCCACTGGCTGACCACCGCGCTGCCGCTGCTGCTGCTGGTGCCGGTGCTCGGCGAATTCCTGTACCTGCCGCGGGCGCAGCTGCCCGTGCTGATGCTGACCCTGCTGCTGGGCACGCCAGTGCTGAGCCTGCTCGGCGCGGTGGTGGCCGCGCTGACCGTGGGCCTGAAGCGCTCGGGGATCCTGGTCGCGCTGCTGGCGCTGCCGCTGTACGTGCCGGTGCTGGTGTTCGGCGCCGGCAGCGT
>CAZBDE010000284.1:0-3673 GCA_964490415.1 uncultured Pseudoxanthomonas sp. | reverse complement strand
CAACCAACTATGCGCTGCTGGTTGCCACGCTGCCGCTGCACCTGTATGCGTGGGTAAACAATTTCATTCCATATTTCCTGATACATTTTTTACTGAACAAGTTTGTCACGGTTAACTTCCGGGGATCATTGAAACTTGGTTTTGGTATGATCCTGATTCCGATATTTTATCTTATTCAAACAAGCATTATTCAGACTGTTTTTCACGACTGGCGGATCTCGCTGGCGTATTTGGCCACACTACCTTTTTTGAGTGTGTGGAGTGTGGACATCTGGAAGAAGGGGACGAATTCGCTGTAGAATCTGCTTTTTTGTAACTTAGAATAAAGAAGTATAGGACATATGTCTTATAGCCAGACGTTGATAGCAAGTCAAAAAATAAATTGAAAAATGAACAAACTAACAAAAAGGAAACTCTTGATCATTTCCTTCGGATTACTTTTGGTTAATCTGCTTTTAGCAATCGTTTTATTCAATTTGGACAATTCGACTTATGAGAACCTGGACGGTACCGAAGTTCAGCCTCACAGTTCTGAATTAATAAAAACAGTCCTTTTAGGATTAGTAATTTCAATTCCAATTGTTTGTTTCCTGATTGGGCTAATTGTGGCAATTTTTATAGAGAAGAATGTATCTTATCCTCAAAGAATTGTTAAGAGTTTTCTACTAACCCTCGCGGTAGTATACAGTCTGTATGCGCTAATGGGACTTATTAAAATCACAACTTATTAAGTATGATGTTTAGACCACGTGGTTTTAGTGTCTTGACAACTTCTGGTTTCTTTAAGTAATTTTGTAACGGTGGACACTTTGGGCTTTCGCGTTTGTCATGGTGCGTATTCAACAAGCGCCTAATCCCGAACTGATATAAACACAAGCGTTGATTTTAAACTATTACATTGTATGAATCCTTCCGACACACACAATCAGCGCATCGCAAAAATGACCTTCGCTTCCGTTTACCCAATGTATGTCGCGAAAGTGGAGAAGAAAGGTAGAACAAAGGAAGAGCTGCACGAGGTCATTGAATGGTTAACCGGTTTCAATAACAAGAAGCTACAGGAGTTGATCAAAGAAAAAGCAACGTTTGAAACATTCTTCCAGCGTGCTTCGCTAAACCCCAATGCACAGCTTATCACGGGCGTAATTTGCGGATACCGGATTGAAGAAATCGAGAATACACTGACGCGCCAAGTTAGATATTTGGATAAGTTGGTCGATGAACTGGCGAAGGGCAGAAAGATGGAGAAGATTTTAAGGAAGTAAGAATTAGCCTTCAATAGGCCATTTTCCTGGAAGGAAAATTATTGGTAAGTTCATACTTGGTTTGCACCCCTTACACCCGGATATCGTATGAGAAGCTCATTGTTCGCGTTAGTCATTTCTCTTTGCTTTGGTCAACTGCTCACCGCCCAGGTCAGTCACTTGTCATTGATCCACGATTTTGAAGGGGAGGATTTTGATTATTCAGTTCAGGGAATGTATGGCGCTAACGACTCGTTATATGTTATCAGCTATACACCGGATCGACAGGGTATGTTCTTCAGAATTGACGAGCAGGGTGACGGATTTGAGATTATCTGGAAATTTGATAATGTCAACTATGAGCCTTTTAGTATAGTCGGTACCGACACGGCTATTTATATAACAACGCATGCCACTCCTGCACTCTTCAAGTATTCGTTGCGTGATTATTCTTTCAAACTTGTCAAGGTATTTGATTGGGTGGACGTTCAGGCGATTCAGATCAAGTATGTTACCGACAGTGTTTTTTGGTTCACTTCACAGGGTTGTCCTACAGACAAGGGTAGTGTATTCACGACTGATAAAAACGGCAACAACCTGACAAAAGTCTATACGGCCACAAGTTATGATATGGGCACAATGCCAGCTGATCTTTTCTTTCATAGTAACAAAATGTACATCGCCTGCTGGGGAGGTGGAAACAAATATGCAAACGGAGATGGTACCTTTACTTACTGTGGAAACTTTATCCGCCTGAATACAGACGGATCTGGATATGAGAATATCATTCCGGGTAGTAGTGAGATCGGTACGCAGCCACAATCGATCGTGATCCGTGGCGACAGAATGTTTGGATTGTTCGCCTATGGTGGAAACGGTCCTCACCAGGCACATTTTTTTAGCAGCAACCTTGATGGCACCGATTATCAGGCACTCGGCTCATTGCCTGACCGGGCGCTCACCCGACTGCTCTCGACTGACAGCCTGATTTATGGAGTCAGTTCAACTACCGTGTTTGGTATCAATCCTTCGACCGGTGAGATTCGTATATCTGAGGATTTATTAAGCAACCCTGACTTTGGGGCTGATGTCGTTTCCCATCCTGCATACCTGAACGGGCATGTATATATCACTGCCCAGCAAGGCGGCCCCAATGGGGGAGGAACTATTTTAAAATGGACGAATGAATCACCAGATGTGAATATCCCTGAAACTTCAGGGGGCAGAAGGGCAGATGCTTCAATCGATCTGGATATGAACGCTTTATTTAGCGATGCAAACGGAGACCAAATCGCACACACATTCCTGTATGATCAAGATTCGGTTACGGTAACAGAATCGAATGGAGTACTTACACTCACAGCCAATGTTCCGGAAACTGTTACCCTGGCGATTATTGCCCGCGATGGCTGGACGGGCTACAGCGGTGTACGCATAACCCTAAATCCCTTTACGATCACAGCTGTTGATCCGCGTAGCCTGATTACCGGTGTTGATGAACAGGAACAGAAGTTCAGGCTGCTGGTATATCCGAATCCTGCACAATCCTTATTAAGGTTCAACACTTCGAATATTGAGTCAGTTGACATTATCGGAGCAGATGGAAAAGTATATGCCTCCTTCTCCAGGCCGGGCGACAGCATCGACATCAGTACGCTCCATAGTGGATTTTATTTTGTAAGAAGTACTGTTCGCGGAAAATACTACGTACAAAAGCTGGTTAAGCAATAAGGTTTTCATCTGCTGATAAGGTTGATAAACTATTTGCGGTCTTAATTCATTTTTATTTTTTGATGTGGCAAAGCCCGTTAATAAGAAAATCCCTATACGCCTGGTCGGAACTCATTTGTGTTACATGATCAGATTACTGGCTATATTATTTTTATTCTCCCTTTCACCGGGTTTCAGTCAAACGTTACCCGGGCTGTTACCGCTGGCTGATGCAGACTCCAGCTATGTCAAAAAATTCGTGCTCGATAGAGAAGTCCGCGTCTTTTATGGTGGCCAGGGCAATAACCTGTCGTTGGGATCAACCCGGGATGATGAAACAAAGCTCAACGGAGATCTTTACAAAAACACAAACGACTACATTGGTGTTGGTATTACCTATGGATTATTGGATGGAGACATCAGTTTCTCGCTTCCCGGTTCTACTTATCTCAAGGAAGAGCGGTCAAATCTTACCCAACTCAAACTTGCCTTTAGTTACACCCGCAGAAAAGTAGTTTTCCGTCCGTACTATTCAGAGAGTGAAGGCGTGGTAATCTCAGGAAGTGATAATGAGTTTGAAAGCGCACCTTCCCTGCAAGAAGTGAAGCTAGGGCTGCAGATTACTTACTTGTTCAATTCTTCCAGGTATTCGTACCGCGCTTCCATGTATCAATCGGAGTACCAGGTGAAAACGGCAGGTTCATTTCTCCTCCGGATCG
>CAZBDE010000283.1:1818-3678 GCA_964490415.1 uncultured Pseudoxanthomonas sp. | reverse complement strand
GTGCAGGGACCTGCGCCACCATCGTATTTTTCTGCTGGTTCAGTAATATCTGGCTGCGCGCCTGTTCTACAGCCAGTATAAAATCAGCGGGATCTATTGGTTTCAGCAGGTAGTCGATCGCTTTCATTTTAAGCGCCTTCAGGGCATGTTCTGAAGAGCCGGTAGTAAAAATCACTTCGAAATCCATTCCCGGAAATTTCTCCAATACCTGGAACCCGTTCATGACCGGCATATCCACGTCGAGGAAAAGCAGGTCCGGCTTGGTCCTCGAAATCAACTGCACAGCTTCGAGCCCGTTCTTAGCGCTGCCTTCAATGGTAACATCCACTGCAAATTCCTGCAAAAGCATCTGTATCACTTCCACAGCAGCAGGCTCATCATCTACAATGACCGTCTTTATAGGTTTCATAACTACCGGTTAAAAGGAATGGAAAAAATCACCGTCGTACCCGCAGGCAAACCGTTCTCTTCATGTTTATCTTTCACAAGGTAACGATATTCTGTATTTTTCTCATGATGTAATAACCGGAGCCGCCGCCGTGTAATATCGATACCGACGGAATGGTGCTTACGCAGCCTGCTGGTATTAATGGATGCAGCCTGTTCCCTGCCAATGCCATTATCATCCACCGTACACAGCAGCAGATCGCCTTCCTCCATCCCGAGAAAGTCACGTCGTCCATCCACGGCGGCAGTAACGTGCAGAAACTGCTCGTCTTTCGTGGCTTCGTACCGAACAAAACCAAAACCCCGGTCGACGACGAGCCTCGCCACGGTGGCCAGCAGCGGCAGCTTGATGAGCAGTGCTTCGCGTGAAACCGAACCCGGTTGCTTTGTGCGGTCCCCTGCAGGGAGGGGCGACTGCGGTGCTCTCTGAAGATTCATTCCGCCTGAGTGGATCACGCAGATCAGGGCGTATCAAGCCGTTCTCCAAGGCTCCAGCCTAGAGACCGCCTGTACCGAGTCGCACCTCCTCCGCCAGTTCACATACGAGCCGTGCTCTCCGCCTCACCGAGCGCCGCGCTGAGTGGCAGGTTTCCTGGGGTTTTCAGGGCAGACCTGTTGACTGGCCCGGCGCCGAGCCGGTGGAAAATCGTTCTCCGGTGGCCCGTTCTCTCCGGACCTCCTGACTTGGCCGTTTTTGTACGGACGAGAATGTCCAGGAATAACAATCTTTTACGAGCGCGCTCCGTAACCGGGGCAAAACCCTGGGCGATCAGGCGGTGGCGCGGAGCCTGACGAGGTCTGGCAGGTCGTGCACCAGCGAGGCGCCTGCCACTTGCAGGCGGTGCCCGAGATAAGCCCAGAAGCTGATGCCGAGCTTGCCGCAGGTCTTGGCGAGCCCGAGGAAAGCATCGCGGCAATCGCGCCCAGCCTCGCTGTGCGTCGCGCCGCTGATCTTGCGCTTGGTGACGTAGGCACGGATGTCGTTTTCGGAGCCGTTGGTGTGCAGCGGGATCTCTGGCCGATCGAGCACGCGCAGCAGTTCGGCCTTGCGGCCCAGCAGTCGCGCCAGCAGGCGGTCGAGCGTGACGAAGCCCGTTTGCCGTCGAAAGATGCGCTCGAAGCGCGCGCGCAATTCGCTTCGCCGTCGCGGCGAGGGGTCTGCGCGATAGGCCTTGAGGTCGGCATAGAACCACCAGATCAGTGCGCGCAGATGCTGCTGCGCCGCGCGCTGCTCGTCGGTGAAGGTGTCGAGCCGATGCACCAGGCGCTCGGCATGCACCCAGCACAGCGCGTGGCGGCCGACATCGAACTGGCCGGCGTCGTCGCTGACGATGACCGCATCGCGCAGCAGGCCATGGGCTGCGATGCTGCCCCACAGCGCGCCCTCGGTGGCGACGCGGGCGGGCGCGAGGC
>CAZBDE010000283.1:636-1718 GCA_964490415.1 uncultured Pseudoxanthomonas sp. | reverse complement strand
TGCTCCAGATGGGCCGCCCAGGCCGCCGGGGAAGCGAAGTGCCGCACCGCGCTGTCAGCCAGGCGTGTGATCAGCGGGCCGGCCAGGGCGCGGCCGCGCATGTAGTCGAGTGCCTCGTCGTTGATGACGTAGTCTGCATGGCCGGCGCGCAACAGGCCGAGGAAGTTCAGCCGGCTCTTGCTCGCCGTGGTGCCGAACCAGGTGAAGTCCCGGTTGCCGATCTGCGTGCAGGTGCCGTTCGCGCCCCTGTGCCGCGCGCCGGTGTCGTCCACCGAGATCCAGCGCGCCGTCTCCAGCCCGGCGCGCAGCACGTCGCGGGCCTCGGTGACGAAGCCGTCCTGGCCGGCGATCAGCAGCCGCATCAGCTGGCGCTTGGAGATGTCGATGCCAATGCCGCGCAGCAGCGCCAGCAGCCGCGCCACCGTGACCTGGCCCTGATGGTGCTGCGCCAGCACGAAGCGGCGCAGTTCAGGCCCGAAATGGCCGGCCATCCCCGCCGGCAGTGCCGCGGTGATCCGCTGCCCGTCCGGCGCCACCCAGCATTCGCGCCGCAGCCGCAGCACATGCGCGCGCAGCACCAGGTCCTGCACCACGAAGTCCTGGTAGCCCTTGAAGCGCGAGCCGGGCGGGACCGCGACCTTGACCACACGGTTCTCATGGATGGTACGCCGCGCCGTCTTGTTGCCGCCACCGCGGCGCGGCCCGGCTGGTGTGGCGGACGGCCCCTTGGCTCCCTGCTCCATGCCGCTCGGCTTGATCTCGGGACGGCCCTTGAGGCCTTTCAGACGGGCGATCTCACCATCCCGCGCCGCCACTTGCCGCTCCAGATCGCGCACACGACCGAGCAACTCGATCACCAGAGCTTTCAGCTCCGCAGGCGTCAGATCGTCAGGATGCGGGGGCGCCGGCACAGCAGAAGCGAATCACAGCCGCCGTGACCAAGGGAATCCCCATAATGCACCAACGCCCAGGGTTTTGCCCCGGTTACGACGGGCCGCCGTAAGTCCTTGAGGCAACGCGGATTATCGCCGGCGAAGCGCTGGCGAGGTTGGGTCAGGTTGGGTCGACCTGCGCCGACATCC
>CAZBDE010000283.1:0-626 GCA_964490415.1 uncultured Pseudoxanthomonas sp. | reverse complement strand
TGGCCGATGCGTGAGTCTGTAGAGCGAATTCGTCATGCGTTCCCCGTAGGCTTCCCGCGGCTCCTGTCGGAGACGCTGCACGGCGCTTTCGGCGAGGCCGTGGCGATCTCGCGCCGCCATGCGGAAGAACCGGAACGCGTCGCCCTGTTGGGGCAGGCGCGGCACGTCCGTTGCGAGGCAGCCTTCCGGCGCACGGCGGCGGAGTGTGGCCTGACGGTGCGGGCACCTCATACGAATCCGCTTGGAGGCCGCTACAGCACGGTTGCATCGGGCGATGTGGTGCTGATCCGCAACACAGTCCGGCGCGACTGCGGCCCGCCCCGCTGGGCGAAGTTCCGGAGCGATTTTGCCCGGCTCAACCAGTGGCTCGACGCGCAACAGCTTGATCTCCTGCAAGCGGCGGAGCCCGTGCCAGCGGATCGCCTGTGCGCCATGCTGGTTGTGACGGCGTATCCGCGGCACGGAGATCTGAGCGTGCCGGCCTTCATCGGCCTGGGTATCCCGCGCCACGATCTGTCCGGCTGGTACAAGCTTCTTCCGCTCGCCGAATGGCTGGCCCTGCATCACGACGCTGAGACGGCAGAGCGCACCCCGCGGCCCGTGCCGGTCACGGTCAAGGACAATGC
>CAZBDE010000282.1:0-3678 GCA_964490415.1 uncultured Pseudoxanthomonas sp. | reverse complement strand
GTGGACACGCACATCTTCCGCGTCGCCAACCGCACCGGGCTGGCGCCGGGCAAGGACGTGCGCGCGGTCGAGGACGGATTGCTGAAGCGCGTGCCCGCGGAGTTCCTGCAGGACGCGCACCACTGGCTGATCCTGCACGGCCGCTACGTGTGCAAGGCGCGCAGGCCCGACTGCCCGCAGTGCGTGGTCCGCGACCTGTGCCACTACCGCGACAAGACCCCGGGTTGATCCGGCGCCCCGCGTGGCGGGGCGCCGTTCCCGATCGCCGCTCCGGCTTACCAGGAGAACTGCGTGCGCAGCGCGTACTGGCCGGTCTGGTCGCCGTTGACCTCGTTGTCGCCCTGCGTGTAGTTGAACATGAAGCGCAGGTTGGCGTTGACGTAGTAGTTCACGCCCAGGATCACGCTGGTCGCCTCGCGGTCGGCGATGTCCTTGTTCTCGATGGTGTCGTAGCGCGCGGTCAGCTCCCACAGGCCCTTGTCGACCTTGGGCGAAGCGAAGATGCCGGTGGCCGACTTGTAGCCCTTGTGGCCGCCGTTGATCAGCCAGCTGCCCTGCAGGTACCAGGTGCTCACGTCCTGGTCGCCGCCGATCGGCTGGCCGAAGCTGGCATTGACGTACTCGCCCTGGAAGAACAGCGGGCCGAACGCGCCGGCCGCTTCCAGGCCGTAGGAGGTGACCTGGTTGCGGCTGGCGCCGGTGGTGGTGGCGATGGTCTGCGCCGGGCCGCGGCGGCCGGCGTAGTTGGCCACGGCGACCAGGTCGGCCGAACCCTGGTTGTTGTTCTCCTGGCTGATCCAGCCACCGAAGTGCAGGGTCTCGTTGTCGTTGTTGATCGGGGCGAAGGTCACGCGGCCGGAGGCGCCCATGCCCTCGTTGCGCACGCCGGAGGCGCTGCGCAGGTTGAACACGGTGAAACCGGCGGTGTAGTTGTCGCCGGCCTTCTGGTAGCCGACGCCCTGCTGGAACTGGCGGCCGCTGAACAGGCCGGTGGCCGAGGCGAACGGGCGTTCCATCATCAGGATCTCGTTGGAACTGGTCAGCTCCTCCATCGAGCGGTACGGCTTGAACTGGCCGATGGTGGCCTTGCCGCCCCACAGGCCGGTGGCGATGTAGGCGTCGCGCAGGCCGTCGAGGTTGGTGCCGGCGGCGAAGTCCTGCTCCAGCTTGTAGTCCCAGCCCAGCGCCTTGCCGGCCAGGGTCAGGCGCGCGCGGCGGAACTCGCTGGTGCCGGTGGTCGCGGCGATGTCGCGGTCGAATGCATAGGCGTCGAAGTGGATGCGGCCGCCGATCGAGGCCTCGAACTTCTTGTCCGGCGAGGTGATCTTGATGCCGCCCTTGGTCTCGACCTTGGGCGTGGTCGCGGCGATGTTCTCGATGCTCTGCTGGGTGCCGACATTGATGTCCGACTGCGCGTCGGTGCGCGTCTCCAGCTCGGCGAGCTTGGCCTGCAGCGCGGCCATCTGCGCCTTGAGCTCGGCCAGCTCGGCGCTGTTGTCGGCGGCGGCCGCGTCGAAGGTCGCGGTGCCCAGGGCCGCGGCCAGCGCGACGGCGAGAAGGGAATAACGCATGGAGGACTCCGTTGGTTTGTTGGGTTCCGGCGGGACGGGAGCGTTTCCTTCGGCGGGAAGGTGAAGCACCCGTTAAACGCCGCGCAGCTTGCGACCTGCGTCTGACAGAAGCGCGACCGCGATGTGACAAACGGATGACCGGGCCCATCCACGCGCCGTCATCGAGCTGTCATCCGCGCTACGCGCTGTTGTCATCGACCGGTTATGCAATGGCCACCGATGGACGCGGGGCATCCCGGGTCCGCCACCACCCATCCGCTTACGGAGCCTTTCCCGTGAACTCCAGGTTCAAGTTCCGCCTTGCCGCCGCGTTGATCGCGGTGTCCTCCTCGATCTCCCTCGCCCACGCCAACGACGTGACCGGCGCGGGTGCCTCCTTCATCTATCCGGTCATGTCCAAGTGGTCGGCCGACTACAAGGCCGCGACCGGCAAGCAGGTCAACTACCAGTCGATCGGCTCGGGCGGCGGCATCGCCCAGATCAAGGCGGCCACGGTCGACTTCGGTTCCTCCGACGCACCGCTCAAGCCGGAGGAACTGGCCAAGTACGGCCTGGCCCAGTTTCCCTCGGTGATCGGCGGGGTGGTGCCGATCCTCAACGTCGCCGGCGTCGCCCCGGGCGCACTCAAGCTCGACGGGCCGACCCTGGCCAACATCTTCCTCGGCAAGATCGGCCAGTGGAACGATCCGGCGATCGCCGCGCTGAACCCGGGCCTGGCGCTGCCCGACCAGAAGATCACCGTCGTCCACCGTTCCGACGGCTCGGGCACCACCTTCAACTTCGTCAACTACCTGTCCAAGGTCAGCCCGGAGTGGAAGGAGAAGGTCGGCGAAGGCACCTCGGTGCAGTGGCCGGCCGGCATCGGCGGCAAGGGCAACGAGGGCGTGACCGCCTACGTCAAGCAGATCAAGGGCGGCATCGGCTACGTCGAACTGTCCTACGCGCTGCAGAACCAGCTGGCCCACGCCTCGCTGAAGAACGCGGCCGGCAGGTTCGTGCAGCCGAGCGAGGAGAGCTTCGCCGCCGCCGCTGCCAGCGCCGACTGGGCCAGGTCCAAGGACTTCTTCCTGGTGATGACCAACGCGCCGGGCGAGGCGTCGTGGCCGATCACCGCGACCAACTTCATCCTGATGTACAAGCAGCCCAAGAACGTGGCCGGCGCCAGGAACGCCCGCGACTACTTCAAGTGGGTCTACGCCAATGGCGACGCCCAGGCCCGGCAACTGGACTACGTGCCGCTGCCCGATGCCCTGGTCAGGCAGATCGAGGCCTACTGGGCGCAGAACCTGAAGTTCTGAGCGGCGGGACCCTCTCCCCCCGTCGACCAGCGGAGCGCGGGCCCCAGGTCCGCGCTCTTTTTCGGTGCTTCTCCCGGCAGAGGGAAAGCGTTGCGGCTTCCAGGTGGCGGAGGCGCCGGGCGCGAACCAGCGCTTCGCTTTCCAGCGTGCACCAGCAATCCGGCAGCCCGGCCGTGGCCTGCAGGCCTCCGGGGCGAAGTCAAGGAGGAGGCGTCCGCCGCAGGCGGATGCCGGGGGACATGAGTCCCGGAGGCCTGCAGGCCACGGCCGGGCCCGTCAGGTCGCATCGAGGCTAGGCAAGACAAGACAAGGCGAAGCGATCGGCAGAAGCAGCAGCGCCTCCCCGCCTTCACCGAAGCCGGCTCCCCCGAGTCGGGTGAAGAACCTTCTTCAGTTGCGCGCGCCGTCCAGGCCGACGCGAATCGCCCCGCCCGCGTCATACGGATGTCACAAAAACATCATTTCATGTGCGGACCCGCCGGACATGCCGGCCCGACACCGCAAAGAGCCATGAACCCCTCCCCGGTCCGCCTCCTCGCCCTGTCCCTCGCCGCCACGGTGGCACTCGCCGCGTGCAAGCCCTCCGGCGACGCCAGCACCGGCGCCACCGCCAACGCCAACGCACCGCAGGATGCTTCCGCGCCCGCCGCGGACGAGCGCGTCGCCGCGCAGATCTCCGGCGCCGGCGCCTCCTTCATCTACCCGCTGGTGTCGAAGTGGTCGGCCGACTACAACGCGGCCACCGGCAACCAGATCAACTACCAGTCGATCGGCTCCGGCGGCGGCATCGCCCAGATCAAGGCCGGCAC
>CAZBDE010000281.1:0-3686 GCA_964490415.1 uncultured Pseudoxanthomonas sp. | reverse complement strand
TGCGGATTTCGTCGATCAGGATGAGCGCGCGCGGCAGCAGCGCCCGCCACGCGCCGCCGGCCAGCGGGCCGGTCATGCCCACATGTCCCTGCGATGGGCGGACAGCGACCTGGCCATCCTCGCCAGGTTGCGCCAGACCTTGCGAGGGGGGACGTGCGCTCCGGCGGCCGCTTCTTCCACGGCCATCACCACCATTGGCAGCGGGGCTTCGTCCAGCAGATGGGTCAGGTGCGGGGCATACGGCGCCGGCACCTCGCCACTGACCAGCATCCGGGCCAGGACGTCGGGCTGCAGCTCGCGGGCGTAGCTGACATTCGCATGGCGCGCGGCCATCCGCAGTCCATGCTTCCTGCGGCGACTCTCGGTGGTGGGCATGGGGGCATCCAGACCGAGCACGGCCAGGACTTGCCCGGCGCGGTTGACGCCCAGGTCGTTCAGGCTGCCGTTCTCCAGGCCCACCAGGGTTTGCCGCGACAGGCCGCTGAGTTGTGCCAACTGGCCCTGCGACAGGCCCAGTTCCTCGCGGCGGGCACGGACGGCGATGCCGATATCAGTCAGATTCATGGAGTTAAATGTCCAATATTTTGGACATAAATGCAAGAAGGACGTCTCCAGCCTGTCCTGGGTCGCGTCGACAACTAGTGGACGGGCTGGTTCGCCAGCAGTCTCAACCCGAACAGGCGCGGCGTACGTCGCCCGTCGCGGGCGACGAATTCCACCCGGACCCCGTCCCGCGCGGCCGCGGCCAGCTCCGGCGGCACCGCGAATTCGTGTACGAGGAAGTCGTCGGTACCCTTGCCGTCCATCATGACCGTGGCCAGCGTGCGGCCTTCGACCTTCACGTCCATGCCCGCCTGCCATTCGCCGCCGAACAGGACCAGTTGCAGCGACAGCGGGGTGCCATCGGCCACCGGGCGCCGGGCGGACAGCCGGTACGAGAACCGGTTCCCGGCATCGCGCCAGTGGCGGCCCAGGAAGCTGCCCGTCGCACTGTCCCGGCCCCGGTAGCCATGATCGACTTCCGGTTGCTGTTCGCCCGGCTGCACCTGGTCGAGGGTGCGCGCGTCCAGCGCCTGGCGCTCGCGCTCGGCGGTTTCGATCGCCGCGACGACGGCCGGATACTGCGCCGGCGTCGTCGTGCGCCAGTACGCCATGTAGCGGGCGTCGTGGGCGCGGTGCAGCGGCTCCAGGCGCAGCGAGCGGAATCCTTCCGGCCGCACCAGAGTGCTGGCGTCGAACACCAGCGACGCGCCGGGCACCGGCACGATGCCGGCGGCCAGCGCGTCGCGTTCGCCGACCAGCATCGGCGCGCCGTCCAGCGGCTGGTAGGGGCCGGGCGCGATGTGGCTGCCGCGGCCGGCGTCGGCGACCAGGCCGTCCAGGTCTTCGGTGCCGGTACGCGCGGCCAGCATCAGCGGGCCATGCATCACCGCGACCCAGTCCGAATCGTCGGGCAGGCCTTCCACGCGCGTGCGCATCGGCAGTTCGACCTCGACGGTGTCGCCGTCCTCCCAGCGCCGTTCGATGCGTGCGTACGAAGCCGGCGTGGAGGACAGCGGCCAGTGCCTGCCGTTGACCTTCACCGCCAGCGGGCCGTCCAGCCAGTGCGGATGGCGCAGGTCCAGGGCGAAGCGCTGCGGCCGTTCCAGTTGCAGGCGCAGGACGCTGCGCGCCTCCTCGGGGAAGCGCGTCTCCTGCCGCAGCAGCGCCCCCCGTTCGCGCCAGTGCAGCTGCGAGGCCAGGTACAGGTTCACCTGCAGCGAGGCGTCGCCGCGGGTGTAGGCGAAGGCGCCGTGCCGGCCATGGTTTTCCATGCCGGTGCCGACGCAGCACCAGAAGCATTCCTGCGCCTGCGAATAGACCCGGTAGTGCCGCGGCCGGATCGGGGTGAAGTAGACCAGCCCGCCGTGTTCCGGGTGCTGGGTGGAGAGGATGTGGTTGAACAGCGTGCGTTCGTAGAAGTCCGCGTAGCGCGGTTGCGGGGCCAGCCGGTGCAGCAGCAGGGTCAGGCGCAGCATGTTGTAGCTGTTGCAGGTTTCCGGGCCTTCGCGGGATTGCACCATCGGCCCGAAGTCGCCGACCGGGTTGAAGTGCTCGCGCACGCTGTTGCCGCCGAAGGCGATGCTGCGGCGCTGCGCCACCGTCTCCCAGAAGAACGCGGCGGCGTCGATCCACGCCGCGTCGCCGTCCAGTTCGCCGATCCGGGCAAAACCGATGACCTTGGGGATCTGGGTGTTGGCATGCAGGCCGTCGAGCCGGTCCTCGCGCCGCAGCAACGGGTCGAGGATGGCGCGGTGCGAGAAGCGCCGCGCCAGGGCCAGGTGGCGGCGGTCGCCGGTGATGGCGTACACGTCGGCCAGCACTTCGTTCATGCCGCCGTGCTCGGTGTCGAGCACGCGCTGCAGTTGCGCGTCGTCGAGGTTCGCGACCAGCCGGCCGGCCCAGTCGGCGAAGCCCACCAGCACCTCGCGCGCCTGCGCGTTGCCGGCCAGCAGCCAGGCGTCGCGCAGGCCGGCGTAGGTCTTGTGCAGGTTGTAGAACGGCACCCAGGCGCCTTCCAGCGAGAACGATTCGGCCTGGAAATCGCCGGAGGCGATCCGGTCCCACAGTTTCCGCCCGCCCGGCACGCCGCCGACGTAGCCGTCGCCGTTGGCGCGCTGGCACGCCGCCATCGCGTCGACCATGGCGTCGAGCCGGCGGCGCATGTCCGCCTCGCCGTGCGCGGCCTGCTGCGCCAGCGCGGACAGGTAATGGCCGGCGGTGTGGCCGTCCAGGCCCATCGACTCCCAGTTCGGATACCGGGGCGCGGGCGAGGGCAGGCCGGCCTCGGTCCGGCACGGCGCCAGCAGTCGGTCCATGTCCAGCGCCGCCAGGTAGCGCAGGTTGAGCGCCTGCGACCGGGCGAACGGGCCTTCGCCCAGGACGATGTCGCCGAGCGGGAAGGGAAGGGCCTGCACCGGGCCGGCGCCCGCGCCGCCGGGCGCCAGGGGCGCCGCCCGCAAGGCGCGCGGCAGCACCGGTGCCAGTGCCGCGGCGCCCAGCACGCCGACGAAGCGACGCCGGGTGATCCGGCCGCGGTCGTCGGGCGGGGGCATGGCGGCCGCCTTCAGTGCGAATCGCGGGCGACGTCGTCGCCGCTGCCGCCGACCAGGAAATCCAGGTCGGCGCCCAGGTGGGCCTGCTGCACATGGTCCACGTACAGCTTGGTCCAGCCGCGCGCGGGCGCCGGCGGCGCAACCCATTCGGCGCGGCGGCGCGCCAGTTCCTCTTCCGGCACGTCCAGGTGCAGGCGCCGGCCGGGCACGTCCAGTTCGATGAAGTCGCCTTCGCGCACCAGCGCCAGCGGGCCGCCGGCCGCGGCCTCGGGCGAGACGTGCAGCACCACGGTGCCGTAGGCGGTGCCGCTCATGCGCGCGTCGGAGATGCGGACCAGGTCGGTGATGCCGCGGCGCAGCAGTTTCGGCGGCAGCGGCATGTTGCCGACCTCGGCCATGCCCGGGTAGCCGCGCGGGCCGCAGTTCTTCAGCACCATCACGCAGGTCTCGTCGATGTCCAGGGCTTCGTCGTCGATCCGCGCCTTGAGCTCCTCGATGCTCTCGAACACCACCGCGCGGCCGCGATGGTTGAGCAGGTGCTGCGCGGCAACCTGGCCCCGGACGGCGCGGTGATCAAGCCGTCGGCCGCCT
>CAZBDE010000280.1:0-3737 GCA_964490415.1 uncultured Pseudoxanthomonas sp. | reverse complement strand
GCCGGAGCCGCCGAAGAAATCGGCGATGAGTCCGCCCTCGGGGCAGGAGGCCTGGATCGCGCGTTCCAGCAGCCGTTGCGGTTTCTGGGTGTTGTAGTCGATGTATTCGGAACTGGCGGGCATCACCCGCGGGATGTCTGACCAGTTGTCGTCGACGCGCTCCTTGTCTAGCGTCACATACTTGAGTGAGCCGTCAGGATTTCTGGCGTTCTTGAGCTTCCCGCCGACCAGTTCGCGCGCCAGCCGCTTGACCGGCGTGGCCAGGTCCACATAGACGTTCTGGAAGTAGTGCCGCGGGCTTTTCCCGTACAGGAATATCACGTCGTGGTTGGACATGAAGCGGCGGCTGGCCGATGCCATCTTCCCGTACGACCACACGATCTCGTTGAGGAAGTTCTCGCGCCCGAAGATCTCATCTAGCACCACCTTCACGTAATGGCCGACATGCCAGTCCAGGTGGACGTAGATCGATCCGCTATCGGCCAGCAGCTCGCGCATCAGGATCAGGCGCGGCACGATCATCTGCAGGTACGAGGCCGTGCCGTCGGTCCAGGTGTCCGAATAGGCGAACTGCTCGATTACCGTGGGGCGCTGCTCCAGTTCCACGTCCGGGAGGGTGATGTTGGTCCGGTAGTCGGCCTTGGAGTCGAACGGCGGGTCGATGTAGACCAGGTCTACCCCGCCGCGCAGGCTCGGCGTGTTGTCGTCGCCGGCCAGCAGCGCCGCCATCGCCAGCAGGTTGTCGCCGTAGACCAGGCGATTGCGCCAGTCGGCCCCACTGGCGCCGGCGAGGTGCACGCTGCGTCCAGCCTGTGCGATCCAGTCGGCGGAGGCAGTGTCCCTCGAAGGCAGCACCCACTCCCGGGTCTGCAGCCGCACCCGATGCCGCCCTTCCAGCCCCTCCAGGATGCGCTCGGCTTCCCTGCGCCCGTCCCGGATGATGCCGGGCAGCTCTTCCAGTAGCGATCGGGGCATTGCGATTCCTTCCGGCGGGTTCCGGTTGGAATGAAAGCAAAAATTTCATTCAAACTAAAGCAATAATTTCCATCGCTGGACAGGCCGGTCCTAACGTCGCCCGCATGAAGAGCGAGCAGACAGCTTTCGGCGAAAGGTTTCGGCAGTCGCTGAAACGGCGGGGCCTGACCGAAAGCGCGTCGGAGCTGGCCGGCCTGCTGGCGAGCCATGGAGGCGTCTCGGTGGCGCCACAGGCGATCTCCAACTGGCTGCACGGCAAGAGCATGCCGCGGCCGGAAAACATGCGGGCGCTGGCCAGGTTGCTGCACATGGAGCCGCAAGAACTGCAGTTCGGCAGCGATCGCAAGGTGGAGGAATCCCCGGCGGACTGGCGGGCTGGGAGTGCGCCAAGGTCCGCGCTGGACCAGCATGCGGTCAATGCGTTCCTCGCACTGCCGGCTGCGCAGCGCAAACTGGTGCGCGAACTGATCCACCAGCTTGCGCAGGGAAAGAGGGCAAAGGCGTAGCAGACGAGGGTGGTTGCAGGCTGTCTGCAGGCTACACGGCAATGCCGTATAGCCCGCTCACGTCATTGCCGACTGCCATCGCGTCTCCGCTGTTTGCCCGACTCTGGTTAGGCCCTCCTCGACCCGCCACGTCAGGGGGTGTGCTGGCCGGCGGCCACCGATTCGGCGTCGGCCAGTAAGGCGTCGTCGATGTCCAAGGCGGTCTTCATGCCGAAACGATGAGGATGCCTGGCGACTGAGGGCGTCAGAACACCGTCGGTGGCTCCCCGCCCACGATCACGATGTCCGCCGGCCGCCGCGCGAACAGGCCGACGCTGACCACGCCCGGAATCTGGTTGAGTTCGGTCTCCATGCCGACCGGGTCGGTGATCGACAGGTTGTGCACGTCCAGGATCCAGTTGCCGTTGTCGGTGACCACGCCGTCGCGCCACACCGGCTGGCCGCCGGTCAGGGCGAGGATGCGGCGGGCGACCAGGCTGCGCGCCATCGGTACCACCTCCACCGGCAGGGGGAACCTGCCCAGTACCGGCACCTGCTTGGCCGGGTCGACGATGCAGACGAAGGTCTCGCTGGCCTCGGCGATGATCTTCTCGCGGGTCAGCGCGGCGCCGCCGCCCTTGATCAGGCGCTTGTGCGGGTCGCACTCGTCGGCGCCGTCCACGTACAGCTTCAGCGGGCCGGCGGCGTTGGCGTCCAGCACCTCGATGCCCAGCGCCTTCAGCCGCGCGGTGCTCTGCTCGGAACTCGACACCGCGCCGGCGATGCGGTCGCGGATGCGGCCCAGGGCGTCGATGAAGTAGGCCACGGTGGAGCCGGTGCCGACGCCGACGACCATGCCGTCTTCCACGTAGTCGATGGCCTTCTCGCCGGCCAGGCGCTTCGCTTCGCTCATCGATGGGTTCCTGTGGTTCTACGGCTTTTCAATTGTAGGAGCTCCCTTCAGGGGCGACCCGACGGCGCTTGAAGGCGCAGCGCACAGCGCGGGATTCCCGGAGCGGAGCGTTGAATGCGGCGCTGTCCAGCATCCTCGGGTCGCCCCTGAAGGGAGCTCCTACAAGACGTGGGGTGAGCAGGGTCATTCGAGGGACAGCAGCAGCTTCCACTGCGCGGCGGTCACCGGGAACACCGACAGGCGGCTGCCGCGCGCGACCAGGGGAAAGCCCTCGCCCAGTGCGTCGGCATGCTGCTTGACCTCTTCCAGGGCGATGGTGCGCGCGAGCTTGCGCTCGAACTTCACGTCGACCAGGAACCAGCGCGGCTGTTCGCGCGTGGCCTTGGGATCGAAGTAGTGCGACTTGGCGTCGAACTGGGTCTCGTCCGGATAGGCGCGGCTGGCCACGCTGGCCACGCCGACGATGCCCGGCACCTGGGTATTGGAGTGGTAGAACAGCACGCCGTCGCCGAGCTGCATGCCGTCGCGCATGAAATTGCGCGCCTGGTAGTTGCGCACGCCGTTCCACGGTTCGGTGCCCACGCGCTGCAGGTCGTCGATGGAGAAGGCGTCCGGCTCGGATTTCATCAGCCAGTAGCGCTTGCGGGCGGTCATGCGGGATCGGTCTCGCGCGGGTGTCGGGGGAGGATAGTGCCGGCCTCGGTGCAGATCGCGTCGGGCAGCACGTCCCAGTCGGCCACCTCCAGCGCCGGTACCTGCTGGGCGGAGAAGCCGGCCCCGATCAGCCACGGCGGCGCGCCGCGATCGCGCCGGAACGCGAAGCTGCGATCATACCAACCGCCGCCCATGCCCAGCCGCTGGCCGTGCGCGTCGAAGCCGACCAGCGGCATCACCGCCAGGGCCAGGTCCTCGGCGCGCAGGCCGGAAGCGGGTTCGACGTCGGGCTCGGGAATGCCATAGCGGTTGGTGACCAGCGGGTCGCCGGAACGCCAGGGCGCGAAGCGCAGGACGTCGCCGTGCAGCAGCGGCAGGCACCAGACCAGACCCTTGGGCAGGCGCAGCTGCAGCGCATGCAGGCCGATCTCGCCGTCCATCGCCCAGTAGCCGGACACGTAGCCTTCGTGCGGCAGGAACGGCAGGGCGAGGATGCGCTGCGCCAGCGCCTCGGCGGCGGCGATGCGCGTGGCGGCGGGCAGTTCGCGGCGGCGCTGGCGAAGGTCGCGGCGCAGGATGTCGCGGTCCTGGGTCATGGGGCGTGGGGATTCGGATGAAATGTGATCATCGTGGACCGGGGGCAAGACGGGGGCAAAGCCGGGGGGCAAAGCGGGCAAAGCGGGTAAAGCGGGCAAAGCGGGTAAAACCGG
>CAZBDE010000279.1:0-3746 GCA_964490415.1 uncultured Pseudoxanthomonas sp. | reverse complement strand
CCTGAACACCGCCGCGGTCAACGCGGCCGATCGAGGCATAAAAGGGGACGGAGGCAATTAAGCACATGTAGCACATGTGCTTAATTGCCTCCGTCCCCTTTTATGCCGCGGGTCAGAGGTCGCCGAAGCGGGACTGCAGCGCGGCGATCGCCGCCAGGCCCGCGGTTTCGGTGCGCAGCACCCGCGGCCCCAGGCGCAGGCCGGTGAATCCCGCCGCGTGCAATATGTCGCGGTCGCGCGGCGACCAGCCGCCTTCGGGGCCGATCGCGATGCAGGCCGCGCCGTCCTGCGGCGCGGCCAGGTCCTGCAGCCGCTGTTCGCCCTGCGGATCCAGCACCAGGCGCAGGCCGCCGCGGTGCAGGGCTTCCGCCGCCGCCTCCAGCGCCGCCGGCGCGGCCAGCTCCGGCACCCGCGCACGCCCGGACTGTTCGCAGGCCGATTCGACCACGCTGCGCCAGTGCGCCAGCCGCTTCTGCGCGCGTTCGGCATCCAGGCGCACCTCGGTGCGCTCGCCCGACACCGGCACGATTGCGGCCACGCCCAGCTCGGTGGCCTTCTGCAGGACCAGGTCCATCTTCTCGCCCCGGGCGATCCCCTGCAGCAGCACGACCCGCAACGGCGACTCGTTGTCCACCGCCGTGGCCGACAGCACCTCGACCCGCACCTCGCGCTTGCCGGCCACCTTCAGCCGCGCGGCGTAGTCGTGGCCATCGCCGTTGAACAGCACGCACGGATCGCCCTCGCGCAGGCGCAGGACCCGCGCCAGGTGGTGGGCGGCGCGCTCGGGCAGGGCGAGTTCGTCGCCCGGGTGCAGCGGCAGGTCGACATGGCAGCGGGTCAGGCGCATGCGGTGGCCTCTTCGATCGCCTCGGCGGTGGCCGAGGCCAGCAGCCGCAGCTGCGCCTCGTCGACGCAATAGGGCGGCATCCAGTACAGCACGTCGCCGAGCGGGCGCAGCAGCACGCCGCGCTCCAGCGCGGCGCGGTAGGCGCGCAGGCCCACGCGCAGGCCCGGGTCGAACGGCGTGTCGCGGCCGCCGCCGCGGGCCAGTTCGAAGGCCACGACCATCCCGGCCTGGCGCACCTCGGCCACGTGCGGATGCGTGGCCAGTGGCGCGGCCAGCGCCGCCATCCGCGCGGTGCTGGTGCGGTTGCGCTCGAGCACGCCGTCGCTCTCGAAGATGTCGAGCGAGGCCAGCGCCGCGGCGCAGGCCAGCGGGTTGCCGGTGTAGCTGTGCGAATGCAGGAAGGCGCGCTCGCGCGAATCGTCGAGGAAGCCGTCGTAGATCGCCTGGGAGGCCAGCACCGCCGCCAGCGGCAGGAAACCGCCGGTCAGGCCCTTGGACAGGCACAGCAGGTCGGGGCTGAACCCGGCCTGCTCGCAGGCGAACATCGTGCCGGTGCGGCCGAAGCCGGTGGCGATCTCGTCGGCGATCAGGAACGCGCCGTTGGCGTCGCACAGCTCGCGCACCCGGCGCAGGTAGGCCGGGTCGTGCATGCGCATCCCGCCGGCGCATTGCAGCCGCGGCTCCACGATCACCGCGCAGACCTCGCCCGGGTGGCGGTCGAACAGGTCGGCTAGGGCGTCGGCGGCGCGCGCCGCGCACTGCGCGGCGGTTTCGCCGGGGCGTGCCAGGTACGCGTCGGGCGACGGTGCGAACAGCGCTTCGGCGAGCAGCGGCGCATAGGTGCGCCGGTACAGCGGGATGTCGCCGACCGCCAGCGCCCCCAGCGTTTCGCCGTGGTAGCCGTTCTCCAGCGCGACGAACTTCGTCCGGGTGTGTTCGCCCTGGTTGCGGAACCAGTGGAACGCCATCTTCAGCGCCACCTCGACCCCGGCCGAGCCGTTGTCGGCGTAGAACACCTTCGCCAGCGGCGCGCGCCCGGCCTGGCGCGGGGCGATGGCCAGCAGGCGTTCGGCCAGTTCCACCGCGGGCGCATGCGAGAAGCCGGCCAGGATCACCTGTTCCAGGGTGCCCGCCTGGCGGGCGATGGCCGCGGCGATGCGCGGCTCGGCGTGTCCGTGCAGGTTGGTCCACCAGCTGCTGATGCCATCGAGGTAGCGGCGCCCGTCGCGCCCGACCAGCCACGCGCCTTCGCCGCGCTCGACGGGCACCAGCGGCAGCACGTCCGGATGCTCGCGCATCTGCGTGCAGGGGTGCCACAGCACCGCCAGGTCGCGTTCGCGCCAGCGGCCGGCGGCACCCGGGTCTGCTAGCATCCGCTGTCCATGAGAATGTCCGTGCATCCCGCCATGATATCGGCCGCGCCGCGGCCACGCCGCGGGAGCCCCCGATGAGCCGCCGCCTTCCCGTCATCCACGGCACCACCGCGCAGGACGCCGGCCCGTACCGGCTGGAGCGGCTGGACCTGGAGTTCTCCAACGGCGAGCACCGCCGCTTCGAGCGCATGGTCAGCCGCGGCCACGGCGCGGTGGTGGTGGTGCCGATGCTCGACGACCAGACCGTGCTGCTGGTGCGCGAGTACGCCGCCGGCGTGCACCGCTACGAGCTGGGCCTGGTCAAGGGCCGGATCGACGCCGGCG
This sequence comes from uncultured Pseudoxanthomonas sp., assembly GCA_964490415.1. GTDB lineage: Bacteria > Pseudomonadota > Gammaproteobacteria > Xanthomonadales > Xanthomonadaceae > Pseudoxanthomonas. The sequence continues at coordinate 1,202 of CAZBDE010000279.1, read as the reverse complement.
AGACGCCGGAACAGGCCGCCGACCGCGAGTTGAAGGAGGAAGCCGGCTACGGTGCGCGCCGCATCGACGTGCTGCGCGGCCTGACCCTGGCGCCGACCTACATGAGCCACGTGTCCTGGCTGGTGCTGGCGCGCGACCTGTATCCCGAGAAGCTGCCCGGCGACGAGCCGGAGGAGCTCGAAGTCATCCCCTGGAAACTGCAGGAACTGGAACAACTGATGCTGCGAGACGATTTTTCCGAAGGCCGTTCGCTGGCGGCGCTGTTCATCGCCCGCGCCTGGCTGGCCGGCCGATGATCAAGGTCACCGCCGACCTGCGCGAAACGGTCATCGCCATCGCCCGCCAGGCCGGCGCGGCGATCATGGAGGTCTACGCCGGCAGCTTCGACGTCACCCACAAGGAAGACGCCAGCCCGCTCACCGCCGCCGACCTGGCCGCGCACCGGATCATCGTCGAGGGCCTGGAGCGGCTGACCCCGGACCTGCCGGTGCTGTCGGAGGAGTCGGCCGGCGTGCCGTGGGACACGCGCCGGCACTGGTCCACCTACTGGCTGGTCGATCCGCTCGACGGCACCCGCGAGTTCGTCAAGCGCAACGGCGAGTTCAGCGTGAACATCGCCCTGGTCCACCTGGGGGCGCCGGCGATGGGTGTGGTCCAGGCGCCGGTCGGCGGCCAGCTCTGGCACGCGGTGCGCGGCGAGCTGGCCTACCGCCGCGACGGCCACCGCGACACCCCGCTGCGCGCGCGCGCGCCGGCCACCGCGCCGCTGAGGGTGGCCGCCAGCCGCTCGCACCGCGACGCGCGCACCCAGGCGGTGCTGGACCGGATGGGCCCGATCGAGGAGATGGCGCTGGGTTCGTCGCTGAAGTTCTGCCGCATCGCCGAGGGCGGGTTGGACGTGTACCCGCGTTTCGGCCCGACCTCCGAATGGGACACCGCCGCGGGGCAGTGCGTGCTGCAGTCGGCCGGCGGCGCGCTGCTGGCCGCCGACACCGGCAAGCCGTTCCGCTACAACCGCCGCGAGTCGCTGCTCAACGGCGACTTCATCGCCCTCGGCGACCCCGATCTGCCCTGGCGCGACTGGCTGTCGTAGGAAAGGCCGGCCAACGCTGGAGCGCCCCGGTGCGATGCCTGCCGACGGGAAGTCAAGGAGGAGGCTTCGGCCGCAGGCCGGAGCCGGGGGACATGAGCGGCGGCAGGCA
>CAZBDE010000278.1:0-3750 GCA_964490415.1 uncultured Pseudoxanthomonas sp. | reverse complement strand
CGGCAACCCGGCCAACACCAACGCCTACATCGCGATGAAGTCGGCGCCGGACCTGAAGCCGGAGAACTTCACCGCCATGCTGCGCCTGGACCACAATCGCGCGCTGAGCCAGCTGGCGGCCAAGGCCGGCGTGGCCGTGGGCGACATCGAGAAGCTGGTGGTGTGGGGCAACCACAGCCCGACCATGTACCCGGACTACCGCTTCGCCACCGCCGGCGGCGTGTCGCTGAAGGACAGGATCGACGACGCCGACTGGAACGCCAACGAGTTCATCCCGAAGGTGGGCAAGCGCGGCGCGGCGATCATCGAGGCCCGCGGCCTGTCCTCGGCCGCCTCGGCCGCCAACGCCGCCATCGATCACGTCCGCGACTGGGTGCTGGGCAGCAACGGCAAGTGGGTGACGATGGGCATCCCGTCCGACGGTTCCTACGGCATCCCGGAAGGCGTGATCTTCGGTGTCGCCGTGACCACCGAGAACGGTACCTACACCCGGGTCCGCGACCTGCCGATCGACGCCTTCAGCCAGGCCGCGATCGACAAGACCCTGGGCGAGCTCGAAGAAGAGCGCGGTGGCGTAGCCCACCTGCTGGGCTGATCAGGCTGCACAGCGTGCCCGCCTGCGCCGGTGGCAGGCGGGCACGGTGGTAGAGTCCGTGTATCGAGGACGGAGAGAGGCCACGATGCGCAGGTTGTTCATCCTTGGCGTGCTGGCATCGGCGTTCCTCGCCGCCCCGGCCAGCCGGGCGGATGAGCCGATGACGGCCATCACAGGCTGCAACAGCGCGATGTACCGCTTCTTCCCGGGCGAATTCAACTTCTGCCTGGGCCTGAAGTTCTGGGAGCGGCAGCGTACGGAGCAGGCCCGGCAGATGTTCGAACTGGCCGCGGCATGGGGCAGCAAGGGTGCGCAGAGCACGCTGGGCCTGGCGTACTTCAACGGGGAACGCGTGCCGCGCGACCGCGGTGTCGGGCTGGCCTGGCTGGCCCTTGCCGCCGAGCGTGGGGATGCGCTGCCCAGTGCGCTGTACGTTTCCGCGCACGCACAGGCCTCGGGTGAGGACCGCGCGCGCGCCAAGGCGCTGGTGGAGGGGCCGATGGCCCGCTATCGCGATGACGTGGCCGCCGTGCGCGCCGACCGGCGCTACCAGCGCGAGCTGTACGCGCTGCGCAGCAATGCTGCCTACGGCGTCGGCACCTGCGTGGATGGGATCAACCAGATCGCCGGCGTGGATCCGGTCACGGCCACCGCCGATGGCGGGCCGGTGCCTTCCTGCTCGCTGATGTCGGAGCAGCGCGTCGTGCGCTTCCTGGAGGCCACTTACGCGCGCTATTTCTCCAACTGGAGTGGCCGGGTGGACGTCGGGGCGCCACAGCAGATCCAGGGCGATGCGACCGGGGATCGGCCCGTGCCGTGAGCGGCGGAGGATGGTCGCCGGCGGCTTTGGGCGGTGGCGGGCTGAAGGGCTGTCCGTGACGGGGAGCGAAGCGTCGGCCGGCACATTGCCCGATGGTTGTTGCTTCGCTGGCGGTTGCCGATCCCCGGACGCACCGTGCTAGTTTCCCGGTTCCATCCGGACCGGGAGTGCATGGCGATGATGTGGCGATCGATGATTGCGTGCCTGCTGGCCGGTACGTTCGGGTTGCCTGCGATGGCGGCCGGCGCAGAGGGTGGCTACCGGCAGCCGCCCGAGCCGCTGCTGGGCGTACTGCGCGCACCGCTGAACCCCTCTCCGTCGATCGATCCGACCGGCACCACCGCGCTGCTGGTGCGGCAGTCGCTGTACCCGCCGGTCGAGCGCGTCGCCGAGCCGTACCTGAAGCTGGCCGGCGTGCGCGTGGAGCCGCGCAACCACAGCCGCCACGACCGCGCCAACGGCTATGGCATCCGCACCTGCCTGGACGGCTTCAGCCTGCTCGACCTGGCCAGCGGCCGCGAGACGCCGGTGACGCTGCCGGCGGGCGCCTGCCCGGACCTGCCGCTGTGGTCGCCGGATGGCCGCCGCTTCGCCTTCGACAACACCACCGACGCCGGCGTGGAGCTGTGGGTCGGCGACGCCAGCGACGGCAGCGTGCGCCGTATCGAAGGCGTGCGCCTCAACACCATCCTCGGCAACGAGCTGCAGTGGCTGGGCGGCAAGCGCGAACTGCTGGTGAAGCTCGTTCCCGACAACCTCGGCCCGATGCCGCAGAAGGCCGCGGTGCCGCCCGGTCCGGAGATGAAGGAAGCGATCGACGGCAAGGGCGAGAGCAGCACCTACGAGGCGCGCGACACGCTCGCCGGGCCGGAGGACGAGGCGCTGTTCGACCATTTCGCCACCTCGCAGCTGGCCACGGTGGACGTGGCATCGGGCACGGTCGCGAAGGTTGGCGCACCGGCGGTCTACGCCGCCGTCGACGCCGCGCCCGACGGCCGCCACGTGCGCGTGCAGGCGCTCAAGCGCCCGTACTCCTACGTCACCACGTACAGCCGCTTCGCCCACGACATGCTCGTGCTCGACCTGGCCAACGGCGGCACGCGCGTGCTGGCCAGCCTGCCGGTCGCCGACCGGGTGCCGGTGCGCGGCGTGCCGACCGGCCCGCGCAGCTACGGCTGGCGCGAGAACCAGCCGGCGACGCTGACCTGGGCCGAAGCGCTGGACAACGGCGACTGGAAGGTGGACGTACCGGCGCGCGATCGCCTGCTGACCCTGGCCGCGCCGTTCACCGGCAAGCCGAAGGAGTTCGCGCGCTCGAAGCAGCGCTATGCCGGCCTGGCCTGGTTCGAGCGCGGCGGCGACGCGCTGCGGTACGAATACGACGCCAACCGCAACTGGCGCACCACCACGCTGTTCGATGCCGACAAGGCGGGCGACACCGGCCGCGTGCTGTGGGACCTGTCCACCGACGAGTTGTATGCCGATCCGGGTTCGCCGCAGTTCCGCGTACTGCCCAATGGCGCGGCGGTGCTGTTCGAGGAGGACGGCGCGCTGTTCCTCGAGGGCGACGGTGCCTCGCCGCAGGGCAACCGGCCGTTCCTGGACCGCTATGACCTCGCCGATGGCGCGACCCGGCGCCTGTTCCGCAGCGCGCCGGATGCGCTGGAAGCCTTCGCCGGCTTCGCCGGGGGCGATACCCGGAGGCTGCTGACCTGGCACCAGTCGCCGGTCGATCCGCCCAACCTGTTCCAGCGCACGCTGGGCGAAGCGCGTGGCGACGCCGCTGCGGGCGAGGCCGGGTATGCCTCCACGCCAAGCGCGGTGACCCACTTCCCCGATCCGGCGCCGCTGGTGCGCGGGGTGAAGAAGCGCCTGGTGACCTACAAGCGCAAGGACGGCGTGGACCTGTCGTTCACCCTGTACACGCCGCCGGGCTACAAGGAAGGCACGCGCATTCCCGCGATCCTCTACGCCTATCCGGCCGACTACGCCGATCCGTCCAAGGCCGGGCAGGTGAGCGGTTCGGAGCAGACCTTCACCCGCCTCACCGGCTACCGCCTGCTGCTGCTGGCCGGCTACGCGATCATCGACAACGCCTCGTTCCCGATCGTCGGCGACCCGAAGACCGCCTACGACACCTATCTGGAACAGCTGGTCGCCAACGCCGAGGCGGCGGTGGACAAGGCCGTGGAACTGGGCGTGGTCGACCGCGACCACATCGGCGTCACCGGCCACAGCCATGGCGCGCTGATGACGGCCAACCTGCTGGCGCATACCGATCTGTTCCGCGCCGGCGTGGCCTCCAGCGGCGGCTACAACAAGACGCTGACCCCGT
>CAZBDE010000277.1:0-3758 GCA_964490415.1 uncultured Pseudoxanthomonas sp. | reverse complement strand
TCAACATCGACGTCACCGTCATCAAGGACGGCTGGCACGGCGACACCAGCCGCATGTACTACGTCGGCACGCCGTCGGTGATGGCCAGGCGGCTGGTGGAGACCACCTTCGAGGCGATGTGGCGCGGCATCCGCGCGGTGAAGCCGGGCGCGACCCTGGGCGACATCGGCCATGCGATCCAGCAGTACGCCGAGGCCGAGCGCTTTTCCGTGGTGCGCGAGTACTGCGGCCACGGCATCGGCAAGGTCTACCACGACGAGCCGCAGGTGCTGCATTACGGCCGTCCCGGCGAAGGCCTGGTGCTGCGGCCGGGCATGACCTTCACCATCGAACCGATGATCAACGAGGGCACCCGCTACACCCGGGTCCTGCCCGACGGCTGGACCGTGGTGACCAAGGACCGCAAGCTCTCCGCGCAGTGGGAACACATGGTCGCGGTGACCGGGGACGGCGTGGACGTGCTGACCCTGGCCGCCGGCCAGCAGCCGCCGCCGGCGTGAGCGGGGCGGACGTGGGCGCCGGCATGGAGACCGTTCCGGCGCGCGCCGCCCCCCTCGGTCCGTCCTCGGCGCAGTGGGCCGCGCAGGCCCGCGAACTGCTGGCCCAGGGCGACGCGCGCCTGCTCAAGCGCTACGGCCGCGAAGTCGACATCGACCGGTTGCTGGCGCTGCGCGCGCGCCTGGTCGACGACATCCTGCAGCGCGCCTGGCACGACTGCCTGCCCGACGGCGCGCCGCTGTCGCTGGTCGCGGTCGGCGGCTACGGCCGCGGCGAACTGTTCCCGCGCTCGGACATCGACCTGCTGGTGCTGGCCGAACCGCAGGCGCAGCAGCAGTACCAGGCCGAGCTGTCGAACTTCTTCGCCCTGCTGTGGGACATCGGCCTGCCGGTCGGCCACGCGGTGCGCTCGCCGGACGAATGCACGGCAGCGGCCGCCGACCAGACGGTGATGACCGCGCTGCTCGAGGCGCGCCCGGTGGTGGCCACGGCCACGGCGATGGAAGCGCTGGAGGCGGCGATCGCGCCGGAGCGGATCTGGCCGCCGCGCGAGTTCTTCCTGGCCAAGCGCGAAGAGCTGGAACAGCGCCACCGCCGCCACGGCGACACCTCCGACAACCTGGAGCCGAACATCAAGGACGGCCCCGGCGGCCTGCGCGACCTGCATACGCTGTCATGGATGGCGCAACGCGCCTTCGGCGTGCGCGACCTGGAGGCGCTGGTCAGCCTGGGCCAGCTCGGTCCGGACGAGGCGGCCGCGCTGGTCCGCGAGCGGCGTTCGCTGGCGCGGCTGCGCTTCGGCCTGCACCTGGTCGCCGGGCGGCCGGAGGAGCGGCTGCGTTTCGACTACCAGAAGGCGCTGGCCGAGCGCCTGGGCTACCGCGATGACGCGCACAGCCTCGGCGTCGAGAAGATGATGCAGGGCTTCTACCGCAGCGCGGCGATCGTGCGCCGGATCAGCGACCGCCTGCTGCAGCGCTTCGAGGAGACCTTCGACGGCGAAGCCGCGCCCGAATCGCTGGACCCCGATTTCGTCCTGCGCCGCGGCTACCTGGCCGCGGCCGCGGCCTACTGGCCGGAAGGCGACCTGCGCGAAGTGCTGGCGCTGTTCTCGACCTGGGCGGCGCATCCGGAAGTGCGCGGCCTGCATTCGCGCACCGCGCGCGCGCTGGCCGAATCGCTGCGGCGCCTGCCGGCCTACACCGATGCCGGCCCGGCCGCACGCGCGCGCTTCATGGCATTGCTGCGCGGCCCGCGTCCGGTGGAGACGCTGACCCGGATGGCGCGGCTGGGCGTGCTCGGCCAGTACCTGCCGGCGTTCGCGCAGGTATCCGGGCGCATGCAGTTCGACCTGTTCCACGTCTACACCGTCGACCAGCACACGCTGATGGTGCTGAAGAACATCGCCGGCTTCGCCAGTGCCAGCTCTGCCAGTGGCGGAGCCGACGAGCGCTTCTCCATCGCCCACGAAGTGTGGCCGCGGCTGCGCAAGCCCGAACTGCTGCTGCTGGCCGGCCTGTTCCATGACATCGCCAAGGGCCGTGGCGGCGACCATTCCGAACTGGGCGCGGTGGATGCGAGGGAATTCTGCGAAGCGCACGGCCTGAGCGAGTCCGACACCGGCCTGGTGGTGTGGCTGGTCGAACAGCACCTGCGCATGTCGATGACCTCGCAGAAGCAGGACATCTCCGACCCGGACGTGGTCCGCGCCTTCGCCGGCCTGGTCGGCGACCGCGAACGCCTCGACTACCTGTACCTGCTCACCTGCGCCGACATCGCCGGCACCAGTCCCAAGCTGTGGAACGCGTGGAAGGACCGGCTGCTGGCCGACCTGTACCTGTCCACCCGCCGTGCGCTGCGCGAAGGCCTGGAGGCGCCGGTCGACGCCGAGGCACGCCTGGCCGAGTCGCGCGAGGCCGCGTGCGAACTGATGCGCGGGCACGGCCTGGACGACGCCACCATCGGCCGCCAGTTCGCCGAGATGCCCGAGGAGAGCTTCCTGCGCTACCGCCCCGAGCAGCTGGCCTGGCAGGCGCAGGCCCTGGTCGACGTGCGCATGGGCGACACCCGGGTGGCGGTGCGTCCGGTCGGCGGCAAGGCACAGGGCGGGGCGCTGGAGGTGTTCGTGCATTCGCCCGACCGCGACGGCCTGTTCGCCGCGATCGTGGCCACGCTGGACCGCCACGGTTACGGTGTGCACCAGGCGCGGATCCTGATCGGTCCGCACGGCACGGTGTTCGACACCTTCGAGGTGCTGCCGGCCGACAGCTTCGCCAGCGGCGACCCGCGCCAGCTGGAGGCGGCGCTGCAGCAGGCGCTGTCGGCCGGCACCCTGGACAACGTGCGCGCGCCGCGCCGCGCCGCGCCGCGGCGGCTGCGCCATTTCCGCTTCACCCCGCAGGTGGATTTCGGCATCACCACCGACGGCCGTCGCAGTGTGTTCGGGCTGGTCTGCCCGGACCGCCCCGGACTGCTGGCCGACGTGGCCCAGGCGCTGCGCGCCAGCGGCCTGCGCGTCCATGACGCACGCATCGCCACCTTCGGCGAGCGCGCCGAGGACCTGTTCCAGATCACCGACGAACACGACCAGCCGCTGGACGCCGCCGCGCAGGAAACCCTGCGTGCCGAGCTGCGCGCGCGGCTGGAACCCGACAGCCCAACGACCGGAGCCCCCCGCTGATGGCCGCCCAGCCCCCGAAGAAGACCCCCGCCCGCAAGACCGCGCGCAAGCGCGCCACGGTGCCTGCCGGCCCCGGCCTGGAGGAACTGAAGTTCTCCATCGAGAGCGCGTTCGCGCGCCGCGCCGCGCTGACCCTGGACGAGATCGACGGCTCGACCCGGCCGCTGGTGGAGCGGGTGATCGGTGGCCTGGAGAGCGGCGGGTTCCGCGTCGCCGAGCCGGACGGCAAGGGCGGCTGGCAGGTCAACGAGTGGCTGAAGAAGGCGGTGCTGCTGTACTTCCGGGTCAACGACATGGTGGTGATGGAAGGCCAGCCGGCGCCGTTCTGGGACAAGGTGCCGGCGCGCTTCGGCGACTACGGCGAGGCCGAGTTCCGCAAGCTCGGCGTGCGCGTGGTGCCGGGCACCATCGCCAGGCGCGGCGCGCACCTGGGCAAGGACGTGGTGCTGATGCCCAGCTTCATCAACATCGGCGCGCACGTGGGCGAGGGCACCATGGTCGACACCTGGGCCACGGTCGGTTCCTGCGCGCAGGTGGGCAAGCACTGCCACATCTCCGGCGGTGCCGGCATCGGCGGCGT
>CAZBDE010000276.1:464-3759 GCA_964490415.1 uncultured Pseudoxanthomonas sp. | reverse complement strand
CATGAAGCGCGAGCTGGCCCACTTCGCCCGCTTCATGTCGGTGTTGTGCAGCGAGGCGTAGCCTTCGCGGCCGCCCCAGAACACGTAGTTCTCGCCGCCCAGCTCGACGGTGGCGTCCAGCGCCGCCTTGACCTGCACCGCGGCGCGGGCGACCACGTTGAAGTCCGGGTTGGTCGATGCGCCGTTCATGTAGCGCGGGTGCGAGAACAGGTTCGCGGTGCCCCACAGCAGCTTGACCCCGGTCGCCTGCTGGCGCTCCTTGGCCATCGCCACCAGGTGCTTGAGGTTGTTCTCGTACTGGCCGACGTCCTCCGCATCCGGCGCCAGGTCGACGTCGTGGAAGCAGTAGTACGGCACGCCGAGCTTGGTGAAGAACTCGAACGCCGCGTCGACCTTGGCCTCGGCCGTGGCCAGGGCGTTGTCGCGCTCCCACGGGAAGCGGCGGGTGCCCGGGCCGAACGGGTCGGCGCCGGCGTTGCAGAAGGTGTGCCAGTAGCAGACCGCGAAGCGCAGGTGCTCGCGCATGGTCTTGCCGCCGATCTTCTTCTCCGCGTCGTAGACCTTGAATGCCAGCGGATTGTCCGAACCCGGGCCTTCGTAGGGGATCTGGCCGATGCCGGGGAAGTACTCCTTCGCGCCGATGAATGCCTTGCTGCTCATGTCTTTGCTTCCGTCGTGGGTTGTGTCGGTCTTGCCGGGGATTGCGCGGTCAGGCGTACAGCGGCCGGATCGCGTCGAGATGGGAAAGGAAACGCCGGTACTGCACGTCGTAGGCGGCGGTGGCCTCGGCGTGCGGGTGCGCCGACAGGCGCGGCTCCAGGCGCACGTGCGCGGCGGCGAGCGCGGCCAGGTCGGCGCCGGCGTCTTCGGCGCGCTGGGTCGCCCACAGCGCCTGCAGCGCCGCGCCGAAGGCGGCGCCCTCGGACTGCTCGGGCACGTCCACCGGCAGGCCGAACACGTCGGCGACCATCTGCCGCCACATCGCGCTCTGGCTGCCACCGCCGGTCAGGCGGATCGCCTCGAAGCGCATGCCCGCGTCGACGAAGGCGTCGTAGCCGTTCTTCAGGCTGTACACCGCGCCTTCCATCGCCGCGCGATAGAGGTTGGCCGGGGTCAGGTTGGTGGCGGTCATGCCGAACACGCTTCCGCGTCCGTTGGGCAGGTTGGGCGTGCGCTCGCCGTTGAGGAACGGCAGCATCAGCAGGCCTTCGGCGCCGGGCCGGGTGCTGGCCAGCAGCGCGTCGCCGTCCTTCGTCGAGAAGCCGCACAGCTTCGCCACCGACTCGGTGGCCACGGTGCAGTTCATCGTGCAGATCAGCGGCAGCCAGCCGCCGGTGGAATCGCAGAACGCGGCCCAGCGGCCGGCGTCGTCGACGATCGGGCGGTCGGCATGGGCGAACAGCGTGCCGGACGTGCCCAGGCTCATGCTCAGCACGCCCGGCGACACGTTGCCGGTGCCGATCGCGGCCATCATGTTGTCGCCGCCGCCGGCCGACACGCGCACGTCGCGCGGCAGGCCGAGCTCGTCGGCGATGGCCGCGGCGATCGGGAACAGCGCGTCGGCCTCGACCAGCGGCGGCAGGCATTCGCGCAGGTCGCGGTCGCCGTCGGTGGCCTTGATCATCGCGTCCGACCACTGGCGCGTGCGCACGTCCAGCCAGCCGGTGCCGGAGGCGTCGCCGTGCTCCATCCAGCGCTCGCCGGTGAACCAGAAGTTCACGTAGTCGTGCGGCAGCAGGATCGTGGCCAGCTGCGCATAGGCCTGCGAGCGGTGCTGGCGGGTCCACGGCAGCTTGGAGGCGGTGTAGCCGACCATGATCGGATTGCCGGCGACATCGATCGCGCCGCGGGCGCCGCCGACGGCATCCATGATCAGGTCGCACTCGGCCGCGGTGCTGGTGTCGCACCACAGCTTGGCCGGCGCCAGCACGTTGCCGGCGCGGTCCACCGGGACGAAGCCGTGCTGCTGGCCGGACACGCCGATGGCGACGGTGCGCGCGCGCAGCGCCGGGTCCAGGCGCGCGAAGCAGCCGCGGATCGCGTCGATCCACCACTCGGCGCGCTGCTCGCGGCTGCCGTCGTCGCCGGCCGCCAGTTCCAGGGCCTGGCCGACGGTCGAAGCGACCTGCCGCGACTGCGGGTCGTAGGCCACGAGCTTGACGCTCTGGGTGCCCACGTCCAGGCCGATGACTATCGGGGTGTTCCGCTCCATGTCGCCCATCGTGTTAGCGCTACCATTATTCCCAGGGAAAAACGGGCCGCCGGCCCGTCACCGCCATGGCATCGAGCCACCCATGGCAGGGTGCGACTCTACCAGCCCCTTGGAAAATGGCTTGCTGCAGTGCGCAACCGGGCTCCGGACAGCCGGCGGCGGATTCCGGCATGACATGTTGATGCATTGATCGCCCGCATCAACGCTTCGGCCCCGATCGGGCGTGAATTGGCCCGATTGGCCCACCCGGCACCGCGGCCGGCCGGACCGGCGACCTAGAATCCTGGTCACCCCCCGATGCATGGCGCGTTCCCGCACGGCCCCCCCGGGCCGTCCCCGCGCCCAGCCCCCGCCAGCGCCCGGATGCCCGCCATGAACACCCAGTACCGCAAGCCCCTCCCCGGCACCTCCCTGGACTGGTTCGACGCCCGCGAGGCGGTCGACGCGATTCGCCCCGGCGCCTGGGCCACGCTGTCCTATACCGCGCGCGTCCACGCCGAGAACCTGGTCCGCTGCGCCGACCCGGCGCAGCTGCGCGACTATCTCGTGCAGCTGGTCGAACGCCGCCGCGACCTGGACTTCCCCTGGTTCCCGGTGCGCGTGGTCTGCCACGACATCCTCGGCCAGACCGCGCTGGTCGACCTGGCCGGCCTGCGCGACGCCATCGCCGCGCAGGGCGGCGACCCGGCCCAGGTCAATCCCGTGGTGCCGGTGCAGCTGATCGTGGACCACTCGCTGGCGGTGGAATGCGGCGGCTACGACCCGCAGGCCTTCGACAGGAACCGCGCGATCGAGGACCGCCGCAACGCCGACCGCTTCCATTTCATCGACTGGACCCGCCGCGCGTTCCGCAACGTCGAAGTGATCCCCCCGGGCAACGGGATCATGCACCAGATCAACCTGGAGAAGATGTCGCCGGTGGTCTACACCCGCGACGGGGTCGCCTTCCCCGACACCTGCGTCGGCACCGACAGCCACACCCCGCACGTGGACGCGCTGGGCGTGATCGCGGTCGGCGTCGGCGGCCTGGAGGCGGAAACCGTGATGCTCGGCCACCCGTCGATGATGCGCCTGCCCGACATC
>CAZBDE010000276.1:0-454 GCA_964490415.1 uncultured Pseudoxanthomonas sp. | reverse complement strand
GGTCAGGGCCAGGACCACGTCGGTGGCGGTGATGCCCGCTGCGGCCGCGCCTCGTGGATGCGTCTGCCCAACATCACCGGGGTGAAGCTGGCCGGGCGGCCGCAGCCGGGCATCACCGCCACCGACGTGGTCCTGGCCCTGACCGAGTTCCTGCGCAGCGGGAAGGTGGTCGGCCACTACCTGGAGTTCTTCGGCGAAGGCGCCGCGGCGCTGACCATCGGCGACCGCGCCACCATCTCCAACATGTGCCCCGAGTACGGCGCCACCGCCGCCCTGTTCTACATCGACGCGCAGACCCTGGACTACCTGCGCCTGACCGGCCGCGAGGAGAAGCAGGTCGCGCTGGTGGAAACCTATGCGAAGGCCGCGGGCCTGTGGGCCGACGACCTGGCCACCGCGCAGTACGAGCGCGTGCTCGAGTTCGACCTGTCCTCGGTCGTGCGCAACATGGCCG
>CAZBDE010000275.1:0-3763 GCA_964490415.1 uncultured Pseudoxanthomonas sp. | reverse complement strand
ACGAATGAAATGGTTTGAACTCGGCCTGGTCGTGCTGACCTTCGCCACCGGCCTGATCTGGCTGCTGGACCGGCTGTTCCTGGCCAGGCGCCGCGCGGCCCGCGACGGCCTGCTGGCCGAGGAGCCGGTGATCGTCGACTACTCGCGCGCGTTCTTCCCGGTGCTGGCGCTGGTGCTGGTGCTGCGCAGCTTCGTCGCCGAGCCGTACAAGATCCCGTCCAGCTCGATGATGCCGAACCTGCTGATCGGCGACTTCAACCTGGTCAACAAGTTCACCTACGGGCTGCGCCTGCCGGTGAACAACCACAAGTTCCTGGCCCTGGGCGAGCCGGTGCGCGGCGACGTGGTGGTGTTCAAGCCGCCGCACGCGCCGGACCAGAACTGGATCAAGCGGGTGATCGGCCTGCCGGGCGACACCATCGGCTTCCACGGCGACACCCTGTACATCAACGGCGAGGCCGTGCAGTACCAGGAACTGGGCGAGTTCGTCGGCCAGGGCCGCGGCGTCGAGATGAACGGCGCGACCCTGCTGCTGGAGAAGCTGCCCGGGCGCGAGCACAAGGTCCTGGAGTGGATCGACCGGGCCAACCCGGCCGGGCAGGGCGAGTGGACGGTCCCGGCCGGCCACTATTTCGTAATGGGCGACAATCGTGATAATAGCGAGGACAGCCGGTTCTGGACCCAGACCCATTTCCTCCCCGAGGAAAACCTGAGGGGCAAGGCGTTCCTGATCTGGCTCAATTGCGAAGGGTGGTTCTGCAGGGGGAGTTTCGATCCGTCGCGGATCGGGACGCCGATCAAGTAACGCGCGGCCCGTTAGGGGTACAAGGGTCGAGCGCACTGGCGCAAGTTCATGGGGGAATGGCAATGAAGCGCAAGCAAAGCGGTCTGAGCCTGGTGGGGTTCCTGGTCGTGCTGGCCGTGGTCGGTTTCGCCGCCTACGTGGGCATGAAGCTGTTCCCGATGTACCAGGAGTACTACTCGGTCACCACGGCGATGAAGGGCCTGGCCAGCGAGCCGGGCGTGGCGGACATGGATCCGGCCAAGGTCCAGGACCTGTTCTTCCGTCGCCTGTACATCAACTATTCCGAGAACGTGAAGCCGAAGGACGTGAAGTTCGAGCGCACCGACGGCGGCTGGAAGATGCGGGTCAACTACGAGGTGCGCCGCCCGCTGGTCGGCAACCTGGACGTGGTCGGCAGGTTCGACCGGACCCAGGAACTCACCCGGCGTGGTGGTGGCGACTGACCGCACCATGATGCGCGACCGGATCGGGCATCCCTTCGCCGATCCGGCGCTGCTGGCGCAGGCGCTGACCCATCGCAGCGCCGGCAGCCCGCACAACGAACGGCTGGAATTCCTCGGCGACGGGGTGGTGAACCTGATCGCCGCCGAAGCGCTGTACGCGCGCTGGCCCACTGCCGACGAAGGCGTGCTCACCCGCGCCCGCGCCGAGCTGGTGCGCGAAGCCTCGCTGGCGGTCATCGCCCGCCAGCTGGAACTGGGCGACCGCCTGACCCTGGGGCCGGGCGAACTGAAGTCCGGCGGGTTCCGCCGCGACTCGATCCTGGCCGACGCGCTGGAGGCGGTGGTCGCGGCGATCTACCTGGACGCCGGCTACGAGTCCTGCCGCGCCGTGGTCCTGCCCTGGTTCGAGCAGGCGCTGGCCGCGCTGCCGGTCGGCAAGCCGGAGAAGGACGCCAAGACCCGGCTGCAGGAGTGGCTGCAGGCACGCCAGCGTCCATTGCCGGCGTATGAACTGGTGTCCGAGAGCGGCGAGGAACACGCCAAGGTCTTCCTCTGCCGGTGTACCCTGAGCGAACCCCCGGTCAGCGCCGAGGGGCAGGGCACCTCGCGCCGGCTGGCCGAACAGGCGGCGGCGGCGGCGGTGCTGGACAGGCTGGAGCCCCCGCCCCGGCATCCACAAGCGATCCCTCGACCGTGAATCCCGAACACAGCGAAGCATCCCACCGCTGCGGCAGCGTTGCCGTCATCGGTCGCCCGAACGTGGGCAAGTCGACCCTGGTCAACGCCATGGTCGGGGCCAAGGTGAGCATCGTCTCCAACCGCCCGCAGACCACCCGGCACCGGCTGCTGGGCATCGCCACGGTCGAGGGCGGCCAGCTGCTGCTGGTCGACACCCCCGGCCTGCACCGCGGGCAGGGCCGGTTCAAGGCCTCGGCGATGAGCCGGGTGATGAACCGCGCCGCGCGCAACGCGGTGGAGGACGTGGACGCGGCGCTGATGGTGGTCGAGGCCGGGCGCTGGGACGAAGAGGACACCCTGGTGTTCAACGTCCTGCGCGACAGCGGCATCCCGGTGGTGCTGGCGGTGAACAAGGTCGACCGGCTGAAGGACAAGAGCGCGCTGCTGCCGTTCCTGGGCCAGGTCAGCGAGGGCCGCGAATTCGCCGCGATCCACCCGGTCTCCGCGCTCAAGCGCAAGGGCCTGGAGGCGCTGGTGCACGACCTGCTCGGGCTGGTGCCCGAGGCGCCGCCGGCCTATGCGGACGACGAGATCACCGACCGCAGCCAGCGCTTCCTCGCCGGCGAACTGGTCCGCGAGCAGCTGATGCGCCAGCTCGGCGACGAGCTGCCGTACGCGACCACGGTGGAGATCGAGCGTTTCGCCGAGGACGGCGAGCTGCTGCGCATCGGCGCGGTGATCTGGGTCGAGCGCGAAGGGCAGAAGCCGATCGTCATCGGCAAGGCCGGCGCACGCCTGCGCGACATCGGCAGCAAGGCGCGGCAGCACATGGAACGGCTGTTCGGGCGCAAGGTCTTCCTCGAGACCTGGGTGCGCGTGCGCGAAGGCTGGTCCGACGACGAAGCCGCGCTGAAGGCCTTCGGCTACGGCGAAGGCTGAGCGGCGCGGGGCTGGCGGCCGGCGCGATGCGGATCGAGGGCGAGACCGGCTTCGTCCTGCACGCGCGGTCCTGGCGCGAGACCAGCCTGCTGGTCGAAGTCCTGAGCGCCGGCCATGGCCGCCTGGGCCTGGTCGCGCGCGGGGTGCAGTCGCCGAAGCGGCAGGTGCTGCGCGCGGCGCTGCAGCCGCTGCAGTACATCCGTTTCGACGCGGTGCTGGCCGGCGAGCTGGCCCAGCTGCGCGCGGCCGAGGCGCTGGACGCGGCGCCGCAGCTGGCCGGCGACGCGCTGCTGGCCACGTTCTACCTCAACGAACTGGTGCTGCGCCTGGTACCGCGTCAGGATCCATTGCCCGAACTCGACGCGGCCTATGCGCGCACCCGCGAGCGGCTGCGCGGCGGCGAGCCGCTGGCGTGGACGCTGCGCCGGTTCGAGCGCGACCTGCTCGAGGCGCTGGGCGTGGGCTTCGAACTGCATTGCGACGGCGATGGCGCGGACGTCGATCCGGCCGCGCGCTACCTGCTCGATCCGGAACATGGCCCGCGCCGCCTGCTCAGCGACCGTGGCCAGGCCGAGCGCGGCGCCGCGGCCACCGGGCGGGCGCTGCTGGCGCTGGCGGCCGACACGCGTCCGGCGGCGGCCGACCTGGCCAGCCTGCGCCTGCCGCTGCGGGCGGTGCTCGCCCACCACCTCGGTCCGCGCGGGCTGAAGTCGTGGGAGATGGCCACGTCGCTGGCCCGCCCCGCCTTCCCGCGCTGACGTCCGCCCCGCGTCCCGCGCCGACCACCGCTCCGTGGCGCCTTCCGGGCGTCCCGTTCCGACCTCCGCGTCGTGGCGCCTTCCGGGCGTCCCGTTCCGACCTCCGCACCGTGACGCCTTCCGGGCGTCCCGTGCTGACC
>CAZBDE010000274.1:0-3764 GCA_964490415.1 uncultured Pseudoxanthomonas sp. | reverse complement strand
CGCGCCGGCCGGCACCATGCCGGTGGTGCTCGGCGCCGGCTGGCCCGGCGTACTGCTGCACGAGGCGGTCGGTCATGGCCTGGAAGGCGACTTCAACCGCAAGGGCACCTCGACCTACGCCGGGCGCATGGGTCAGCGGGTGGCCGCGCCGGGCGTGACCATCGTCGACGACGGCACCCTGGAAGGCCGCCGCGGTTCGCTCAACATCGACGACGAGGGCGCGCCGACGCGCTGCACCACGCTGATCGAGGACGGGGTGCTGGTCGGCTACATGCAGGACTCGCTCAACGCGCGGCTGATGGGCATGGCGCCCACCGGCAACGGCCGCCGCGAATCGTTCGCGCACCTGGTGATGCCGCGCATGACCAACACCTACATGCTTGCCGGCACCCACGATCCGCAGGAGATGATCCGCTCGGTGAAGAAGGGTCTGTACGCGGTCAACTTCGGCGGCGGCCAGGTCGACATCACCAGCGGCAAGTACGTGTTCTCGGCCACCGAGGCCTACCTGATCGAGGACGGCAAGGTCACCGCGCCGGTGAAGGGCGCCACCATCATCGGCAACGGGCCGGAGACGATGCAGAAGGTACGCATGGTCGGCCACGACCTGGCCCTGGACGAGGGCGTGGGCGTGTGCGGCAAGGACGGGCAGAGCGTGCCGGTGGGCGTGGGCCAGCCGTCGCTGTTGATCGACGGGCTGACCGTGGGCGGCACGCGCGCGTGAGCCGCTGTGGGGCGATGCGCCCGCAGGCGCTGCGGCGATCAGTCTTCGCGCCGGGAGTCGAAGTCGTCGCCTTCGTCGGAATCCTGTTCCGGTCCGGCACCGTCGTCGCCCGCATTCCCCTGCACCAGCAGCGCACGCAGTTCGCGGAACAGTTCGCGGAAGGCGCGCGGCGGCTTGTTGCGCAGTTTTTCCTCGTTGGCGTTGCGGACCAGCTGGCGCAGGTGCTGGCGGTCGGCCGCGGGATGTTCTTCCAGCAGTTCGGTCAGGGCGGCGTCGCCTTCGGCGAGCAGGCGTTCGCGCCAGCCTTCGACGCGGTGCAGGGCGGCCGTTTCGCGGCGCGCGGCGAGGCCGTCCTCGTCGAGGGCGTCGCGGATGGTGTCGAGGGTGTCGTCGTCCTCGCGGCGCATCTGCTTGGCCAGGAACGCGAGCTGGCGCTTGCGGGCGATGTGGGCGGTGATCTTCCGGGTGTGCTCGATGTGGGGGAGCAGGTCGTCGGGAATCGGCAGCCTGGCCAGCTGGGTGGGGGTGAGGCCGGCGAGTTTTTCGGCCAGTTCGAGCACTTCGAGGGCGTCGCGGCGCTGCTGGCTGCGGCTGGGGGAGAGGAATTCGCCGGTTTCGTCGTCGCGTCCGCGCATGGGGGTGGGGCTCTGTCGGTTGCCCCGCATTCTACGCGCTCGGGTCTTGGGCGAAGGCAGCTGGAGCAACGGCAACGGCGGGAGCGCGGGCTTCGGACGGGGCCGCGGCATGCCGGGGGTGTCGCTTTTCCCGCCTCGGGACGTCCTGTCCCGAAGCGGGCGCGGGCCATCCATGGCCCGCTTGGCGCGACACCCCCGGCATGCCGCGTCCTTCGCGAACGTTTGGGTCGTGGTTTCTACGGGCGCTTTGAAAGCCGGTGCGAGCGTGCAGGTCGACGCTTCTGTTGGCTTTTGAACAGCCGGCCAATTTTGAAGGCGTGCAGTGAACCCCTGCGACGGAACTTTGGGCGCCATGGATGGCGCCCAAAAGCCCCCATGGATGGGTTCACGGCGTGTTCCGGCGCAGGGGTTCACTGCACGCCCGCCGCGAAACTTTCCGGTCGCTGCCGTTTTTGACTTTCCTTGCTTCAAGAACAGAACGAAACCAACAGGATGGAACTTGTGAACGACATCGTGCGCGGCGACGACAGCCATGAGCGGCTGGAGCGGTTGGCGGAGATCTCGCAGCGGCTGCTGGCGCGGGCCAGGGTGCTGGGCGCCAGCCAGGCGGAAGTGAGCTGCAGCGAGGAACGCGGGCTCAATGTGTCGGTGCGGATGGGCGAGGTGGAGACCGTCGAGTCCAACCGCGACCGCGGCATCGGGGTGACGGTGTACTTCGGGCAGCGCAAGGGCAGTGCGAGCACGGCCGACCTGCACGAAGCGAGCCTGGAGGCCACGGTCGAACAGGCGTGCGCGATCGCGCGGCATACCGAGGACGATCCGGCGGCGGGGCTGGCCGAGGCGGCGCTGATGGCGCGCGAGTTCCCGGACCTGGACACCTGGCATCCGTGGCGGCTGGATGCGGACGAGGCGGTGGACCTGGCGCTGGCCTGCGAGGCGGCGGGGCGCGGGGCGGATGCGCGGATCGACAATTCGGACGGCGCTTCGTTCGGCAGCGGCGAAAGCCTGTCGGTGTATGCGAACAGCCATGGCTTCGTCGGGCGCGAGCGCGAGACCCAGCATTCGCTGGGCGTGGCGCTGATCGCCGGCCAGGGCGAGAACATGCAGCGCGATGGCTGGTACAGCATCGGCCTGGCGCGCGGCGACCTGGAGGCGCCGGCGGCGATCGGGCGGCGCGCGGCCGAGCGCACCGCGGCGCGGCTGGATCCGCGCAATGCGCCCACCGGCGAGTTCCCGGTGCTGTTCTCGGCCGAGGTGGCGCGTTCGCTGGTCGGGCACCTGCTCGGCGCCGTGTCGGGCGGGGCGCTGTACCGGCGCGCCAGCTTCCTGCTCGACAGCGTCGGCACGCGGCTGTTCCCGGAATGGCTGGACATGGACGAGCGGCCGCTGCTGCGGCACGGGTTGCGCTCGACCGCATTCGATTCCGAAGGCGTGGCCACGCGCGACAGCGCGCTGGTCGCCGGCGGCGTGCTGCAGCGCTACGTGCTGGGCAGCTATTCGGCGCGCAAGCTGGGGCTGCAGACCACCGCCAACGCCGGTGGCGTGCACAACCTGCAGGTCTCGTCGAATGCGGGGACGCTGGCGGAGATGCTGCGCGGGATGGGGCGTGGCCTGCTGGTGACCGAGCTGATGGGGCAGGGCGTCAACGGCGTCACCGGCGATTATTCGCGCGGTGCGGCCGGCTTCTGGGTCGAGGACGGCGTGCCGGCGTACGCGGTGGACGAACTGACCATCGCCGGCAACCTGCGCGGCATGTTCGCCGGGATCGAGGCGGTGGGCCGCGAGGTGGACCCGCGCTCGCACATCCGCACCGGGCCGATCCTGGTCGGGCGGATGACCGTCGCCGGCGGCGGATGACGTATCCTCGGGCATTGGCGCCGCAGGGATGGCGCCGGTGCTTCCTGCAAACAACCGCGAAGGGGAAACGAGATGACCGAGTTCGAAACCTACACCGCACCGCCTCCGCCGCCATCGGGAGGGACGCCCAGCGCCGAGGAGCGGCAGTGGGGCCTGTTCGCCCACCTGTCGTCGCTGGCCGGGCTGTTCACCGGCGGCATCGGCAACATCGTCGGTCCGCTGGTGATCTGGCTGATCAAGAAGGACACCCTGCCCTTCGCCGCCGACCAGGCCAAGGAGGCGCTGAACTTCAACATCACCCTGCTGATCGTCGGCCTGATCCTGGTCGTGGTCACCATCTTCACCCTGGGCATCGGCGCGCTGGTCACGGTGCCGCTGGGCATCCTGCTGGGAATCGCCTGGCTGGTGCTGACCATCGTCGCGGCGATGAAGGCCAACGAAGGCGTGGCCTACCGCTATCCGTTCACGCTGCGGCTGGTGAAGTAACCCGCCTCACGTATTAAAAGGGGGGGCTGCTAAAAGGGGCTAAAAGGGGGTCAGAGTGCACT
>CAZBDE010000273.1:0-3773 GCA_964490415.1 uncultured Pseudoxanthomonas sp. | reverse complement strand
TGCCGTTGGCGCTGGCGATGGCCTGCCAGTCGCCGGCGCGGCCGGCGGCCGCGGCCAGGCTCTGCACCGAGGCGCCGGCGGGCGCTTCGGCCAGCGGCCGCGTGCCGGGCGTGGACGGCCGGCCGGGACCCCGCGCACCGGCGGGTCCGGCGCCAGCGCCGCCCCCGCCGGTGTCGCGGAAGGTGAAGCGCGTGATGCGCTGCTGCGACAGGGTCACGCTCATGCTGGCCCGCAGCGGCTTGCCTTCGCTGGAGAAGAACTCGAGCGACTCCTCCAAACCGTCCATCAGGCCGTCGAACTGGAACGAACCCCAGACGAAGCGCACCGCCGGCGGGACGTAGCTGGTGCCCTCCTGCTGCGGTGTGATGAAGAAGGCGACCTTCTGGGTCAGCTTGCGCACGTCGTCCACGGCCTCGCCGCCCTCCGGCGGCGGCTGCGTGGCATCCAGGTACAGCGTGAAGGCCAGCTTGGTGGTGCCGGCGCCGACGAACTGGCGCGAGGGCGTGCCGGTCTGGTCGCCGGCGCCGCTGGGCGTCTGGATCTGGTTGGCGAAGGTGACCTTCAGCGACTCCGGGTTGAACTGCAGCTTCGCCCAGTTCTCTCGGTTGATCTCGTTGCGCATCTCCGCATCGAGCTGCCGCAGTTCGGCTTTTTCCAGGCGCAGGTCGGCGGGCATGGCGTCAGGCTCCCGGCTTCTTGAGGCTCAGCGACTCGTAGGCGAGCTGCAGCTCCTCGATCGCCACACCGCCTTCGCGCGCGTTCATCGGCGGCGCCTTCAGCTTGGCCGGCACGCAGCGCGATAGCAGGAAGCGCGCGCGCTCGGTGCTGCCGTCGGCGGCCAGCAGCACCACCTCGGCATCGGCGCGCAGGCCCGGCTCGGTCTGCAGGCGCGTGATCCAGTCCCAGAGGTCGAAGGTCCGGGTCATGCCGCGCTTGAGGGTCAGGGTGCCGAAGTTCATCGGCCCGCTCAGGCGGATCTGGCGCGCGTTGTTGCCGCCCTCGCGGATGGTCTTCACGTCCATGGTCATCTCCAGCCCGTCGCAATCGCTGAAGGCGGCGTTGCAGATCTTGTTGCTCACGCCCGGCACGCTGATCTCCACCGCGAAGTTGAATCCGGTGAAGGGCGTGCGTTCGTCGGCGGGGTTGGCCATGGGGTCCTCAGCGGCCGGAGGCGGCGACGCCGTCGCCGGTCTGGGTCAGGCGGATGGTCAGGAAGCTCATGGGCCGCGAAGGCGCCACGCGCAGTTCGACGATGAAGCGGCCGGCGTCGACCGAGGCGCGGGTGTTGAGCGAGGCATCGGTCACCACCTGGAAGGCCGCCGGCGCCGTGCGGCCGGCGAAGGCGCCGCGGCGGAACAGGTCGCCCAGCAGCGCGGTGAAGCTGCGCTCGACGCCGCGCCGGAAGCTGTCGTCGTTGGGATCGAACACCCAGCGCTCGCCGTGCCGCAGCGCCGCCCGGCGCAGCAGCGCAAGCAGCCGCCGCACGTTGATCGGGCGCAGGTCGTCGTCGGCCGCCAGCGTGTCGGCGCTCAGCACCAGGAAGCCGCGCGCGTCCTGCCGCAGCACGTTGACCTGGGCCTGCAGCAAGGCCAGCCAGCGCTCGGGCGCGGCAGCGTGGTCCAGCGCGACGACGCCGCGCAGCGCCTCGTTGGCCGGCGCGATCCAGGCGCCGCGCTCGTTGGCCCGGCGCGCCAGCAGGCCGGTGAGCGCGCCCTCGGGGCTGCTGCTGCGCAGGACGCCATCGGGGTCGCGGCCGTGCAGCCAGCCGTGGTACAGCGCCGCATGGTCGAACGCGGCGCCTTCCATGCCGCCCAGGGGCAGCACGGCACCGTTGGGGCCGGCAGGATCCAGCACGCCGGTGGCGACGCGCTCCTGGTGCGCCAGGGCGCGGTCCTCGCGGTAGTGCCGCGGCAGCGCGAGCAGGGCCAGGGCATCGCTGCGTGCCAGCGCGATGCGCAGCAGCATGCGGTGCACCGCGCGCAGCGTGCCATCGTCGTATTCGTCGCCGCGCCGCATGCGCCAGGCCACGTCGCCGGCGCCGATGCGCACGGCCACACCGTTGCTCCAGGGCGTGCCGGCACCCCCGAGCGCGCGCACGCGGTAGAAGGCATCACCCGAGGCGCGGCCTTCCAGCACGGCGGCCGCGCCTTCGCCCTGCCACGCGACGCTGGCGTCGGACCAGTCGCGCTGGCGCGCTTCCTCGACCTGGAAGGGCCCGGTGACGCCTTCCTCGGCCAGCCAGCGCAGGTGCACCACCTGGCCGCCGGGCGTGCTGCCGGCGAGCACCGGCGGCGGGCCGGGCTGGCGGCCGCAATCGAGGAAGTCGTCTCCCCGGGGCTCGCGCGGCGGCACCGGCGACGGATGGGGCGGCAGCAGCGGCGCAGCGGGCTCCTGCAGCCAGCCGGGCTGGGCGGCGTCAGGCACGGCCAGCAGCGAGGCTTCCTCCACGAACAGGCCGGCGTGCAGCCCTGCCGGTTCGCGCGCCGCGCCGCCGGCGCGTATGCGCAGGTCCTCGGCATCGGCGACCAGCGTGGAGGCGAAGCTGCCGAACAGCTCCGGTTCGCCGAACAGGCGGGCGTCGAACACCTGCAGGCCGTCGCGCAGCAAGGGCGGCTCGCCGGAATGGCGCGCGGCCAGCGCCGCGCCCGGCAGCGTCTGCACCGCGAACGGCAGGCACAGGCCGGCATCCTCCAGGCGCTGCCCATCCTCCTCGCGCCAGGGCATCGCGCCGGCGGCGGGGAAGCGCGGCAGCAGGGCGTCGCGCCAGGGCTGCAAGGTGTCGACCAGCTCGGGGCGGTGCACGCGCTGGTCGGTCGGCAGGCGGTGCGGGTGGCGGGCATGCGCGCGGCCGAGGCCGATGTCGTCCAGGCGCAACGGCGCGCCTTCGCCATCGCGGGCCCACAGGGACAGGCGCAGCCGCTCCACGCTGGGCACGCCGGAAGGCGGCACGGCGGGCACGCGCCACTGGCCGCGCCCTTGCAGCAGCACGCCGTCGGCGCCGCCGCGATCGCGCAGCACCTCGCCGGCGCAGAACAGCAGCTGGTCATCGCCGAGGTCCACCACCAGCACGGTGCCGGGGGCCGGGGCCAGGTGGACCGGCACCGCCAGCGCCAGGACCAGCGGCGCCGCCGCATCGGGCGGCGAAGCGACCGCGTCCGGCTGCAGGCGCGCTGGCGCGGTGCCGCCCTGCCAGTGCGCGTGGCCTTCGAAGGTGGTCGGCCAGCGCGTCTCTTCCAACTGCTCCAGCGCGCCATCGAAGCGCACCTGCACGTGGCGGCGGTTGGCACCGCGCGGGACGCCAACGGGCTCCAGCGCCGCCACGCCGGCGTAGCAGGCGCAACCCGCCTCGGGCCAGCGGAAGCACAGGAGGTCGCCTACGGCCAGCTCGGTGCCATCGGCCAGCAGCAGTTCCGCGCCTTGCGGCAGCCAGCGCAGGAAGGCGGCGCGCGCGCTGGTGGCGCTGCTGGCCAGCGTCACCGCATCGGCCCACCGGCCCGGCGAGGCAGCCTCCAGCGCCAGCGGCGTGGCGCCGCCATCGCCAGCGATCCGCACGACGCCGGGAACCTGCAGCGTGCTGGTGCGCGGCTCGCGCGCCAGCCGCAGGACCCGGCAGCGCCGGCCGCCATTGGCGAAGAACAGGCGCACCGCCGGCGCCAGCTGCGCGCGGGCCAGCGCGCCCCGTTCGCCATCCCAGGCCAGCGGCGCGTCGGCGCCGAAGACGGCGGCGAACTGCTGCGCATCCTCCACCGCCACCGGCAGGCCCACCGGGCCGC
>CAZBDE010000272.1:0-3775 GCA_964490415.1 uncultured Pseudoxanthomonas sp. | reverse complement strand
GCGGCCCGGTGGGCCTGCCGGTGGCGGTGGAGGATGCGCAGCAGTTCGCCGCCGTGTTCGGCGACGACGCGCCGCTCGCCTGGGACGCCGAGCGCGGCGAACTGGCACGGGCGCAGCTGGCGCCGGCGGTGCGCCTGTTCTTCGCCAACGGCGGCCGGCGCTGCTGGGTGTTGCGGCTGGCGCGCGAGCCGCGCACCAGCGTGCTGCAAGTTCCGGGCGTGGTGCGGATCGCCGCCGACGGGGGCGCCGCGCAGCTCGTGCTCGCGGCCAATTCGCCGGGTCGCTGGGCCGATGGCGTGACGCTGGCCTGCAGCGTCACCAGCGCGCGCGCCGCCTTCCTGCGCTGGCTGCCGCAGGGTGCCGAACTGCTGCTGGCGGACGGCACCGAGCTGGCCGTCGGCGACCTCCTGTGCTTCCGCTGGCCCGAGGCCGGCTGCACCTGCTATGCGGGCGTGCGGACGCTCGAGGCCGTGGGCGTGCCCCGCGGCGCCAACCGCCGGCACGTGCAGGTGCGGTTCGACGGCACCCTGGAGCAGCTCGAAGAGACGCGCTGGCCGGCGACCTTCGAGGGCAGCGCGCACTGGCAGGGCGGCACGGCACCGGCGCGGCTGCAGGCGGATGCCTTCTCCTCGCCGCCCGCGTCCGATGCGGCGCTGGCCCTGGCGCTCGCCGTGCCGGTCCACCAGGCCCCCGCGCCCGGCACGGTGCTGGTGGTGGACCTCGGCAGCGACCAGCTGCTGTTCTGCGCCGGCGAGGTGCTGCGCGATCCCGGCACCGTCGCCGGCGTGCTGCTGCAAGGCCGCTACCTCTGGCGCGTGCCGGCCGTGCCGCCGACGGGCATCCCCAGCGTGGAGCGGCTGCGCCTGTCGCTGTGGGCCCGCGACGGCGAAGGCGCGACGCTGCGCCTCGACGAACTCGGCCTGGGACGCGCGCACGCGCGCCATCCACATCGCCTGCCGGAAGACCAGCGCGTGCATCGTCCCGACCAGGTCGACACCCTGCAGCCCTGGCGCGATGCCCTGCTGCCGCGCTTTCCCGTCGCCGGCGCGATGCCCTGGCACGAGGAGGACGGCGAGCGCCGCGAGGATGCCGGCCTCCTGCTGCCCTTCGGCGTGCAGACGCTGCCGGGCGCGGCGCTGGCGGCGTGGCATTCCGGCGAGCCGCCCTTGCTGCGCGACGGCCTGCAGGACTTCGACGCCCGCCTGTTCGGCGAGCCCGAGCTGTTCGCGAGCTTCGCCTCGACCCTCATCGCCGATGCCGAGGACCTGCGCATGCGCGCCGGCGCGGCCGCGCGCGAGCCGGGCGGGCTGCACGCCGCCCTTTTCGTGGAAGAAGCCTCGCTGCTGGCCGTGCCCGACGCGGTGCAGCCAGGCTGGCTGCAGGAGCCTGCCGCGGCCCTGCTGGCACCCGACCCCTCGCCCGTGCCGCCGCCCGACGCGCGCGACGACGACTTCATCGATTGCGGCAGCCTGCCCGGCCCGGCGCCGGTGCTCACCGGCAG
Organism: uncultured Pseudoxanthomonas sp.; assembly: GCA_964490415.1. Taxonomy (GTDB): domain Bacteria; phylum Pseudomonadota; class Gammaproteobacteria; order Xanthomonadales; family Xanthomonadaceae; genus Pseudoxanthomonas. Next base: position 2,274 of record CAZBDE010000272.1, on the reverse strand, counting down.
CACGCCCGGTGGCCAGGCCGTGCACCTGCGCTGGCTCGCCGACCCCGCCGTGTCCGGCCCCTTCCAGCTCGAGGAGGCGCGCCAGCGCGACTGGTCCGATGCCAGCGTCGCCTGGCAAGGTGAAGGCGCGGTGGCCGTGCTGGAAGGCCGCGCCGCCGGCGACGCCTTCTACCGCGTGCGCGCGCTCGGTGGCGCCGGCACGCCCTGGAGCAACGGCATCGCCTTGCGCATGGGGGCCGGCGACGAAGCCTGGCGCATGCGCCGCGGCGACGAGTACGACGATGCGACCCTGCGCGCCGTGCACCGCATGCTGCTGCGCATCGCCCTGGCGCGCAGCGATGCGCTGGCCTTGCTGTCCCTGCCGCGGCACTACCGCGAAGACCGCGCCCTGGCGCACCAGGACCGCATCGCCGCCGGCGCGCTGGATCCCGCCGGCGCCAATGGCGCCGTGCTGCCCCTGGGCGGCATGGAGGGTGCTGCCTTCGATCATGCGGCGCTGTACCACGGCTGGCTGCACGGGCGCGATCCCGACGGCGTCCTGCGCAGCAGCAGTCCCGAGGGCGCCGTCGCCGGCCTGCTGGCGCGGCGCGCCAACGAGCGTGGAGCCTGGGTCGCGCCGGCCAACGAGCCGCTGCGCGGCGTCGTCGCGCTGGACCATGCCGCCGCGCCCGAACGCTGGCTGGCGCTGCTGCAGGCCCAGGTCAACGTGCTGCGCCAGGATGCGCGCGGCTTCCTGGTGCTCAGTGCCGACACGCTGGCGGCCGACGACGACCTGCGCCCGATCAACGTGCGGCGCCTGCTGGCGCTGCTGCGCCGCGCGGCGCTTCGCCACGGCGAGCGCTGGGTGTTCGACCCCAACGACGACAGCTTCCGCCGCGGCGTCGAGCGCAGCTTCACCGCGCTGCTGGGCGACCTGTTCCGGCGCGGCGCCTTCGCGGGCCGCACCGCGCCGGCGGCCTTCCAGGTGGTGACCGATGCCTCGCTCAACACGCGGCCCTCGGTCGACGCCGGCCGCTTCATCGTCGAACTGCGCGTGGCGCCCTCGCGGCCCATGAGCTTCCTGACCATCCGACTGACCCAGACCGGCGACGGCGTCGCCGCGTCCGGCCGCTGATGACCCGCCATGGCCAACCCCGCCGACGAACGCACGCCCTTCACCGGATTCAACTTCGCGGTGGAGATCAGCGTGCCGGGCGTGAGCAACAAGATCTGCAACGCCGCCTTCAGCGATTGCGACGGGCTGGAGATGACCATGGACGTGAAGACCATCCGCGAGGGCGGCAACAACGCGCGCCAGATCCGCCTGAGCGGGCCGATGAACTTCGGCACCCTGACCCTCAAGCGCGGCATGACGAAGACCTTCGACCTGTGGGACTGGATCACGAAGCTGCAGACCGAGCCGGGCCTGCGCGCCGACGCCGAGGTGGTGCTGCTGGCCGCCGACGGCAGCACCGAACGCGCCCGCTTCCTGCTGTCACGCTGCGTGCCAGCCCGGCTGAAGGCGTCGCCCCTGAATGCGCGCGAAGGCGGCGTCGCGATCGAGGAGCTCCAGCTCGCCTACGAGTCGCTGAGCCTCAAGAAGCCGGGAGCCTGAAGCCATGCCCGCCGACCTGCGCCTGGAAAAAGCCGAACTGCGTCAGCTCGACGCCGAGATGCGCAACGAGATCAACCGGGAGAACTGGGCCAGGCTGCAGTTCAACCCGGAGTCGCTGAAGGTCACCTTCGCCAACCAGATCCAGACCCCCAGCGGCGCCGGCGACCAGACCGGCACGCCCTCGCGGCAGTTCGTCGGTGCGGGCACCACCAAGCTGGCCTTCACGCTGTACCTCGATGCGACGCAGCCGCCGCCGGAAGGCGGCGAGGCCGTCGACGACGTGCGCAAGCTGACCCAGAAGGTCGCCTTCTTCATCACGCCGCAGCAGGAAGGCACGAGCTACGTGCCACCGGCGGTGCGCTTCGTCTGGGGCTCGTTCCAGTTCGACGGCCTGATGGACGGCCTGGAAGAGTCGCTGGAGTTCTTCTCCAGCGAAGGCAAGCCGCTGCGCGCCAGCATGAGCGTGACGCTGTCGCAGCAGCGGATAACGCGCTTCACCTTCCGCGACACCGGCGGCGGTGGTGCCGGGGCGCGGCCGCCCGGCGCGCCTGGCGGTGGGCGGCCGTCCACGCCCGGAACCCGGCCGCTGGCCGAGGCTCCGGCCGGCGCTTCGGTGCAGAGCCTCGCCGCGGCCGCCGGCCGCGCCGGCGACTGGCAGGCCATCGCCAGCGCCAACGGCA
>CAZBDE010000271.1:0-3788 GCA_964490415.1 uncultured Pseudoxanthomonas sp. | reverse complement strand
TCGCGGGTGAACTCCTGGGTGGCGCCGTAGCCCACGCGCGGGTTGGCGCGGCGGCCCCAGGTGCCGCCGTTGGCGCCGCAGGCGGCGGCATTGGCGCCGGCCGCGCCCAGGCAGGCGTTGCCCGCCACCCAGATGCTGGCGAGGCTGTCCACGGTGCCGACCGGATACTCCTCGACACCGGAATCGTTGATCTTGGTGCTGTTGTCGTACTCCTGGCGCGAGGTGTCGTAGTCCAGGCTCAGGTTCTGGTTCTGCGCCAGGGTCCAGTCCAGGGTGAAGCCGGCGGCCGTGTTGGTGTTGTCCACGGTCTTGCCGCCGCCGCCGAAGCCCAGCGGGCGGTTGTGGGTCTGGCCGGCCGGGTCGGTGACCGGCGCGTACACCGGATTGGAGGCGTCGCGCTGGTACCAGCTGCCGCGCACGCCGAGGTTCAGCGCGCCGGGCACCAGCGGACCGGTGACGAACAGGTCCACGGTGGAGTCGTCGCCGAACTGGTCGTCGGTCTCGAAGGTGTGGCCGAGGGTGACCGAGCCGGTCCAGGTATCGAGATTCCTGCGGGTGATGACGTTGATCACGCCGCCCATCGCATCGGCGCCGTACAGGGTCGAGGCCGGGCCGCGGATGATCTCGATGCGCTCGATCGCGTCCAGCGGCGGGATGTGGTTGAACTGGTTGCCGCCGAAGTTGTTCGGGTAGATGTCGCCGTGGTTGTTCTGGCGCTTGCCGTTCACCAGCACCAGGGTGTAGTCCGAGCCCATGCCGCGGATCGAGACCGTGCCCTGGCCGGTCTTGTCGCGGGTCTCGCCCACGTCCACGCCCTCGATGTCGCGCACCGCGTCGAGCAGGGTCATGTACGGGCGCCGCACCAGGTCCTCGCGGGTGACCACGCTGATGCTGGCCGGCGCGCTGGTGATCTTCTGCTCGAAGCCGGCGGCGGTGACCACGACGGTGTCGAGATCGGTGGCGGCGGCGGTGGCCGGATCGGCCAGGGCGGACAACGGCGCGGCGAGCACGGCGCCCAGGGCGACGGCGAGGACGGCGGGACGCGGGGCGCGGGGACGGCAACGTGGCGACATGTGGGCAGGCTCGTGGAGGCGGAAATGGAAGGCGGCGACGGAAGCGGACCCGGCATGCGCGACGGCGACCGGCGGACCGGCGACCGCGGAAGCGGGAGGAGGCGAAGGCGGCTGCGCGCGTCCGCGGCGCGGACGCGGCGGGACCGCGATGGGCGTCAGCCGGCCGGAGGCGCCTGGCTGGGGCGCAGGCGCAGCTGCGGTGCCGAAGGCTGTGCCGGGCCGCGATCGATGCTGCCGGCGGCCGGTCGGGTTTCACTGCCAGCGTCGGCCAGGCCGGTGCCGGCAAGCGCGATCCAGCCGCCGGCCGCCGGCCGCGGCGCGACCCGCGGTGCGGCGGCAAAGGCTACCGGTGCCAATTCGGTGCGCCTGTGCTTCTTGCGCACGACCGGGTAATGAAGGTCGTCGGGCGAGCGCTTGCCACCGTCCGCGACGGCGACGGCGGCATTGGAGCCGGGATCGGGCGCTGCGCTACCTGCTGCGTGGAGCGGCGCGAACAACAGCCAGCCCAGCAGCATGACCGCAACCGCCAGGGACAGCGCGGCCGGCATGTGCCCGGGGGGGAGCGTGCGTGCGGAGCCTGCGGGCGGCAGCGGAATGGACAAGGGGACCCCGGAGGTGCGGCCGTATCGAAGCGGGGCCGCGGAGGGTTGCCATTCTAATTGTGAATAATTATCGAATGCAAACGAGATTGGTTCGCGAATAGGGGTCTCCGGGAGGCCTCCCGGCCCCGGTACGCGCTTCGCGACGCGTAGCCTCAGCCGCGATCGTCGCGGGTCCAGATCCCGCCGTGCTCCAGCTTCACCGGGAACTTGGGCACCGGCGAATACGCCGGCGCGCACAGGGCGCGGCCGTCGCGGATGTCGAAGCGGGCGCCATGGAGCACGCATTCGATGCTGCCGTCGGCGGGATCGACGGCGCCGGCGGACAGTTCGAAATCCTCGTGGCTGCAGCGGTCCTCCAGCGCATAGAGGTCGCCGTCGAGGTTGACCACCAGGATCGGCGTGCCGGTGACCTCGTCGAACACCGGGCGCATCTCGCCCGGCAGCAGCTCGCCGCTGGCGCAGACGAAGGTCCAGGTGTCGCCGGTGCCGCCGCTCACGTCGCGGTCCCGGGGTGCAGGTCCTTCTCCAGCACCTCGAAGCGCAGGTCGTCGCGCAGGGGGATGCCGAAGCGTTCGTCGCCGTAGGGGAAGGGCTTGTGGATGCCGGTGCGGGCGTAGCCGCGGCGCCGGTAGAAGGCGATCAGGGCGTCGCGGATGTCGATCACGGCCATGCGCATGACCGGCAGGCCCCAGTCCTTGCCGGCGATGCGCTCGGCCTCGGCCAGCACCGCCTTGCCCACGCCGCCGCCCTGCCGTCCCGGCTGCACGGCGAACATGCCGAAGTAGCCGGCACCGTCCTCCTCGGCCACGTGCGCGCAGGCCAGCAGGCGGCCATCGCGTTCGGCGATCAGGACCACGCTGCGCGGGCGCTCTATGTCGGCGGCCAGCACCACCGGATCGATGCGCGCGCCGTCGAGCATGTCGGCTTCGGTAGTCCAGCCGGCGCGGCTGGCGTCGCCGCGGTAGGCGGAGGTGACCAGTGCGACCAGGGCGGGGATGTCGGCTTCGGTGGCCGCACGGAAGGCGATGGAATCCATGGCCGTCATTCTAGATCGCATCGATATCCTCGGCGCCGTCGCCCCGGCGCACGCCGGTGCAGGAGCGGGCATGACCGCGACACGGCGCCATCGGCACAGGCGACGCCCTCGTGATTCCGGCACCCGTGTCGCGGTCATGCCCGCTCCTACGCCAGCAGGCGGCGGGTCTTGTCCAGCGCGGCGGCGAAGCGCTCGATCTCGTCGTGGGTGTTGTAGAAGGCCAGCGACGCGCGCAGGGTGGCGGCCACGCCGAAGAACTGCAGCAGCGGGTGCGCGCAGTGTTGGCCCGAGCGCACCGCCACGCCTTCCAGGTCGAGCAGGGTGGCCAGGTCGTGGGCGTGGGCGCCGTTGACCAGGAACGAGATCACCGCGGCCTTGCCGGGCGCGGTGCCGAGGATGCGCAGGCCGGGGATGGCCCGCAGCGCCTCGGTGGCGTGGGCCAGCAGTTCGGACTCGCGTGCGGCGATGTTCTCCATGCCGATCGACCCGAGGTAGTCCACCGCCGCGCCCAGGCCGACGAAACCGGCGATGTTCGGGGTGCCGGCCTCGAAGCGGTGCGGCGGGTCGTTGAACACGGTGCCGTCGAAGCTCACCTCCCTGATCATCTCGCCGCCGCCCAGGAACGGCGGCATCGCCTGCAGGTGCTCGCGCCGCGCCCACAGCGCGCCGGTGCCGGTGGGGCCGCACATCTTGTGGCCGGTGACCGCATAGAAATCGCAGCCGATCGCGGGCACGTCGAGCTTCAGGTGCGGCGCGGCCTGGGAGCCGTCGACCACGGTGACGATGCCACGGCGGCGCGCCTCGCGGCAGATCTCGCGTACCGGGTTGACGGTGCCGAGGACATTGGAGACATGGCCCACGGCCAGCAGCTTCACGTCCGCGGTCATCGCCTTGTACAGCGCGTCCAGGTCGAGGCTGCCGTCGGGCAGGATCTCGGCCACGCGGATCTTCGCGCCGGTGCGCTCGGCGACCAGCTGCCACGGGACGATGTTGGCGTGGTGCTCCATCCGCGAGACCAGGAGGGTGTCGCCGGCCTTCAGCCGCGGCAGCGCCCACGAGTAGGCCACCAGGTTGATC
>CAZBDE010000270.1:0-3789 GCA_964490415.1 uncultured Pseudoxanthomonas sp. | reverse complement strand
CAGGCATCTGAAGAGCGCAAGGTCAATGAGTAGCTCGGCGTCTGCTGGGCTGAAGGAGTTCTTCGAGCAGATCTGGGGCGACACCGAGGGTTACGTCTACCTCCCCGTCAAGGAGGGGATCAGGGTACGCAAGTTCTTCCTCGCCTGGCCGGAGAAGGCCGACGCCGTCGTGCGGCACATCCTCAAGTACTCAGCGATCGAAGACTGCGAGGTCTTCTTCTCCCCTGCTCTTTACAGCAAGATGCAGGCGACGAACGACGCCGTGCTCGGGTCGTGGGTAGCGTGGGCCGACTTCGACGGCAACTTCCCGGACACCTGGCCCAAGGCCGTCGCTCCTCGCCCTCACATCGAGGTGCAGTCGAGCACGCAGAGCAAGCGGCACGCCTACTGGCTGCTGGAGGAGTTCACCGGCCCCAAGGACGTCGAGAAGGTCAACAGGGCGCTCGCCTACGCGCTCGGTGCCGACACGAGCGGCTGGGACGCCAATCAGTTCCTTCGCCCGCCCTACAGCACGAACCGCAAGTACGCCAAGCCGATCACGGCCAAGGTGGTAGCCGACAGGGAAGAGATCGCCCCGTACACCTCCGAGGCCTTCGCTGGGCTGCCGACACCCGCCGAGGCGATCCGACAGGAGATCGACCTGTCGGAGGTGCCCGACATTGAAGCTGTAAAGACCCTCGCCCAGTGGGACGCGGATCTGCTGGAGCTGTTCAACACGACCGTCGAGGAGGCCCGCTCAGCATCGTGGGACCGCTCCGGTGGCCTCGCTCGCCTGGCCTACAAGGGTGCTGAGCTCGGGTGGACAGACGAGCAGATCTTCGCCGCGCTGAAGGACGCCGACGATCGCTGGGGCAAGTACAGCACGCGGGCGACTCAGTCGAAGATCCTCATCGAGCTCATCAACCGTGCTCGGGCGAAGATCGGCTACGACGTCGTCTCCGACAAGGCACTACTCAGCCACCTCCTGCACGACGAGAAGAGCATCGAGACCGAGGACGAGCAGGAGTTCTTCAGCGTCAGCCAGATCGTCGCCATCCCTGGCCGGGACGACTGGCTCGTAGAAGGGCTGCTGACCAAGAACGGGCTCGGCCTGTTCACCGGACGCCCCGGCACCGGCAAAACCCAACTCTCGTTGCAATTGGCAGCCGACCTTGCAACTGGGAGGCCCTTCTTCTTGGAGTTTCCCCTGTCGGGTGAGCCCAAGAAGGTTCTCTATCTCAGCCTGGAGATGTCTGTCTACCAGCTCCAGTACTTCATCGTGCCTCTTCACGAGACGTACAGCGGACACCCCGAGTTGGAGCAGAACCTCGTGATCTACGGCAAGGGCGAGCCGATCCACATGAACCAGGAGGCCAGCCAGCGCATCGTCGACTCCTGGCTTGATGAGCACACGCCCGACGTCGTCATCGTGGACTCCCTCAGCCAGTCCACGACCGACCTCAGCAGCGACGATGCCATGAGTGAGCTCTTCGCCTTCCTCAAACGTCTCCGGCGTCACCATGAGTTCGGACTCGTCTTCGTCCACCATCACCGCAAGAAGGCGAACGACGCGCAGAGCCGCAAGCAGGCGAACAGCCAGAGCGACATCTACGGCTCCTACCAGATCGCCGCCACCATCGACTTCGCCCTCGACATCGAGGACCGTGGAGACCCGACAGGGGAGCTCGACATGCAGCTCCTCAAGGCCCGGTTCCGCCCCACCGGAGACCCTGTAAAGCTCATCCGCGATGACAAGCTGCACTTCACAGTCAACGAGATCGACCTGATGAGCAAGCAGGACATTGCCAACCCGGAAGGGGGGCCGAGCTTTGACCTCAACCTCTGACAAGATCCTGAAGTACCTCTACGAGCACCCGGACATCCCGGTCGCGCTCGACACCGAGACGGACGGGCTCCAGGTCCATGACGGTCGCAGCAAGGCGATCGGCCTGAGCATCGCGTTCCGGCACGAGAACGGGAAGCTTTACAGCTACTACTGGGGTGCTCGGCACCGAGCCGGTCGAGAGCAGAACATCGACAAGGCGACGGCCCAGAAGATCAGGTACGTCCTGGAGAAGCAGCGCCGGGTGCTCATCTTCGCCAACGTCCAGTTCGACGTCCTCGCCATGCTCACGCTCGGGGTCGACCTCCGTGAGAACCCCTTCCTCGACGTGCTCACGATGATGATGTTCGTCAACGAAGAATGGACGCGAGGACGCCGAGGTCTCGACGAGCTAGCCGTCTACTGGGAGTGCGAGCGCAAGCTTTCGGACTGGCCGCACACGCAGTTCAAAGACACGAAGGCAGGGCCGAGACCGATCCCCGAGACCACGCTGAAATGGCAGAAGGAGCACGGCTGGCCCGACACTACGCCGGAGATGATCTTCGACTACGCCTCTGTCGACGCCGAGGTGACCTATGCCGTGGCCGAGAAGATCCTGGCCGACAGGGAATGGAAGACCCTTCCGCCGCACCTTTGGGTCGAGAAGCAGGAGTTCATTCGCACGCTCATAGAGATGAGACTTCGGGGTGTCGAAATGGACCTGGAGCTCACCGCTGAGCTGCTGGAGGAGGGTGAGGCTGCCAAAGAGAAGGTCATCGAAACGCTCGGGCTCAACCCCGCCAGCCACAAGGATCTCGTCGAGCTCTTCATCAACCGCCTGGAGCTGCCTGTCTTCAAGAGGAGCGAGAAGACAGGCGCACCCAGCTTCGACAAGACCGTCATGCCGCTCTACGACGAGATCCTGGCACGAGACGATCGCACAGAGTCGAAGTACGTCCGCGTCTTCCGAGGGTGGCAGACCGCTGTCGGGCTGCTGCTGAAGCCCTACCTGGAGCTCACGAGCCCCGACAACAGGCTCCGCACCTCGTACACCACGCATGTCGTCGCCACGGGCCGTCTGAGCTCGCGTGAGCCCAACCTCCAGCAGATCTCGAAGGACGGTGGCTCGCCCTGGAACGACAGGGTGAAGAAGTGCTTCGTGGCCCGTCCCGGCTTCGTCCTCCTGTCGGCTGACTACTCGCAGCTCGAACTCCGGCTCGCCACGGCATACGCCCAGGAGAGCAAGCTGCTGGAGATCTTTGAGGAGGGCCGTGACGTCTTTACAGAGATGACCGAGACTCTCCAGGCCCAGTTCCGGGCATCGGGATCGACAGCTCTGGCCGAGGCCTGGACCCGGCACAAGACGAAGACCCTCGTCTACTCGATCCAGTACGGCGGCGGCGTCAACAGGATCATGAACGCTTTTGGCATCTCGAAGAGGGACGCTGAGAAGGTCATCTCGAACTTCTACCGCACCTACCCGCGCTTCCGACGTCTCGACGAGATGTGCAAGGCCAAGGTCAAAGAGACGAAGAGGATCAAGCTGTGGTCGGGTCGCTACCGGCACTTCCGCTACGAGAGCGAGAACTACAAGGCGATGAACTCCCTCATGCAGGGCGGCGCTGCCGACGTCGTCGAGCGCGTAATGGTCCACGCCATGAAGCACCTCGACAACCCTGATTGCCGGATGCTGCTCCAGGTGCATGACGCACTCGTCTTCGAGGTCCGCGATGATCTGGCCGAAGAATATGCTGTAAAGATCCAGGAGCTCATGGAGGACGTCAACGGCATCTGTGACCCGACAGGAACCGAGCCGCTGTTCCCGGTGCGATTCGCTGTTGAGGTTACCGAGTGGTGATGGTACCCTAAGAATCCCTACAAGGAACGGAGAACAGCATGAGTGACCGCACCGAACTGATCGTGGAGACGCTGGCGCACGCGAAGGCCGCACGCAGGGTCGGAGCGAAGGACACAGCAGACGTGTGCGA